>DATMGZ010000019.1:0-67460 GCA_035555155.1 Solirubrobacteraceae bacterium | reverse complement strand
GGGGCAACGTTTCGGGGAGGCCCACGAGTGGGGTGGGCGGTTGCGTTGGGGGTGGGACGGTCATCGGGCGTTCTGGTTCGCGGCGCCGGCGGCGTGCATCGCCTGCGCGATTCGCACCGCCACGGCGATCGGCTCCTCGATGAGCTGCTTCCACGTGACGCGCATCACCCGGTAGTCCGCGGCCTCGAGGATCGCGTCACGCCGGCGGTCGCGTTCGAAGCTGCTGGCGCTGGAGTGGAACGCGTACCCGTCCATCCTCGACCACAAGGCCCTGCTCCGCCCACAGGAAGTCGACCTCGAAGCCGAGCAAGCGGGTGTTTGTGCGCGGGGGCGGGAGCTGCGCGTCGCGAACGAGCGCCAGCATGCGGCGTTCGGCGTCGGAGCGGGTGAGGACGGGCTCGCCCTCGTGCTTCAGCAGGGCGCGGATGTGGGCGGTGCCGGCACGTCGGGGCGCCCGGTCGGCGGCGGCCGCCAGCTCGCCGGGGCGGAGGAGCCGGCGCACCCGGGCTTCCGCGATCGCGCGCCGGGTCTCCTCGTCCGACGCGGTGGCGGCGAAGTCGAGGAGGGAGCGGGCCGGCGCGGTCACGGGGATGCCGGAGCGGGCTCGCCGGTCCAGCGGATGGAGCGCGTCGACGCGGTGGACGCGGATGCTGGGGCGGGACTTGCAGTTCCATCCGACAGCCGTCACCTCGACCTCGGTGGTGGGAGCTCGGGCGAGCTCCCACAGCGCAAGCGCCGACACATGACTGAGGTACACCCGCTCACCACAGGCGAGCAGTGCGGCCAGCAGCGGCACGTCCGGATGCGGGGCAGCGTGCCCCACGAGGTAGACGCCGCGATGTACCCGATGCAGTCGTCCGGCGGGGACGCGCCGGCGGACCGCGCCGCGCCCGAGCCCGGCGAGTCGGAGTTGCTCCACCGTGATCAGGCCGAGTTGCTGCGAGGCAATCCACGACACCGCCGCATCGGCCGTGTCGACGACGTGCATAAGTCGACAAACTGCCGCGGGCGAGACGACTTTGGGCAGGTAAGCGCCTGCGGGGCGCTTAGATGGCCGAGGAGCGTCTGCGCCTGGTCGGTTTGTCGACATAAGCACCAAATCCGGGACCCATCGCCCCAGGATCCGCCATCCCGAGCCCGCCCACCCCCGATCTCGCCAAATCGGTACAAAGACCAACCCGACTGGTCGCAAACCCGGCACGTGGCGTCACAGAGTCGTCAGACGCCCCGTCAGTCCGGCCGCCCCGATCCCGGCCGGCTCATCCGGACCCTCCATCCGCAGCACGCCGTGCGCCGGCGCCCACCCGACGCCCCCACCCCGCTACCCCAGAACCCGCTCCCCCCCATACCCCACGCCGGCCAGATACAGCCCATGCGCCGGCGCCGTCTTCCCCGCCTCCGACCGCGGACGCCCTCCGAGCAGCGCCTCGAAGTCCGCCACCGTCCGGCGCCCCCCGGCCACCTCGAGCATCGTCCCCACGAGCACCCGGTTCATCTGCCGCATGAACGCGTCGGCCTCGATCCAGAACTCCAGCACGTCCGCAGAAACCGCCGGGACGCGGCCGGCGCGACCCGAACCCCGCCGCCACTCCGCCCGATACACCTCCCGCTCGAACCGCACGTGCTCGGTCTCGGTCGGGGTGAACGCGGTGAAGTCGTGCGTGCCGACCAGCGCCGTCGCGCACCGATCGAGCGCACCCACGTCAACGGTGTGCGGCCACCACAGCGCCCGCCCGGACTCCAGCGCGCTCCGCCCCGTCCGAGCCAGCAGCCGGTAGCAGTACGCCCGGCTCGTGGCGTCGTGGCGCGCGCTCCACCCGTCCGGCGCGCACGAGCACGACAGCACCGCGACATCGTCGGGGAGCAGCGCGTTCAGCCCCCGCACGGGCGCGACCGGACCCCCGTAGCTGGCGACCTGCCCCCACGCGTGGACGCCCCGATCGGTCCGCCCGGCAACGGTCAGCCGAACGCCACCGCCCGCAGAGCCGCCGAGCACCACGGACAGCGCCCGCTCCACCTCCTCCTGCACGGTGCGATGACCGGGCTGGCGCGCCCAGCCGGCGAACTCACCCCCGTCGTACTCCAACAGCAGCCGCGCGACAGGCGCCCCGACCACCACGCCGCCAGCCGCCCCGGACCCGGTTCCCTACACCAGCTCCATGAAGACCATCTCGGTCGAGTCGCTGCGACGCGGCCCGAGCTTCAGGATCCGCGTGTAGCCACCGGGACGCTCGCTGTAGCGCGGGGCGATCTCGTCGAACAGCTTGTAGACCGCGAACTTGTCCTGGCCGAGCGCCGACAGGGCCTGGCGGCGCGCGTGCAGATCGCCGCGCTTGGCCAGTGTGATCAGCTTCTCGACCTCGGGCTTGACCGCCTTGGCCTTGGTCTCGGTCGTCTTGATCCGCTCGTGCTCGATGATCTCCTTGCAGAGATTCATCAGCAGCGCCTTGCGGTGCGAGGCGCTGCGGCTGAGCTGATAACGCTTACGCTGGTGGCGCATGGCAGGACAGGTTAGTCGTTCCGGAGCCCGAGGCCCCGCGCGTGCAGAGTCTCGATCACTTCGTCGATCGACTTCTTGCCGAAGTTGGGGATCGCGTTGAGCTCGGACTCGGTCTTGGCGATGAGGTCGCCGACGGTCTGGATGCCGGCGCGCTTGAGGCAGTTGTAGGACCGGACGCCCAGCTCGAGCTCCTCGATCAGGATATCGTCCATCGCGTTGGCGGGACGGCTGGCGGCGGCCAGGCCGGCGCCGGCTCCGCCGAGTGCGGGGTCCAGCGCGCCCGGCGTGCCCACGTCGCGCAGCTCGATCACGCGGTCGGCGTCGGTGAAGATCGCCAGTTGGGAGATCAGGATCTCCGCCGCCTCGCGCAGCGCGGCGTGCGGGTCGATCGAGCCGTCGGTCTCGATGTCGAGCGTGAGCTTGTCGAAGTCGGTCTTCTGGCCGACGCGGGCCTGCTCGACGTTGTAGGCGACGCGGCGCACGGGCGAGAAGATCGAGTCGATCGGGATCACGCCGATCGGCTGGTCGGGGGACTTGTTCTCCTCCGCCGGCCGGTAGCCGCGCCCGCGACCGATGGTCAGATACACCTCGAGCTTGGTCTTCTTCTCGAGCGTGGCGACGTGCGCGTCAGGGTTGAGGATCTCGACGCCGGAGGGCAGGTCGATGTCCTTGGCGGTGATCTCACCCGGGCCGGTGACGACCAGCGGGGCCTCGATCTCCGTTGCGTCGGAGTGCATCCGGCACACGATGCCCTTGAGGTTGAGGACGATGTCGGTCACGTCCTCCTTGACACCCCGGATGGTCGAGAACTCGTGGGCCACGCCCTCGATCCTGACGCTGGTGACGGCCGCTCCCGCGAGCGACGACAGCAGGACGCGGCGCAGCGAGTTGCCGAACGTGTAGCCGAACCCGCGATCGAGCGGCTCGATCGTGAACGAGCCGCGGTTGTCGTCGACTGATTCGCTGGAGATTCGGGGGACTTGGAAGTCGAGCATCGGGGTCCTAACGTCGTGGGTTCCTGCCGCCGCCTGGGACGACTGTCAGCGCCGCGCCGATCCCGGGGATCGCGCGACTGAAAGCTTTGGTCCTACTTGGAATACAGCTCGACGATGAGCTGCTCTTCGACCGGTGCGGCGATCTCGCGCCGCTCGGGCTTGCGCAGCACCTTCGCCGTGAGCGAGTCGTGGTCCGCCTGGAGCCACGCCGGCACCTGGCCGGTGAGCTCGGTTGCCTCGCGGATCACCTGTGTCGCGGTCGACTTCGGGTGAATGGCGATCACGTCGTTGTCGCGCAGCTGGTAGCTGGGGATGTTCACGCGACGTCCGTTGACGGTCCAGTGACCGTGCAGGATCAGCTGCCGGGCCTGGCGACGCGACGCGGCGAAGCCGAGGCGCACGAGCACGTTGTCGAAGCGGCACTCGAGCATCCGCAGCAGGTTCTCGCCCGTGATGCCGGGCTGACGGCTGGCCTTCTCGTAATAGAGCCGGAACTGCTTTTCGAGCACGCCGTAGTAGCGCCGGGCCTTCTGCTTCTCGCGCAGCTGGACGCGGTACTCGCTCTGCTTCTGGCGCCCGCGGCCATGCTCACCGGGCGGATACGAGCGACGCTCGACCCCGCACTTGTCGGTCAGGCAGCGCTCCCCCTTGAGGAACAGCTTCTGGCCCTCGCGGCGGCACTGCTTGCACTGTGGCGATGTGTCTCTGGCCATCCCTACCCCCGGCTAGACGCGGCGCCGCTTGCGAGGGCGACAGCCATTGTGGGCCTGCGGTGTGACGTCCTTGACGCCGGTCACTTCCAGCCCAGCGGCCTGGAGTGAGCGAATCGCGGTCTCGCGGCCGGATCCGGGGCCCTTCACGAACACCTCGACCTTCTGCAGTCCGTGCTCGATGCCCTTGCGAGCGGCAGCGTCGGCGGTCACCTGGGCGGCGAACGGCGTCGACTTGCGCGAGCCCTTGAAGCCGGCTCCACCGGCGGACTCCCAGGCGATCACGTTGCCCTCGCGATCGGTGAGCGACACGATCGTGTTGTTGAACGAGGTCTTGATGTGGGCCTGGCCGATCGGGATGTTCTTGCGAACCCGGCGGCGGCCACGAGCGGGGCGCTTGGGTGCCGGGCTCACTTCTTGCCCGCCTTCTTCTTGCCGGCCACCTGCATCCGCTTCGGACCCTTGCGGGTACGCGCGTTGGTCTTCGTGTTCTGACCGCGGACGGGGAGGCCACGGCGGTGGCGCAGGCCCCGGTAGCAGCCGATCTCCTGCAGGCGCTTGATGTTCTGGGAGCGCTCGCGGCGCAGGTCGCCCTCGACGGTGAGCGAGGAGTCGATCAGGTCGCGCAGCTTGACGACCTCCTCCTCGGTCAGGTCACGGACGTAGGTGTCCGGGGAGACCCCGACCTCGGCCAGCAGCGTGTTCGAGGTCGACCGACCGATCCCATACACATAGGTCAGACCGATCTCGACCCGCTTGTTCAGCGGAATATTGACCCCCGCAATACGCGCCATTAGCCCTGCCTCTGCTTATGCCGCGGGTTGGAGCAGATCACCAGCACGCGGCCGCGCCGGCGGACAATCTTGCACTTCTCGCACATCGGTTTGACCGACGGTCGTACCTTCACGCTCGTTCGCTCTCATCAGGTGATTTCAAGAATGTTCCTCGCGACGCCGGCTCTGGCGACCGGTACAGTCGCCGCTACCGCGCCGAGGAGCGCCACGCAGCGCGAAAGCATGCCCCGCAAGCGCAACGCGTGATACTAGCAGGGGCAGTTGTGCGCCCGCGGTCAGGCGGCAGCACGGCCGTTTCCGGCCTCGTGCCAGGGGGTCAGGATACGGGGACCCGCGGCGGTAATCGCAATCGTGAACTCGAAATGAGCCGCCAGCGACCCGTCCTGAGAGTAGATCGCCCAGTGATCCTCGCCCATCCGCACGGCGTGACGCCCCGCGGTCACCATCGGCTCGACCGCGAGCACCATCCCCTCCTCGAGCGGCACGCCGGTGCCGGGATTGCCGTAGTTGGCGATCTGCGGATCCTCGTGCATGCTGCGGCCGATGCCGTGGCCCACGAGCGAGCGGACGATCGAGAACCCGGCCGCCTCGACGTGCTGCTGCACCGCGTGCGAGACGTCGCCGAGCCGGTTGCCAACTCGACACTGCTCGACGGCGAGTTGCAGCGACTCCTCGGTCGTCCTCAGCAGCTTGCGCGCCACCGGCGAGATCGGTCCCACCGGCAGCGTGCGGGCGGCGTCGGCCACCCAGCCGTCGAGGATCACGCCGATGTCGACGGACAGGATGTCGCCGCGACCAAGCTTGTACGGGCCCGGTATCCCGTGCACGATCATCGAGTTCGGCGAAGCGCAGATCGACCCGGGAAAGCCGCGGTAGCCCTTGAACGCCGGCTCCGCTCCCTGGGAGCGGATGAACTTCTCCGCCGCCTCGTCGAGCTCCTTGGTGCTGACCCCCGGCCGGACCTTGCTGGCCAGCAGGTTCATCGTCTTGACGAGGATCCCCCCGGCGGCCGCCATGCGGTCGATCTCCTCGGGGCTCTTCTTGATGATCACTGCGGCCCGCCGCTCAAACGTCGTCTTCCATACGCAGGGTGGCGATCACGGCCCGGATGTGGTCGTGGACCTCGGCCGGGCTGCGCGTCCCGTCGATCCTGCGCATCAGTCCCTGGTCGTCGTAGTAGTCGACGAGCGGCTCGGTCTGGTGGTGGTAGACCTTCAGCCGGTTGCGCACCACGTCGTCCGTGTCATCGTCGCGCTGGATCAGCCGCGAGCCGTCCTGGTCGCACACGCCCTCGAGCTTGGGCGGGTCGTAGTCGACGTGATAGTTGTGGCCCGACTTCACGCACACGCGCCGGCCCGAGATCCGGTGCACGACCTCTTCGTCGGGCACGTCGACGAGCAGCGCGGCCGTCACACGGCGTCCCATCTCGGTCAGCTGCTTGTCCAGCGCCTTGGCCTGCTCGATCGTGCGCGGGAAGCCGTCGAGGATGAACCCGTCCTGGGCGTCGTTCTCCTTCAGCCGCTCGCCGGCCATGGCCACGATCAGCTCGTCGGGCACCAGCTCGCCGGCGTCCATGAACGTCTGGGCCTGCCGGCCGAGCTCGGTTCCCTCCTTGACGTTGCCGCGCAGCATGTCGCCGGTGGAGATGAACGGCAGGCGGAAGTCATCGCGCAGGCGATCGGCCTGTGTGCCCTTCCCGGCCCCCGGGGGGCCGAACAGGATGAGGTTCAGCTCGGACACGAAAGGCGGAGCTTAGTCACTCTGTCGGTGGGCTGCCGATCGGGGTCCGAGGACACCGACTCGCAGGGTCCGTGGCGGCCGGCGCGCGGCCGCCACCTCACTTCAGGAAGCCCTCGTAGTTGCGCATCATCAGCTGCGCCTCGAGCTGTTTCATCGTGTCCAGCGCGACTCCGATCACGATCAGGATCGAGGTGCCGCCGAAGAAGAAGTTGGCGCTCGTCTGGTTGATCAGGATCGTCGGCAGGGCCGCGACCGCGGCCAGGAACAGAGCTCCCGGGAAGGTCAGCCGAGCCAGGATGCGGTCGAGGAACTCGGCCGTGGGCCGCCCTGGTCGCACCCCGGGGATGAAGCCCCCGTACTTCTTCAGGTTCTCGGCCTGATCGACCGGGTTGAACGTGACCGCGGTGTAGAAGTACGTGAACAGGATGATGAAGATCGTCTCCCCGAGCACGTAGTGCCAGCTCTGCGGGGCGAAGAAGTTGGCCACCGAGGTGGCGAAGTTGTTGCGATTCTGGCCCAACAGCTGTCCGAGCGTGGGCGGGATCGCCATGATGCTGGCGGCGAAGATGACGGGAATCACGCCGGCCATGTTCACGCGCAGCGGCAGGTAGGTCTGCCCCCCCTGCGTCATCCGCCGGCCGATCACGCGCTTGGCGTACTGGATCGGGATCCGCCGCTGGCCCTCCTGCACGAACACGATCGCTGCCACGACGCCGACCACGATGAACGGCATGATCACGCGGAAGACCTGGTCGGGGTTGTTCCACCAGGACTGGATCCCGCTCGGGATCCGCGAGACGATGCTGGCGAAGATCAGCAGCGAGATGCCGTTGCCGATCCCGCGCTGGGTGATCAGCTCGCCCATCCACATCAGCAGTACCGTGCCCGCGGTGAGCGAGATCACGATCAGGAACACCTTGGCCAGCGTGAAGTTGGCGACCACGTCCACGCCGGCCGACTTCTCGAAGCTGCGGAACAGGAACACGTAGCCGATCGACTGCGCGAACGCGAGCCCGACCGTGAGGTAGCGCGTGTACTGCGTGATCCGCGCCTGTCCGACCTCGCCCTCCTTCTGCAGCTTCTCCAGCGACGGGATCACGACCGTCAGCAGCTGCAGGATGATCGAGGCCGTGATGTACGGCATGATCCCGAGCGCGAAGATCGCGATCCGGCCCAGCCCGCCGCCCGAGAACAGGTTCAGCAGCCCCAGGACGCTGTTGCCGCCGAAGTTCTTTTGGATCGCGTTGACCGCGGAGGCGTTGATGCCCGGCGCGGGGATGTGGGTCCCGAGCCGGTAGAGCGCGAGGACGACGGCCGTGAACAGGATCTTGGTGCGGATCTCCTTGACCCTGAACGCACCAGCGATCGTGGCAATCATTTACTGAGAATCCTCCGCGGGGCTTCCGGCCCCGCGTTCCGACATTGTCGCTGCGCCTCCGGCTCGCTTAACCGTTCGCGCAAGGCGCTCACGTCTCGATCACTTGGCAGGTGCCGCCCGCGGCCTCGATCTGCTCGCGCGCGGCCGTGCTGAAGCCGTGGGCGTGGACGGTCAGCGGCTTGGTCAGCTCGCCCTTGGCGAGCACCTTGACGGGAATGCCCTTCCGGGTCGCGAGGCCCTTGGCGTGCAGCGTCTCGATCGTGACCGAGTCGCCGGACGCGAAGCGCGCCTCGAGATCGAGCAGGTTGACCGGCTGGGTGTGCGTGCGGAAGGGCTCGAACGCCATCGACTTCTTCATGTGCGGGCCGCGCAGCTTGCGCATCCGCATGTGAATCGGGTTCTGACCGCCCTCGAAGCGGGCGCGGTCCTTGGCGCCCGAGCGGGAGCCGTAGCCCTTCTGGCCGCGACCGGAGGTCTTGCCCGTGCCTGAGCCCTCGCCGCGTCCGACGCGCTTGCGCGGACGACGCGAGCCCGGCGCCGGCTTCAGGTTGTGCAGGCCGATCGGCGGTTGCTCTTCGGTCGGCTCGCTCATGGCTTCTCCACTTCGACGAGATGACGCACCTTGTGGATCATGCCGAGGATCTGGGGCGAGTCCTCGACCTCGACCGACTGGCCGATCCGCCGCAGGCCGAGCGAGCGCAGCGTGTCGAGCTGGCGCTTGTCGCAGCCGTTGCGGGACTTGCGCTGGGTGACCCGCACGGTGCTCATGCCGGCGTCTGGTCGGGCTCGGGCGTGGCGACGGGGGCCGCGTCCGCGGCGTCCGCGCCGGCCTCGGCGACCGGTGCGGCCGCTTCGGAGGCGGAGGGCGACGCAGCTCCGTCACCGTTCTGGGTGCTCAGCCCGAGCACCTGGTTGATCGAGAGCCCGCGCAGCTCGGCGACCTCCTCCGGCGTGCGCAGCGACTCGAGTCCGGCCATCGTCGCCTTGACGAGGTTGATCGGGTTCTGCGAGCCGAGGCTCTTGGACAGGATGTCGGTGATACCGGCCAGCTCGAGGACCGCGCGGACGCCGCCGCCGGCGATCACGCCGGTTCCGGGCGAGGCCGGCTTCAGGAACACGCGGCCGGCGCCGAAGATGCCGGTCGTCTGATGGGTGATCGTGGAGCCGTGCTTGGGCACGCGGTAGAGGTTCTTCTTCGCGCGCTCGACACCCTTCTGGATCGCCACCGGAACCTCGTTGGCCTTGCCGTAGCCGACGCCGACGATATCGCGCTCGTCGCCCACGACCACCAGCGCGGTGAACGAGAACCGACGGCCGCCCTTGACGACCTTGGCGACGCGGTTGATCTCGACGACGCGCTCTTGCAGGTCGAGTCCGCTGGATGAGACTGTTCGATCACGGGCCATGTGGGTTGATCCAGAGTAGCGAGTTGTCAGAAGCCCAGGCCGCCCTCGCGGGCGCCCTCGGCGAGCGCTTGCACGCGCCCGTGGTAGCGGTAGCCGCCCCGGTCGAACACGGCACTGTCGATGCCGGCGGTGAGGGCGCGCTCGGCCAGCAGTGCACCGGCGCGGCGGGCCTGGTCCATCGGGGCCAGGTCGCGCAGGGTCGGCTCGGTCCAGTTGACCGCCGCGATCGTGCGGCCGGCGTCGTCGTCGATCAGCTGCGCGAAGATGCCGCGGTTGGAGCGGAAGACGGAGATCCGGGGACGCTCGGCGGTGCCCTGGACCTTCGCGCGCACGCGCCGGCGGCGCTTGAGCCTCCGCGCAGGAGCTGTCATGACGGTCATGCGCGCTTACCAACCTTCCGGGCGACGTACTCGCCCTCGTAGCGGATGCCCTTGCCCTTGTAGGGCTCCGGCTTGCGCTGCTTGCGGATGTAGGCGGCGATCTCTCCGACCTGCTGCTTGGACGCGCCCCTGACGACGATCCTGGTCGGCATCGGCACCTCGAACTCGATCCCGTCGGGCGCCTTGACGGGCACCGAGTGGGAGTAGCCGAGGGCCAGCTCCAGGTCGCGGCCGCGCAGCTGGGCGCGGTAGCCGACGCCCTGGATCTCGAGGCGCTTCTCGAACCCGGCCGTGACGCCGGTGACCATGTTGGCCACCAGGGTGCGGGTGAGGCCGTGCAGCGCGCGGTGCTCCCCGCGATCGGTCGGGCGCGTGACCTTCAGCTCGTCACCGACCTGCTCGACGGTGATGTCGCGGTGGATCCGCTCAGTCAGCTCGCCCTTGGGGCCGTTGACGGTCACACGCTCGGGCTCGATCGCGATCGAGACGCCGGCGGGCACGGGGATGGGCTGTCTTCCAATTCGGGACATGGCGTCGCTGAGTGTCTACCAGACCTTCGCCACGACCTCGCCGCCGACGCCCTGCATACGGGCATCGTGGCCGGTCATGACTCCCTTGGAGGTCGAGATGATCGCGGTGCCCATGCCGCCCTGGATGCGGGGGATGTGGGCGTGGTCGACGTAGGTGCGCTGGCCGGGGCGGGAGACGCGCTGCATGCCCGAGATCACCGGCTTGCGGTCCTCGGTGTACTTCAGCGTCACCGTGATCCGCTCGCCGGGATGATCGGAGCTCGGCGGCTGGAGCTCGAAGCCCTCGATGTAGCCCTGCTCCTTGAGGATCCGGGCGAGCTCGCGCTTGAGCTTCGATGAGGGAATCGTGACGTCCTGATGCTGCGCCTTGGCGGCGTTGCGCAGGCGGGTCAGGAAGTCGGCGATGGGATCGGTCATCGACATGGTCGGTTACCAGCTCGACTTCGTCATCCCGGGGACGTATCCGTTGTGCGCGAGCTCGCGCAGGCAGATCCGGCAGACGCCGAACTTGCGGTACACGGCCCTGGCGCGGCCGCAACGGCGGCAACGGGTGTAGCCCCTGGTCTTGTACTTGGGCGTCCGCTGCTGGCGAACGCGCTGTGAGGTCTTTGCCATGTGCTCCTAGATTCCTAAGCTGGTGTCGTGGCCGCCTGCGGGCGGCCTTCCTTCGCGAACGGCATGCCGAGCGCCTCGAGCAGCGCGAACGACTCATCGTCGCTGGCTGCCGTGGTCGTGATCGTGATGTCCAGGCCGCGGACCTGGTCGATCTCGTCGTAGTCGACCTCGGGGAAGATGATCTGCTCGCGCACGCCCAGCGAGTAGTTGCCGCGGCCGTCGAAGGCGCGCGGGTTCAGCCCGCGGAAGTCGCGGATCCGCGGGATCGCGATCGACAGCATGCGGTCGAGGAACTCGTACTGACGATCGCCGCGCAGGGTCACGGCGAGCCCGACGGGCATCCCCTCGCGGACCTTGAACTGGGCGATCGACTTGCGGGCGCGACGGACGTTGGGCTTCTGCCCGGTGATCGTCGCGAGCTGCTCGCTCGCGGCGTCGAGCACCTTGGAGTCCTGCTTGGCGTCCCCGACGCCCATGTTGACCGTGATCTTGGTGATCCGCGGTGCCCGCATCGGGGTCGTGTAGCCGAAGCGCTCGATCAGCGCCGGACGGATCTCGTCGTTGTAACGGGTCTTCAGTCGTGCCGGCATGCTCAGTCGATCCTGGTTCCGCTGCGCTTGGCCACGCGGTAGCGCTTGCCCTCGTGGATCTCGATCCCGATCCGGGTCGGCTTGCCGTCCTTGGGATCGGCGAGCGCCACGTTGGAGGTGTGGATCGGGCCTTCCTTCTCGATCACGCCGCCGCCCTGCTCGCCCGTCATTCCCTGGCGCGGACGCTGGTGGCGCTTGACGATGTTCAGTCCCTCGACGTAGACGCGGTCCTTCTTCGGATCCACGCGCAGCACCTTGCCGCGCTTGCCGCGGTCCTTGCCGCCGATCACGATCACGTCGTCGTCGGTCTTGATTCGTGCCGGCATGGCTACAGCACCTCGGGGGCGAGAGAGACGATCTTCATGAAGTTCCGCTCACGCAGCTCGCGCGCCACCGGGCCAAAGATGCGGGTTCCACGCGGGTTGTTGGCGGCGTCGATCAGCACGGCGGCGTTCTCGTCGAACGCGATGTAGGTCCCGTCGTCGCGGCCATAGGACTTCTTCGTGCGCACGACGACCGCGGTCACGACCTCGCCCTTCTTGACCGAGCCCTGAGGACTCGCCTGCTTGACGGTGGCCACGATCACGTCGCCGACGCCCGCATAGCGGCGTCGCGAGCCTCCGCGGACGCGGATCACGAGAATCTCGCGCGCGCCCGTGTTGTCGGCCACGCGCAGGCGTGTCTCGTTCTGGATCACTTCGCACGCTCCAGCACTTCGACCAGACGCCAGCGCTTGGTCCTCGAGAGGGGCCGGCATTCGCGCACCACGACGGTGTCGCCGATGTGGGCGTCGTTGGCCTCGTCGTGGACGTGCAGCGTCGTCGAGGTGCGCACGATCTTCTCGTAGCGACGATGGCGACGGGCAAGGTCGATCCTGACCGTGATCGTCTTGTCGGCCCGGTCGGAGGTGACGATGCCCTGGCGCGACTTCTGCCGGCCGGGAGCGTGCTCGCGGGGCGGGGTCGCCTCCGAGGAATGCTCCTGGGCCCGTGCCTTGGCGCGCGCACGCTCACGCCCCGTGCGCCGGGACGCGGCCTGACGGGTGCGCTCGGTCGCCCGTTCCTCGCGCCGCTCCTCCGCGGTGCGCGGCGTGCGGGCAGGGGCCTTCGCGGCCTTCGCGGCGCGGGCTCGCTGCCGGCGCTCCTTGGGGGCCAGAACTTCGACGGGCTCCGAGGGAGCCTGCGGCTCGGGCGTCGCGGCCTCGGGTGCGGCCTCTGCGGGCGCCGCGGCTTCGGTCTCTTCGGGGTTCTCTGTATCAGCCATTGATCTCGGATGGGTGTCGGTGCTTGATGTCGATGCCGCGCTGCCCGGCGATGGTCAGCGCACGGGCGATGTCGCGCTTGGCGGCCGCCAGGACCGCGGTGTTGTCGAGCTCGCCGGTGGCGTGCTGGAAGCGCAGCCCGAACAACTCGCGGCGTGCGGTACGGATGTGATCGAGCAGCTCGGCGTCGCTCAGGTCACGCAACTCTGTGGCCTTCATCGCGTCAGCCCTCTTCCCGCATCACGAACTTGGTGCGAACCGGCAGCTTGTGGCCGGCCAGTCGCATCGCCTCACGGGCGAGCGGCTCGGGAACCCCGGCCAGCTCGAACATGACGCGGCCCGGCTTGACCACCGCCACCCAGCCCTCGGGTGAGCCCTTGCCGGAGCCCATCCGGGTCTCGGCCGGCTTCTTGGTGAACGGCTTGTCCGGGTACACGTTGATCCACACCTTGCCGCCGCGCTTGATCTTGCGGGTCATGGCGATACGAGCGGCCTCGATCTGGCGGTTGGTGAGCCAGCCGGCATCGAGGGCCTTGAGCCCGTACTCGCCGAACTGGACCTTCACCTGACCGCGGGACAGGCCCGCGCGGCGTCCACGGTGTTGCTTGCGGTGCTTGACGCGCTTGGGGGAAAGCATCAGCGGGTGATCCCTCCTGCGGGGCCACTCGAGCCGCCACGGCCGCCGGAGCCGCCGCTGCGACCGCCGCCGCCACCACGACCGCCGCCACCGCCGCCACTGGAGCCGCCGCCGCGACCGCCGGGACCACCGGGTCCGCCGCCGCGACCGCCGCCACCGCGACCGCCGGGACCGCCGGGACCACCGGGTCCGCCGCCACGACCGCCGGGGCCGCCACCGCGACCACCCGGTCCGCCGCCACGACCGCCACCGCCACCGCCACCGCGACCGCCGCGACCGTCGCGGTTGCGTCCGTCGCGGCCGCCACGCTCAGGTGCCTGCGGGGCCGGCTCGTCCATGATCGTCAGATCGGCGCCGGTGTAGCCCTCGGGCATGATCTCGCCCTTGTTGATCCAGCACTTGACGCCGATCCGACCGAAGGTCGTCCGCGCCTCGTGGAAGCCGTAGTCGATGTCAGCGCGCAGCGTCTGCAGCGGGACGCGGCCGTCTGAGTAGCCCTCGGTGCGGGCCATCTCCGCCCCGCCGAGTCGCCCTGAGACCTGGACCTTGACGCCCTTGGCGCCGGACCGGATCGCGCTCGTGAGCGCGCGCTTCATGGCGCGACGGAAGGCGACGCGATTCTGCAGCTGCTCGGCGATCGACTGCGCGACGAGGCGCGCATCGAGCTCGGGGCGCTTGATCTCGAGGATGTTGACCTTGACCTGCTTGTTCGTGATCCGGTGCAGGTCGCGCCGCAGCTGGTCGACCTCCGACCCCGACTTGCCGATCACGATGCCGGGCCGCGCCGTGTTGATGTTGACCTCCACCTCGGTGGCGTTCTTGCGGATCGTGATGTCCGACAGACCGGCGTGCGACAGGCGGCCGATGATGTGGTTTCGGATCAGCGTGTCCTCGTGCAGGAAGTCGGAGAAGTTCCGTTCGTTGAACCAGTTCGACTTCCAGTCGTGGATGTAGCCCACGCGCAGACCTTCAGGATGAACTTTCTGACCCATGGTTATTCCTTCGGCGTGAGCAAGATCGTCAAATGGCTGGTTCGCTTGCGGATCTTCGTCGCGCGCCCCATCGCGCGCGGCCGGAAGCGCTTGATCGTCGGTCCATCGTCGGCATGGATGGACTTCACGTACAGGTCCTCGCCGACGAGCTCGTGATTGTGCTCCGCGTTGGCCACCGCGGATTCGAGCAACTTGCTCCAATCGCGCGCGACGGCACGCGGCGTATGGGCCAGGATAGCTCGCGCCTCCTCAACCGTCTTTCCGCGGATGTGGTCGCACACCAATCGCGCCTTGCGCGGCGACGAGCGGACGTACTTGGCCTGGGCCCGGACGACCGGGATCGGCGCCCCGGGCTCACGCGCCACCCGCCGCCGCGAAGGCGCCGGCTTGGGCGCAGCGGGCTTCGCCGGCGCACTCGGAGTCTTCTCGGCCGCAGGCTTCGCTGCCCGCCGCCCACGCTTCGGCTTCTCAGGAGCCTCATCGGCGGTGTCAGGCTCGAGCTTCTCCTCAGCCTGGGCGTCGACGTCCTCAGAGGCAGCCGCCACGTCCTCGCTCTCGTCGTCGGCGACCTCAGCATCCGAGGTCGCGTCTGCGTCGGAGGCCCTCGAGCCGGCCTCCGGCGCAGATGCGCCCTCGGATGCCGTGCTCTTGCCCCGCCGACCAACCCGCCGCTTCTTCGGCGCGTCCTCCGAGTCTGAAGGGGTCTCGATATCGGGCGTCATCGTCTCTTACCCGTCGCAGCGTGTCCGCGATACAGACGCGTCGGCGCGAACTCACCGAGCTTGTGGCCGACCATCGACTCCGAGATGAACACGGGCACGTGCTTGCGGCCGTCGTGGACGGCGATCGTGTGCCCGACCATCTCCGGGAAGATCGTCGAGGTGCGCGACCAGGTCTTGATCATGCGCTTCTCGCCCGAGGAGTTCATCGCCTCGACGCGCGTCATCAGCCGCTCCTCGACCCACGGTCCCTTCTTGCTCGATCGACTCATCGCTTCTTACCTCTTCTCCGCCCGCGCACGATGTATTGGTCTGACTGCTTGCCCTTCTTCCGCGTGCGGTAGCCGAGCGTGGGGACACCCCAAGGCGTGACCGGGTGACGTCCCGCTGTGGTTGAACCCTCGCCGCCGCCGTGCGGGTGGTCGACCGGGTTCATCGCGGTGCCGCGCGTCTGCGGGCGAACGCCCATGTGGCGCTTGCGCCCTGCCTTCCCGATCTTCACGTTCTGGTGCTCGGCGTTGCCGATCGTCCCGACCGTCGCGCGGCACTCGGCGCGGACCATCCGCATCTCACCCGAGGGCAGCCGGAGCGTGACGTAGTCGCCCTCCTTGGCCAGGAGCTGGATGCTGGCGCCGGCGGAGCGGGCGAGCTGGCCGCCGCGACCCGGAGTCAGCTCCACGTTGTGGATCACCGTACCGGCCGGCATGTTCGCGAGCGGGAGGCTGTTGCCGATGCGGATGTCGGCGCCGGGACCCGATTCGACCGTGGCCCCCACGCGCAGACGGGCCGGCGCGAGGATGTAGCGCTTCTCGCCGTCGGCATAGTGGAGCAGCGCGATGTACGCCGAGCGGTTGGGGTCGTACTCGATCTGCGCCACCTTGGCGGGCACGCCGTCCTTGAGCCGCTTGAAGTCGATCGTGCGGTAGAGCCGCTTGGCCCCGCCGCCGCGGTGGCGGGCGGTCTTGCGTCCGTTCGAGTTGCGCCCGCCGGACTTCTTCAGTCCCTCGGTGAGCGACTTCTCGGGCTTGGAGCGCGTGATCTCGGCGAAGTCCGGATACGTGACGAATCGCATTCCGGGGCTGGTCGGCTTGGGCTTGCGGATCGGCATTACTCGGAGCCCTCCAGGCCCTGGAAGATCGGGATCGAGTCGCCCTCGCGAACCTGGACGATGGCCTTCTTCCAGCGGCGCGTGCGCCCCGCGATGTTGCCGCGGCGCTTGGGCTTGGACTTCACGGACGCCGTGCGGACCTCGACCACCTTGACGTCGAACAGCTCCTCGATCGCCTGCCGGATCTGGGTCTTGTGCGCACGGTCGTGGACGCGGAAGGTGTACTTGCCGGTCTCGGCGAGCACGAACGTCTTCTCGGACACGACGGGGCGGATGATGACCTGACTGGGATCCATTATTCGGTCCCGGCCTTGTTCGCGCGTGCGGTCAGCTCGGCCAGCGCGGTCTCGGAGATGAGCAGCGATGCCGCGCCGATCACGTCGGCGACGCCGGCGTCGGATGCGGGCAGAACGGTCAGGCGGTCGATGTTGCGGAACGACTTGCCGGCTGCGGCCTCGGCCTCGGAGAGCACGACCAGCGTCGGCGACGGGGCGCCCCAGTCGGCGAGCAGCGTCGCCGCCTGCTTGGTCGACGGTGCGGTGAACGTCTCGGCGTCGAACACGGCCAGCGACTCGCGCTCGGCGTGGACGGAGAGCGCGCTGCGCAGCGCCGCCTTGCGCGCCTTGCGGTTGACCTTGACGACGTAGCCGCGCGGTTGCGGGCCGAAGGCCACGCCACCACCGGTCCAGACCGGCGAGCGCGAGGACCCGGCGCGGGCGCGCCCGGTGCCCTTCTGGCGCCACGGCTTGGCGCCGCCTCCGGAGACCTTGCCGCGGGTGAGCGTCGAGGCGGTGCCGCGACGGCGGGCGTTCAGCTCGGCGCGCACGGATTCGTGCACGAGCGGCATGTTGAACCGGGCCTCGAACGCGGCCGCGTCGAGCGTGATGCTGCCGCCGCCCAGCTTGGGAGCCGATCTAGCCATCGGTCCGGACCTCCACGGTGCCGCCCTTGGGGCCGGGCACGGCCCCGCGGACGAGCATCAGGTTCTGGGCCGGGATCACTTCGACCACGGTCAACCCGCGCTGCGTGATTCGCGCGCCGCCCATGCGGCCGGGGCCGCGCAGGCCCTTGAACACGCGCGACGGGGTCGCGGAGGCGCCGATCGATCCTGGCGCTCGGACGTTGTGCGAGCCGTGCGACTTGGGCCCGCTGGCAAAGTTGTGTCGCTTGATCGTGCCCTGGAAGCCCTTGCCCTTGGACGTGCCGGAGATCTTGACCTTCTGGCCGGGCCCGAAGGCCTCCACGGTCACGGTCTGTCCGACCAGCAGCTCGCCGGCCTCGTCGCGGAACTCGACCAGGTGGCGATGCGCCGACGCATCGGCCTTCTTGAGATGACCGAGCTCAGCCCGGGTCAGGACCTTCTCCTTGCACTGACCGAATGCGAGCTGCACGGCCTCGTAGCCGTCGCGCTCCTTGGTCCGGATCCCGGTCACCGGGCACGGGCCGGCCTCGAGCACGGTGACGCGCTCGACGCGCCCGTCATCGAGGAACCGCTGGGTCATACCGAGCTTCTTGGCGAGGATCGCTGGCATCCGTGACTCCTAGGAGGCCAAGCGGATCTCGATATCCACCCCGGCCGGGAGGTGGTCGAGTCGCTGGAGCGAGTCGACCGTCTTCGGCGTCGGCTGATGGATGTCGATGAGTCGCTTGTGCGTGCGAATCTCGAAGTGCTCGCGTGAATCCTTGTCCTTGAACGGGGAGCGGATCACGCAGTAGACGTTCTTCTCCGTCGGCAGCGGGACGGGACCGGACACGGTCGCGCCGGTGCGCGTCGCCGTCTCGACGATCTCCTTGGCCGCTGTCTCGATCGCCGTGTGGTCGTAGGACTTGAGGCGAATGCGGATCTTGTTTTGAGCGATGGTTGCCATGAAGGCTTGGGTCTTTTCAGTGTTGAGGGCGAGTCCCCGGGTTCGGGACCCGCCCCTGCGTTGTCGTATCTGCTGGAAACAAAACGGCGGCGGGGCCGTCAGGCCCACGCCGCCTCCTACCTGTTACTGGATGACTTCGGTCACGACTCCTGAGCCGACCGTACGGCCACCCTCGCGGATCGCGAACCGCAGACCCTGGTCCATGGCGATCGGCTGGATCAGCTCGATCTCCATCTGGACGTTGTCACCCGGCATGACCATCTCCGTGCCCTCGGGCAGGTTGGCTACGCCGGTGACGTCGGTCGTGCGGAAGTAGAACTGCGGCCGATATCCGGTGAAGAACGGCGTGTGACGGCCGCCCTCCTCCTTCTTGAGGACGTAGACCTCGGCCTTGAACTTCGTGTGCGGCGTGATCGATCCCGGCTTGCACAGCACCTGTCCGCGCTCGATGTCCTCGCGCTTGGTGCCGCGCAGCAGGCAACCGACGTTGTCGCCGGCCCGACCCTCGTCGAGGATCTTGCGGAACATCTCGACACCGGTCACGACCGTGGTGGTCGTGGCCTTGATGCCGACGATCTCGACCGTCTCACCGGTCTTGATGATGCCCTGCTCGACGCGTCCGGTGGCGACCGTGCCACGACCGGTGATCGAGAACACGTCCTCGACGGGCATCAGGAACGGCTTGTCCAGGTCGCGTACGGGCTCGGGGATGTAGGTGTCGAGTGCCTCGGCGAGGTCGAGAATCTTCTGCTCGTACTCCGCGTCGCCCTCGAGCGCCTTCAGCGCCGACCCGATCACGAACGGGATGTCGTCGCCGGGGAACTCGTACTCCGACAGCAGGTCGCGGATCTCGACCTCGACGAGCTCGAGCAGCTCGGGGTCGTCGACCATGTCGGCCTTGTTGAGGAAGACGACGATGTACGGCACGCCGACCTGACGGGCGAGCAGGATGTGCTCACGCGTCTGGGGCATTGCGCCGTCCGCGGCGGACACGACCAGGATCGCGCCGTCCATCTGCGCGGCGCCCGTGATCATGTTCTTCACGTAGTCCGCGTGTCCGGGACAGTCCACGTGGGCGTAGTGACGGTTCTGCGTCTGGTACTCGACGTGCGAGGTCGCGATCGTGATCCCGCGCGCCTTCTCCTCTGGAGCGTTGTCGATCTCGTCGAACGACTTGATGTCAGTACCGCCGAACTTTTCCGCGAGCACCTTTGTGATGGCGGCCGTCAGCGTCGTCTTGCCATGGTCGATGTGACCGATGGTCCCGACGTTGACATGGGGCTTATCGCGCTCGAACTTGGCCTTCGCCACTTTGGTGTGCTCCTTCTGCTCAGTGGTTGTGGTCCGCCCTGCGGGCGAACCCAATCAATCTATCTAAGTTCCGTCTGGGATTGCTGCTACGTGCCCGTCTGCTCGCCGACGACCTTCTCGGCGATGTTCGGAGGCACCTCTTGGTAGCGGTCGAACTGCATCGTGTAGGTCGCTCGGCCCTGGGTGTTGGACCGCACGTCGGTCGCGTAGCCGAACATCTCGGCCAGTGGTACGTCCGCGGTGACGACCTGCGCGTTGCCGCGCTGCTCCATTCCCTTCACGTGGCCGCGGCGACGGTTCAGGTCGCCGATCACGTCGCCCATGAACTCCTCGGGCGTGACCACCTCGACGGCGAACACGGGCTCGAGCAGCACCGGCTTGGCGCGCTGGACAGCGGCCTTCAGCGCCAGCGACCCGGCGACCTTGAACGCGATCTCCGAGGAGTCCGTGTCGTGGTACTTGCCGTCCGTCAGCGTGACGCGGACGTCGACCATCGGATAACCGGCCCGCGGGCCGTTCTCCATTGCCTCCTCGATCCCCTTCTCGACCGCCGGGATGAACTCGGTGGGGATCGATCCGCCCTTGATCTTGTTGATGAAGTCGAAGCCCTCGCCCGGCGCTGCCTCGACGTTGATGTAGACGATCCCGTACTGACCCGAGCCGCCGGTCTGGCGCACGAAGCGACCCTCGACCTTCTGCGCAGACCCACGAATCGTCTCCCGGTAGGAGACCTGGGGGCGACCGACGTTGGCGTCGACCTTGAACTCGCGCAGCATGCGGTCGACCAGCACCTCGAGGTGCAGCTCGCCCATGCCGGAGATCTCGGTCTGGCCCGTCTCCTCGTTGGTGCGGACCTGGAACGTCGGGTCCTCCTCGGCGAGCCGCCCGAGCGCGGTGGACATCTTCTCCTGATCGATCTTCGTCTTGGGCTCGATCGCGACCTTGATCACCGGCTCGGGGAACACGATCATCTCGAGCTTGATCGGCTTGTCGGGCGCGGCCAGCGTGTCGCCGGTCACGACCTGCTTGATCCCGACGCCGGCGGCGATGTCGCCGGCGTAGACCTCCTCCAGCTCCGCGCGCTCGTTGGCGTGCATCATCAGGATGCGCCCGACCCGCTCGGTCTTGCCCGTGCTCACGTTGAGCACGCGCGACCCCGCCGCGAGCTTGCCCGAGTAGACGCGGAAGTAGGTCAGCTTGCCCACGTAGGGGTCGGCCATGATCTTGAACGCGAGCGCTGCGAACGGGTCCTCGTCGGACGCGTGACGGACCGCGGGACGGCCGCCGTTCTCGGATGACTTGTCGGGCTCGATGCCCTCGATCGGCGGCACGTCGAGCGGGCTCGGCAGGTAGTCGATGACCGCGTCGAGCAGCGGCTGCACGCCCTTGTTCTTGAAGCTGGAGCCACACAGAACCGGCGTCAGCCTGATCTCCAGGGTGGCCTTGCGGATCGCCTGGCGGAGCCGGGCCGGGGAGATCTCCTGCTCCTCGAGGATCATCTCCACCAACTCGTCGTCGTAGTGCGAGACCTCGTCGAGCAGATGCTCACGGGCCGCTGCCGCCTGCTCGGTGAGCTCCTCGGGGATCTCGACGACGTCCTGGTCCTTGCCCAGCTCATCCAGGTAGAGGATCGCCTTGTTCTCGACCAGGTCGACGATGCCGCGGAAGTCGGACTCGGCGCCGATCGGCAGCTGGATCGGGACCGGGTGGGCGCCGAGGCGGTCGATCATCGTCTGCACGCCGCGCTCGAAGTCGGCGCCGATGCGGTCCATCTTGTTGATGTAGGCGATCCGCGGGACCGAGTACTTGTCCGCCTGGCGCCACACGGTCTCGGACTGCGGCTCGACGCCGGCGACGGAGTCGAACAGCGCGATCGCACCGTCGAGGACGCGCAGCGAGCGCTCGACCTCAACCGTGAAGTCGACGTGACCTGGCGTGTCGATGATGTTGATCCGGTGGCCCTTCCACTCCGCCGTGGTGGCCGCTGAGGTGATCGTGATGCCGCGCTCCTGCTCCTGCTCCATCCAGTCCATGACGGCCGCACCCTCGTGAACCTCCCCCATCTTGTAGGTCCGCCCCGTGTAATAGAGGATGCGCTCGGTCGTCGTCGTCTTACCGGCGTCGATGTGAGCCATGATTCCGATGTTGCGAGTGTTTTCGAGCGAGACGGTGCGAGGCATGAAAGTGGTTTCTTCTGGGGTGGTTGCCGGTCATCGCCGCGGACATGAAAAAGGGCCCAGGGGGCCCGTTCACGACGCGGCTGTCGAGGGCGGGCTTTTGTCTAGTAGGTCGGCGTCTCCATCGCTGGGATCCATCTGCGCCCGGGAGCGAGCACGGATGAACGCGACGCCGCCCGAGGCGAAGCCCGAATATAGCAGAGGGTCGGAGCCGTCCGGGGGCCTGGCGAGGATCGGATCGGCCGTCCCGGCGGCGGTTTTCGCCGGCGGCCTGCTCGGGGCGCTGCTGCTCGTCGTCGCGGAGTTCACGACGCTGTTCGAGGTCCACACCGCCCTCAGCCCGGTGGCCGTCACGTCGGTCTCGACAGGATCGCACCACGCCGATGCGCTGATTCCGGTCGCGATCCTCGCCGTCCTGCTCGCGTATGGCGCCTGGAGTCAGGGAAGCCGTCCGGCGCTCGTGGCGCTGGGCGTGCTCGGACTGCTGACGCTCGTGCTCGCCCTCGCCGCCGACCTGCCCGACGCCCACGCGACGGGCCTCATCGCGGCCGGATCCGGTCACTACGCCAATGCCAGCTCGACGCCCCAGGCGGGCCTGTACATGGAGACGCTCGGCGCCGCCGTCCTGATCGTCACGGCGGGGCTCGGGCTTCTGCTCGGCGGGGCGCCCCCGGGTCCTCGCCCTTCCGCTGGCGTGCATGTCCAATCCGCCCGGCAGGCATCTGACTTGCCGGCCAACTAATCCACGCCGCCACCCGCCGGGCGTTACATTTCCTAGACGCGAGGGTTGTCCCGCTGCAGCCCCCGGTCCCGTGCGGCGGGCGACCCTCGCGTTATTTGTCTGCCACGCGTGGGCGATCGGCGGCGCGGTCGTTACGCTCGGAGCGAGACGTGCAGACGCCCCGCTCCTTGCTCCCCTCTCCCCGCCGGGCCCTCGCTGCCGCGGTCGCCGTGATCTGCTGCGCGGGGATCGGATTCGGGCTCGGGCGCAGCGCGCGCGAGGAACAGCTCACCTCGATCCACACCGGGTCGCTGGCGGTTCACGCCGGGTCCCTGCGCAACTCGGGCTCGGTGGGACCGCTCTGCGGTGTGGGGAAGGCGTGCGGCGGTCACTGATGCTCGAGCCGGGTACCCGCATCGCCGGATTCCGGATCGACGGCTACCTCGCGTCCGGTGGGATGGGCACCGTGTACCTCGCGACGCAACTCTCGCTCGGCCGAGTGGTTGCATTGAAGGTGCTGTCGGCGAACCTCAGCCAGGACGAGGCGTTCCACAAGCGCTTCCGGCGGGAGGCGATGCTGCAGGCGACGCTCGAGCACCCGAACATCGTCCCGGTGTACGAGGCCGGCGAGTCCTCCTACGGCCTGTTCATCGCGATGCGCCTCGTCGACGGTCCGAACCTCAAGCAGCTGATCGGGACCCTCGAGGTGTCCGACGCGCTCGATCTGCTCCGCGGGATCGCCCGCGCGCTCGATGCCGCTCACGCCGCCGGGCTGATCCACCGCGACGTCAAGCCGCAGAACATCCTCGTGGCCGGCGGCGACCACGCCTACCTGGCCGACTTCGGACTGACCACCGCCGCCGGGGTCACGTCGGTCACCACGACGGGCCAGTTCGTCGGCACACCGGATTACGTCTCCCCGGAGCAGATCCGTGACGAGGAGCCCGACGCCCGCAGCGATCTGTACTCGCTCGGAGCCGTCCTGTTCGAGTGTCTCTCCGGCGCCGTCCCCTTCCCCCGCTCGAGCAAGATCGCCACCATGTACGCGCACCTCGAGCAGCCGCCGCCGTCGGTGCGCACGCTGGCGCCGGAGCTGCCGGTCGAGCTCGACGCGGTGTTCGCCCGGGCGTTGGCCAAGCGCCGGGAGGACCGCTACGCCAGCGCGGCGGAGCTGATCGCCGCGGCCCGGCGCGCGCTCGAGGCGCGGGCGGCGGTGCCGGCGCCGGTCCGCGCGGCGACCCTTTCGATCAAGACGAGCGCGCGATCCGTCGATCCGACCGGTGTGACCTCGGCCACCCAGGCGATCCCCGCCCGTGCCACCGCGGCGACCGAGGTCGTCATCGAGACGCAGCCGCAGCCGCCACCGCGGTGGCCGGCGCCGGCACCCGCGCCGCGGGCACCCCGCCGGCGCCGGTGGCGCGCACCACGCGGCGTCGGGCTCCTCGCCGCGGCGTGCGGAGTCGCGACGCTGGCGGGCTTCCTGGCCGGGCGCGGCGGTGAGGAGGCCGGCGCCCTGACGCCGACGCGCCAGCTCAGCCATGACGGCGTCAGCGTCGAGGTTCCGGCGAGCTGGGGGTCGCGACGCGTGTCGCTGCCGGAGCTGTTCGCGGGCGCGAACGCCGCCGCCGGGCCGGCATCGGCGACACGTGGCGTGGTCGCCGTGGGAACGACCGTGGCCTTCGGCCCGAGCCTGGTGCCCAAGACGCTCCGCGATGTCGCCGCAGTGCCGGCGCTGGGCACGGCGGTGAAGCTGCCGAGCGGCCTCCAGGGCCGGCTGTACGACGTCGTCGGCCGCCACCACTACGAGGTTCTGCTCGTGCCCAGGCGCGGGCGTGTGGCCGTCGCCGCCTGCGTCGCGCCGACGTTCGCCGCCGGCGGGGGCTTGTTCGCCGGCTGCGAGCACATCCTCAACACGGTTCGGGTCACCGGCGCCGCGCATTACCCGCTCGATCCGCGCGCCGGCTACGCCGGGTTCCTGAACCCTGTGCTCGGCCGGCTCTCCGCTCAGGCCGACGCCGGCCTCGGCGATTTCGCCCAGGCCCGCGACCCCGGCGCCCAGAGGGCGGCGGCGAACGGGCTCGCCGACGCCTACGCGACGGCCGCCGCCGCCTTCACTCGAGCTCTCGGGGCCGGAATTGTCAGCCCGCCCGAGACGGGCGCACACGTGGCGGTCCGCGACAGCCTCGCGCAGGTGAGCCAGGCCTACCGGGACATCGCCGGCGCGGCCCGCCGGCATGACCCGATCGGATACACGATCGCCCGCGCCGAGGTGGCCGGAGCCACGCAGCAGCTCGGGTCGGACCTTGACCAGCTTGCCAAGCTTGGGTACCAGGTTTCATGAGTCCCGCGCGACACCCGAGCACGCTCGCGTCGCCGGCCGCCCGGCTCGCGGCCGCCCGGCTCGCGGCCGTGACGGCCGCGGCGGGGGCGGTGCTGGCGCTCGTGGCCGTCCTCGTTCCGGCGGCGGCGGCGGCCAGGGTGGTGCGCCCGACGCTCGTCTGGGTTCACTGCATCCGCACGAGCATCCCCTGCTATCCCGGCTCTCCGGTCGTGGTCGTGCGCACCAGCGAGCTCGAGGTCGGCGCCCACGGCCTCCTCGCCCGGACCCGGATCCTGATCCCCGCCCGCGACAACGGCCGGCACTGGACCCGGAGCGTGAGCGGCCGGATGGTGCGCGCGACCCGGATGCTGGTCACGGTTCCCGCGGACGCGGTCAGCGGCGTGCTCCGGCTCGTGTCGCCCGGAAGCTCCCGCTCGAACGGAATCCGGATCACGGTCCGGCGGCCACCGGCGCCCGCCGTGTCGCCGCCGGTCCAGCCCCCGGTCACCGCCGGCGCGAGCGTCCTCAACGGCAACGGGATGTGGATCTGGTACCTGAGCGCCTCCCAGGGCGGCGATCCCGTCGCCATCGGCCGCCAGGCCGCCGCCCACGGGGTCAAGACCGTGTTCCTCAAGTCCGGCGACGGCGGCAACCAGTGGGCGCAGTTCTCGCCGGCGAACGTCGCCGCCCTCAAGGCCCAGGGCCTGCACGTGTGCGCGTGGCAGTACGTGTACGGCAACTCCCCGCTGGCCGAGGCGCAGGTCGGCATCCAATCGGCCCGCAACGGCGCCGACTGCCTCGTGATCGACGCCGAGAGCGAGTACGAGGGCCGCTACTCGCAGGCCCAGCAGTACATCCAGGCGCTGCGCAAGGGCGTCGGTGCGTCCTATCCCGTCGGCCTCGCGAGCTTCCCCTACGTCGATTACCACCCCGCCTTCCCCTACTCCGTGTTCCTCGGGCCGGGCGGCGCGCAGTACAACCTGCCCCAGATGTACTGGCAAGACATCGGCACCAGCGTGGACACCGTCTATGCCCACACCTGGCCGCTGAACCGGGTCTACGGCGCCCCGATCTACCCCCTCGGGCAGATCTACAACAGCCCGCCGGTCTCGGCTCTGCTGCGCTTCCGCCAGGACGCGGCCGCCTACGGGGCGGGCGGTGAGAGCTGGTGGGACTGGCAGGAGGCGACCACCGCCGGCTGGGGCGCGGTCGGCTCGCCGATCGGATCCCTGCCGCCCCCGAGCCCGGCGCCCGGCTACCCGACGCTCAGCAGCGGCTCGCAGGGCGACCTCGTCGTCTGGGCCCAGGAGCACCTCGTCGCCGCCGGCGCCACCGTCGCCACCGACGGCAGCTTCGGCAGCCTCACCGCTGCGGCGGTGAGGGCGTTCCAGACCGCCCACGGAATCCGGGCCACCGGCGTCATCGACGCCACCACCTGGCCGGCGCTGCTGGCGCTGAAGGCGGCCGCGCACGACTGGGCAGCGGCCGGCGCGGCCCGCGCGAGTGTGGCGAGCGCGGGTGGCGGCGGAACGCGCGCATCGGCGGCGTCGGGCCGGAACGGGCCGAAGAACGCGTTCCTGCCCGCGGTCCGGGACGAGATCGGACGCGTCGGCGCGGGGTAGCCGGGCGTCAACGGCGGCTGGGGATAGGGTGAGTCACCGGCGAGCGAAAACCAAGCCTCGCAACGACGCAGGCGCGGCGATAGCAGCGCTATCGCCGCGCCGAGAACACAGCGAGGCGCCGGTTTGCAGCCGCTCGGGCGGGCGCCAAGACGGCGCCGGGCGCCGCTACCAGCGATAGTGGGCGAAGGCCTTGTTGGCCTGCGCCATGCGGTAGATGTCATCCTTGCGCTTGAACGCGGCGCCCTGCTGCTGCTGGGCGTCGAGAAGCTCGTGCGCGAGGCGCTGGGCCATCGTCTTCTCGCGGCGAGCGCGGGAGAACTGGATGAGCCAGCGGACGGCGAGAGTCCGGGCGCGGCGCGCGGGGACCTCGACGGGAACCTGGTAGGTGGCGCCGCCGACGCGGCGGGAGCGGACCTCGAGCACCGGGGTCAGCGCCTTGATGCCCGCCTCGAGCTGCTCGACGGGGTTCTTGCCGCTGCGCTCGCCGAGGATGGCGAGGGCGTCGTAGACGATCTGCTCGGCGGTGGACTTCTTGCCGTCCAGCATCACCTTGTTGACCACCTGCTGTACGAGGCGGTTGCGGTGGACGGGGTCGGGTTCGATCGGCCGGATCTGGGCGGCTGCGCGGCGGGGCATGAGTGCGTTACTTCTTCACGCCGTACTGCGAGCGGGCCTTCTTGCGGTCGCCGACGCCGGCGGCGTCGAGGGTGCCGCGGATCACCTTGTAGCGGAATCCCGGGAGGTCCTTGACGCGACCGCCGCGGACGAGCACGACCGAGTGCTCCTGCAGGTTGTGCCCCTCGCCGGGGATGTAGGCGCCGACCTCCATGCCGTTGGTCAGCCGCACGCGCGCCACCTTGCGCAGCGCGGAGTTCGGCTTCTTGGGCGTGGTCGTATAGACGCGCGTGCACACACCGCGTCGCTGCGGAGCGGCAACCTTCTTCTTGCGGCCCTTGCCGGACTTGAGGCCCGGGGTGGCGAGCTTCTTCTTCGGCGCGTTACGGCCCTTACGGATCAATTGGCTTGTAGTCGGCATGCGACGCGCAAGGCTAGCAGGGCGGGCCGGTTGGGCCCTCTCCCACCATCTCACGCCGCCCCCACGGCCGAGGAGAGCGCCTCTTCGACCGACACGTGCGGGATCCCGACCGCCTCCGCCACCGGCGCGTAGGTCACCTGGCCGCCGGCCACGTTGACGCCCGGCCTGAGCTCGGGGCTGGCCGCGATCGCCGCCCGCGCGCGGGCGCCGGCGAGCTGCACCACGTAGGGCATGGTCGCGTTGGTGAGCGCGTAGGTGGAGGTGATCGGCACCGCGCCGGGCATGTTGGTGACGCAGTAGTGGGTGATCCCGTCGACCTCGTAGGTCGGGTCGGAGTGGGTCGTGGGCCGGGAGGTCTCGAAGCAGCCGCCCTGGTCGATCGAGACGTCCACGAGCACCGCCTGGCGCTTCATCAGCCCGAGCTGCGCACGGGTGACCACGCGCGGGGCGCGCGCGCCGTGCACGAGCACCGCGCCGATCACCAGGTCGGCGTGGGGCAGCCGCTGCTCGATCTCGAGCGTGGACGCGAAACAGGTGTCGGCCCGGCCGCCGAAGGCGATGTCGAGCTCCCGCAGGCGGTCGATGCTGCGGTCGAACACGAACACCGTCGCCTCCATCCCGAGCGCGATGAAGGCGGCGTTCATGCCGACGACTCCGCCGCCGATGATCATCACGTTCGCCGCGGTCACGCCGGGCACGCCGCCGAGCAGGATGCCCCGGCCGCCGAGCGGCTTCTCGAGCATGAACGCCCCGGCCTGGGTGGCGATCTTTCCGGCCACCTCGGACATCGGCGCCAGCAGCGGCAGCCGACCCCGGACGTCCTCGACCGTCTCGTAGGCGATGCAGGTCGCGCCGGAGGCCATCAGCCCCCGGGTCAGCTCAGCGTCGGCGGCCAGGTGCAGATAGGTGAACAGCGTGTGCCGCGGCTCGAGCCGGGCCACCTCGGCCGGCTGGGGTTCCTTGACCTTGACGATCAGCTCGCCGGCCTCGAACACCGCGTCGGCGTCGGGCACGATCGTCGCCCCCTGGGCGGCGTAGTCGGCGTCCTCGATCGCCGAGCCCACGCCGGCGCCGCTCTGGATGTAGACCTCATGGCCGGCATCGGCGAGCTCGCGCACGCCGGCGGGGGTCAGCGCGACCCGGTATTCGTCCTTCTTGACCTCGGTGGGGACACCAACTTTCACGACACGAGCTCCCTTCCGCGCAAGGCGAGCCAGAACTCGATCCGGTCCCGCGCGCTCTGCAGGTTGCGACCGGTCAGCTCTTCGACTCTTCGGATTCGGTAACGCAGCGTGTGTCGGTGGCAGTAGAGCCTGCGCGCGGCTCTCTCCCACTGGCCGTTCTCCTCGATGAAAGCCTCGAGCGAGCGCATCAGCTCGCCTCCGTAGTGCCCCTCGCTGGTCTCGATCGGTCCCAGGATCGAGTCGCAGAACAGCCGCAGCGCCTCGTCGTCCTGCAACGACAGAAGCAGCTGGAAGGAGCCGAGGTCGCGGTAGGTGGCGATCCGGGGCCGTTCGGGATGCGGGCCCGACCCGTTGCCGTTGCCGTTGCCGTCATGGAAGCCGAGCGCCAGGGCCTCGAGCGCGCACCGGGCCTCATGGAAGCTCCGCCGGGCGAGCTCACCGTCGACGGCGCGGCCGAGTCCGAGCGCGGGCGAGTCGCCGAGCTCCGGGACCAGCCGGACCCCGACGCGACCGGCGACGGCCAGAAGCTCATCCTCTCCCAGCCCGGCCACGAGCGCGCAGGTGAGCGGTCCGGTCGAGGCCACGAGTCCGGGTGTCGCCTCCTCGCGCAGCGCGGCCGACAGTGCCGCCTCGACCGGAGCAGCGGGACCGCGCCCGTCGTTGGGGCGTTCGACGACGATCGCGGCGACGCGCTGCGAGAGCCCGAACGGCTCGAGGCGACGCGACAGCTCAGGGCCGCTCAGCTCACCGCTGACGACCGCGGCGAGCACGTCGCCGGCCAGGCGCCGCTCGGTGTCGTCGGCGACGCGGCCGCGGAGCAGCTCGAGCGCGACGATCGTGACCGCCTGGTGCAGCGTGAGGCGGTCGAAGTCCGAGAGTGGGCCGATGTCCTTGAGCGCGATCAGCCACGCCTCCGGCGCGCGGGCGTCCTCGGGCCCGTGGCGCGGCACCCCGTCGGCGGCCACCGGCAACGCCAGGCCGCGGTTGCCCTCCTCGGCCAGGGAGGGCACGAACGCCCGTCCCTCGCGGCGGCCCGCCCGCTCGTGCACCTCGGTCTCGAGCGCGGCCAACGCGTCGGCATCGAGCTCGCGGCGGAACGAGGCCTGGACGAGCGGCTCGCCGCGGCCGTCGAAGACGAGCACGGCCCCCCCGACCAGATTCGAGAGCGCGCCGACGAGAGCGTCGAGCCCGCGTTCGGAGAGCACGATCCGCTCGAGCCGCTCGTGCGCCGCCAGCGCCCGGCGCAGCACCGCGTACTGCTCGTTGACGAGCTGGGTGAAGGCCGCCTCGGTGACGGCGATGAACGGAAGCTCGTAGGGCACCTCGAACAGGGGGAAGTCGCGCTCGGCCGCCGCCTCGAGCACCGCAGCGGGGATCTCGTCGTGCATGAACCCGGTGCCGACTCCGAGTCCGGCGAGCTGGTGGTCGGCCAGCCGGTGGACGAACTCGCGCTGGCGCTCGACCGTGTTGAGCTGCATCCCGGTCGTCAGGATCAGCTCACCGCCCGAGAGCCAGGGCGTGGGGTCGAGCAGCTCGGTGATGTGCACCCAGCGCACCGGCAGCTCGAGGCCGGCCTCGCCCGCGAGGACGCGCACGTCGATGTCGCGCAGCAGCTCTCTGACGGTCAGCATCGGACGCTCAGGCCTGGTGGACGTGCATGCGTTCGCTGGCCTCGCTCAGCACGGGTCTGAGCACCGCCTCGATCTCTTCGAACTGCTGGGGACCGCTGATCAGCGGCGGCGAGAGCTGGATCACCGGGTCGCCGCGGTCATCTGCGCGGCAGATCAGCCCGCGGCGGTAGAGCTCGACCGACAGGAACCCGCGCAGCAGCGTCTCGGACTCGCCGTCGGAGAAGGATTCCTTCGTGTCCCGGTCCTTGACCAGCTCGATGGCCTGGAAGTAGCCGGCGCCACGGACGTCGCCGACGATCGGGATGTCGCGCAGCGACTCGAGCATGGCCCGGAACGCGCCCTCGTTCTCGCGCACGTTCTCGAGGACATGCTCGCGCTCCATGGCGTCGATGTTCGCCATCGCGATGGCCGAGGACATCGGATGGCCTCCGAACGTGAACCCGTGCGTGAAGCTGTTGGCGCCGTCCATGAACGGCTCCGCGATGCGGTCGGAGGCGATCATCGCGCCCATCGGCGCGTACGCGCTCGTCAGCCCCTTGGCCGTGGTGATGATGTCCGGCTCGTAGCCGTAGCGCTGGGCGCCGAACCACTCGCCGAGGCGCCCCCACGAGCAGATCACCTCGTCGGAGATCATGATCACGTTGTATTCGTCGCAGATCTCGCGCACGCGCTGGAAGTAGCCTTCGGGCGGCACGAAGCACCCGCCGGCATTCTGCACCGGCTCGAGGATCACCGCCGCGACGGTGTCGGGGCCTTCGAACTCGATCCGGGCGGCGATCGCCTCGACCAGGTCCTGCTCGGCCACGCCGGGCGAGATCCGGTAGGTGTTCGTGTTGAGCACGTGGCAGCCGCCGGGGGTGAGCGGCTCGAACGGCTCGCGCAGGCTGGTGATCCCGGTCGCCGAGAGCGCTCCGAGAGTGACGCCGTGGTAGGCGATCTCGCGTGCGATCAGCTTCGTCTTGTTCGGATTGCCGGTCAGCTTGTGATACTGACGGGAGAGCTTGATCGCCGACTCGACCGCCTCGCTGCCGCCGCTGGTGAAGAAGACGCGGTTGAGATCGCCCGGTGCCAGCGAGGCCACCTTGGCCGCGAGCTCGATCACCGGCGGGTGCGCGTAGGACCAGTTGGTGAAGAAGCCGAGCTCTCTGGCCTGATCGGCGCCGGCCTGGGCGATGTCGGCGCGACCGTGACCGATATTGACGCAGAACAGGGCCGAGAGGCCGTCGAGGTAGCGGTTGCCATGCTCGTCGTAGACGTAGCACCCCTCCCCGCGCACGATCACCGGGATCTGCGCGTGGTCGTACGCCGACATGCGGGTGAAATGCATCCACAGATGCCGGTGCGCCAGCTCCTGGAGCGTGCTCCGTTCGGTACGTACAGCCTCGTCGATACTCGGCATCTGCCCTCCCTCGGACACATGTTCGCCTTTTCGTACAACGGTAGCGGTCCGATCCGGGCCGCTCAATTAGCTGATTCGGCGTAGTCGCCCAGCACTGTTGGCCATTATGGATAGGCGCGGAGCCGCCCATCAACCCCACCGGGCCCGCGGCGTGCAATAGCTTGCCGTACGCGATGATGCTCAACCACTACCGCGACGGCAGCGGCGAGCCGCTCGTCCTCATCCACGGGATCGGCAGCCGCTGGCAGGTGTGGATGCCGGTGCTCGAGCGCCTGGCCACCGGGCGCAGCGTGATCGCGCTCGACCTCCCGGGCTTCGGCGCCTCCCCGCTCCCGGCGCCGCGCACGCCGCCGGGCGTCCGGTCGCTGGCGCGGCTCGTACTCAACTTCCTCGACGAGCTCGGCATCGACCGGCCCCACGTGGCCGGGAACTCCCTCGGCGGCCAGATCGCCCTCGAGCTGGCCAGGACCGGACGGATCCGATCGGCCAACGCGCTCTCGCCGGCGGGCTTTCACGAGGGCGCCGAGGCGCGCTTCCAGAAGCTCTCGCTCGAGTTCATGCTGCACGCAACCCGGCTGCTCGCGCCGGTCGCCGACACGGTGGCGGCCACGCCGCTGGGCCGGCGGCTGTTGTTCAGCCAGATGGCCGCCCATCCCGAGCGGATGAGCGCCGTGGACGCCGCCGACAATGTTCGTGGCGTCGCGGGGTCACGCTGGTTCGGGCCGACGCTCGAGGCGATGCTGGCGGAGCCGTTCAGCGGCGGCGAGGAGATCACGGTTCCGGTCACGATCGCCTGGGGCGAGAAGGACCATCTGCTGCTGCCCCGCCAAGCCGCGCGTGCCGCACGCCAGATTCCTGCGGCGCGATCGATCACCCTGACCGACTGCGGCCACGTGCCGACGTACGACGATCCGGACCAGGTCGCGGACGTACTGCTCGCGGGCAGTGCGGCGAGAAGCTAGACCGCGGCGCCGCCGACGGCCCGCACGGGGCCCGGCGTCAGCCAGGCGGCGACGAGGACGAGCATGAAGGCCAGGCTCTGGACGACGATGCCGAGCGGACTGGCCGACATCGGGTCGCCGAAGACGATGATGCCGCCCACGATTCCGGCGACGTTGGCCGCAGTTCCCGTGATCGCGATCACCGGCACGGCGTCCCCGTCCTGCAGTCCCTTGGCCGAGGCGTAGAAGGCGGCGACGGAGGCGGCAATGGTGACGAGCATCCACGGGGAGATCAGGCCGGCCAGGCCGGAGGTGCCGACGAGCCCCGAGATCGCCTTGATGGCCACATCGGAGACACCGAACAGGATCCCGGCGGCGGCTCCGAGCATGAAGCCGTGATGGTGCGCGGGGGCGCCGATGCGCGGGCCGATGATGAGCAGCGCGCCGACGCCGATCAGGCCGGCCTCGAAGGCGATCATGCCGGGCAGCGAGAAGCGCGAGTGGGCGCCGTGGCTGGCGGGCAGTGTGAGGCCGAGCAGCACCAGTCCGACGGCTGTGAGTCCGAGGCCAAGCCACTGGCGGCGACCGATCCGCAGCCCGAACATGCGCTCAGCCATGATCGCCAGCAACACGACGCCGGCGGCGAGGACGGCCTGCACGACCGACAGCGGGGCCACCGCCATCGCGGCCACGTGGAAGAGCCAGGCTCCGGCGGCGACGAGCATTCCGATCGCGAACCAGCGCGAGGCGAACAGAGCCCGCGCGGTGCGCAGCGGATGCTGGATATCGACCGCGGGCGCGGAGCACGCGCCGCGATGCTTGTAGAGGAAGCCCAGGTTCGTCGCGAGAGCGCAGACGAGGGCAAGCAGGATGCCGAGAAGGGGGGTCATACGGTGGGGGGCGCGGCCGTAGGCGAAACGGTGCGCAGTCTCACGCTGTAACTACTCGACAACGCAAGCGTTCGCCTTGAATCCGCTGTCTGTAGTACACCAAATTGTCGCGTTCGTGACAGCCTCATCGTGTCTGGCATGTTCGCGGCGCTCCTATAGAGATAGCTAAGAATCGGCATTTGATCGCCGGAAACTCCGAACGTGCTCGCTGACGAACCGCTGAAATCCCTGCATCTGGCGCCCATCGAGCGTCCGCTGCTGCTGGTCGACGTCGACGGTGTGATCTCGCTGTTCGGCTTCGACCCGAGCCGGCCACCTGAGGGCCGGTTCGAGCTCGTGGATGGGATTGCGCATTTCATTTCGGCCACGGCGGGCGAACACCTCTGCACCCTGTTGGATCGGTTCGATCTCGTCTGGTGCACAGGCTGGGAGGAGAAGGCAAACGAATATCTACCGTCCGCGCTCGGGCTGCCGGGCTCCCTACCCCACCTCGCGCTGGAGCGAGACGTCGGCCGTTCGCACGCCCACTGGAAGCTCGACGCGATCGACCGCTACGTCGGGCCGCGGCAACCGCTGGCGTGGATCGACGATGCCCTCGGCGCGGAGTGCGAGGCGTGGGCATCCCGCCGCGCCGCGCCGACGCTGCTCGTGGGCACGGACAGCGCGGTGGGCATCACCGGCGAGCACGTGGGCGAGCTGATCGGCTGGGCCGACCAGCTCGCCGCGCCGCTCAGGCCGTAGCGGCCGCCATCGTCTCGCCCGCAACGCGGTCGGTCGCGTCGTCCGTGCCCGCGACGAGGCGCGCGGAGAGCTGCGCGCGCCGGTAGAACAGCGGCGCGTCATGCTCCCACGTGGCGCCGATGCCGCCGTGCACGTTGATCATCGAGCGCGAGGCGTAATCCAGCGCGTGCCCCGCCGCCGAGCGGGCGGCGCTCGCCGCCAGCGGGAACTGGGCCGGTTCGGCGTCGCGCGCCCAGCCCGCGTAGTACTGCAGCCCGCGGGCGTTCTCGAGCTGCCGCAGCACCTCGGTCAGCTCGTGCTTGATCGACTGGTAGGACCCGATCGCCCGGCCGAAGGTGAACCGCTCCTTGGCGTAGGCGACGCTCACCTCGAGGCACGTCTGCACGGCGCCGAGCGACTCGGCGGCGATCAGCGCCTGGGCGAGATACCAGGCGTCGGCGAGCGCGACCTCGTCGGCCTCGAGCCGCCGGCCCCGCGCGCCGGCGAAGCTCACGTGGCCGAGTGATCGGGTCGCGTCGTAGCGCTTCACCGGCTCGACCGTGACGCCGGGGGCGTCAGCGGCCACGGCCACGGCCACCGGGTCGCCGGCGTCGGTCACGCCGATCCCCACCAGCAGCCCGGCCCCCGGCGCATCGGGGACGAACGCGACGTCCCCATGGAGCGTCACGGTGTCGCCGTCGACCGTGGCGTGCGGGGCCGGCGGGCGCGCGAACCCGCGGCGCGGGTCCACGGTCCAGCCCGACTCGACGTCGCCGGGCGGCCGGACCGGCACGTACGCCGGCCGCAGATCGCCCTGCGCGATCGCGGGCAGCGACTCGTCGCCGGCGGTGTCGAGGATCGCCGTCGCCGGGATCAGGCCGAGCAGCGGCACGGCCGCGAGCACACGACCGCATTCCTCGGCCACCAGCAGCGCATCGAAGGCGCCGAGCCCTGCGCCGCCGTGCTCATCGCCGATCAGCAGCCCCGGCCAGCCGGCGTCGACCGCCGTGGGCCACAGGTCGGGCAGCGCCGTCGGATCCTCGAGGGCCGCGCGGGCGGCCTCGACCGTCTTGTGGCGCGCGAGCGCGCCACGCGCCGCCTCGCGCAAAAGGCCCTGCTCATAGGACAGGTCGAAATCCATCAGGCCACCGCCTCCCTCTCCTTGGCTCGCAACTCGCTGAATGGCACGCCCTTGTCCAGGCGCGGCTCGGGCGGCAGGCCCAGCACACGCTCTCCGATCGTGTTGCGCAGGATCGCCTCGGTTCCGCCGGCCGACTTCAGACCGGGGAGGAAGGAGATCATGTAGCTCCACTGGCTCTCGGCCTCGAGCGCCTCGGGCCCGAGCACGTCGGCGATCAGCTCGCCGGCGCCGATCGCGGCGTTGACCGTCGTGACCTTGGCCAATCCGGCCTCGGGCCCCGGGATCTGCCCCTTGGCCAGGGTGGTCAGGGCGCGATAGCCGTTGTAGCGCACCGCCAGCAGCTCGGTGACGATCTCGCCGAACCGCAGGCGCACGTCGCTGTCGACGCGGGCCGCCGGGTCGGCGGCCAATGAGGCGGCCAGCTGCGCCGAGGAACCGAAGCCCTCGGAGCCGAAGCCGATCGTCAGACGCTCGAACATGAGCACGGTCAGGGCCGTGCCCCAGCCGTTGCCGACGCCGCCCACGACCGCGTCCTCGGCCAGCGCGACGTCGTCGAAGAAGACCTCGTTGAACTCAGCCTCGCCGGAGATCTGACGCAGGCCGCGGATCGTGACCCCGTCAGCGTCCATCGGCACGATGAACATGGTCAGGCCCTTGTGCTTGGGGACGTCGGCGTCGGTGCGCGCCAGCAGGAGGCCGAAGGAGGCGAACTGGGCGTTGGTGGTCCATACCTTCTGCCCGTTGAGCGCCCAGGTGCCGTCGTCGTTCCGGCGCGCGCGGGCCTGCACCGCCGCCAGATCGGAGCCCGCGGCGGGCTCGGAGAACAGCTGGCACCATACCTCGTCGCCGTGCAGCATCGGGCCCAGGTAGCGGCTCTTCTGCGCCTCGGTCCCGTGGGCGATCAGGCAGGGTCCGAGCATCCCGATCCCGATCACGTCGAGGATCCCGGGGACCTGTGCGCTGGAGATCTCCTGGTTGATGGTCACCTGACCCATCGGCCCAAGGCCGCGTCCGCCGTATTCCGGCGGCCACGTCACGCCGGCCAGGCCGGCCTCGGCCAGCTTGCGCTGCCAGGCGCGGCGGGCATCGGTGTAGTCGGTGTCCTCGGAGGAGCCCGAGCGCGGCGGCGCCTGCGCCTTGTGCTGCTCGAGCCAGGCCCGGACCTCCTGGCGATGCGCCGCCTGTTCGGGCGTGTCGTTCAAGTCCACGAGTCGTCTCCTCTCCGCTCAACCAGGTGAATCTGGATTCACAGATTGTAGAGGACGACGCCGCGACCAAACGGCGCCGTTCATCTGGACCCGCGACCGTTCGACGGCGAGCACTGGTCGCGCCACAACAGCGGTGATCTGCGGCGTCCGGGCGGCGAGGCCGCCCGGACGCCACTGCGATCGAGTGCCTACTGCTCGTTGTCGGAGTTGCCGTTGTCGGCCGGGACGTCGAGGTCAGCCAGCTCCTCGACGAAGCCGAGTGACGAGCCACTGCCGATGTTCTCGAGATCGGACAGATCGGGCTCGAGGCCACCGCCGAACCCGGTCAGCGCCTCTCCGTCGGTCAAACCGAGCTCCGCGGCGAGATCGTCGTGGTCGAGCAGACCCACGTCGTCCATGCCGCGCGGAAGCGGCTCGGCCGGCTCGATCTCGATCCGCCGGTAGCGCTTGAGCCCCGTCGCGGCGGGGATCAGCTTGCCGATGATGACGTTCTCCTTGAGCCCGTTGAGGCGGTCGATCTTGCCCTCCAGCGCGGCGTCGGTGAGGACCTTCGTCGTCTCCTGGAAGGAAGCCGCCGACAGGAACGAGTCCGTGTTCAGCGACGCCTTGGTGATCCCGAGGATGATCTCCTCGGCCTGGGCGGTCTCGCCGCCGGCGTCCTGCACCGCCTGGTTGATCCGGGCGTAGTCGAACCGGTCCACGAACTGGCCGGGCAGCAGGTCGGTGTCGCCCTTCTGGTCGACCCTGACCTTCTTCATCATCTGCCGCACGATCAGCTCGATGTGCTTGTCGTTGATGTCCACGCCCTGGGACTTGTAGACCTCCTGGACCTCGTTGACGAGGTACAGCTCGGTCTCGGTCCGACCGCGGATGGCCAGCAGCTCGTGCGGGTACAGCGAGCCCTCGTTGAGCTGCTTGCCCGGTTCGATCTTCTGACCGGACTCCACGAACAGCCGCGTGCGGCGCGGGAACGTGTTGCGGTGCTCCTCGCCACCGTCGTCGGTGATGACGACGGTCAGAGCCTTATCGGTCTCCTCGATCGACACCTTGCCGCCGACCTCGGCGATCTTGGCCAGGCCCTTGGGCTTGCGAGCCTCGAACAGCTCCACGACGCGCGGCAGGCCGTGCGTGATGTCGGCGCCGGCGACGCCGCCGGTGTGGAACGTGCGCATCGTCAGCTGCGTGCCCGGCTCGCCGATCGACTGGGCAGCGATGATCCCGACCGCGTCGCCGATCTGGGCCATGTTGCCCGTCGCGAGCGAGCGCCCGTAACAGGCCTGGCAGACCCCGGTCGGAGCCTCGCACTTGAGCACCGAGCGGACGGGCACGCCGACGTGCTCCTCCTTCTCACGCTCGTGCGCGTACGCATCGACCATGTCGGCGAGCTCGGCCCGGTCGATCTCCTGGCCCAGCTCGAGCAGCTTGCGACCGCGCTTGGTCACGAACTCCTGCGCTGCCACGCGCCCGATCAGGTTGTCGTTGGGCTCACCGCCCGGCTTGAACAGGTCCAGGTGGACGTACTCGGCGGTGCCGCAGTCGTCCTGCCGGATGATCACGTCCTGGGCGACGTCGACCAGACGCCGCGTCAGGTAGCCCGAGTCCGCCGTGCGCAGAGCCGTATCGGCCAGGCCCTTGCGCGCGCCGTGGGTCGAGATGAAGTACTCGAGCACGGTCAGGCCTTCCTGGAAGTTGGCCTTGATCGGACGCTCGATGATCTCGCCCTTCGGGTTGGCCATCAGCCCTCGCATGCCGGCCAACTGCCGGATCTGCTTGAAGGAGCCGCGGGCGCCCGAGTTGGCCATCATGAAGATGGGGTTGAGCTCGTCGAGGTTCGCCTCCATCGCGTCTGCGACCTCGTCCGTGGCCGCCGTCCACCGCTCGACGACCGCCTCATGGCGCTCCTCCTGCGTGATCAGACCCATGTCGTACTGCTCTTGGATCGCGGCGACCTGCTCCTCGTAGCGGCCCAGGATCTCCTGCTTGGTCGGCGGGACCTGGACGTCGTTCTTGGAGATCGTGACCCCGGCCTGGGTGGCGTAGTGGAAGCCGATGTCCTTGAACGCGTCGAGCACCTGCGAGATGGTGGCCGCGCCGTAGGCCTGCACCAGGTCGTCGACCAGCCTGGTGGTGTCCTTCTTCTTCATCGAGCGGTTGATGAACGCGTACGTCGTCGGGTCGAACCCGTCGCCGAGAGCCTCCTCGAGCGCACGCTCGATCTTGTCGTTGTAGATGATCCGCCCCACCGTCGTGAGCAGATGGCCGCCCTGGACGCCGACCGGCCGGAACTCGACCAGGTCGTGGAGCTTGACCACGCCGTGCTCGTAGGACCACTCCGCCTCCTGCGCGGTGCGGTACACGTGCGGGCGCGGCTGATGCGTGGCCGGATCGATCTTCGCCAGCTCCGTCTCGTCCGGACCGTAGGTCAGGTAGTACGCGCCCAGCACCATGTCCTGGGTCGGCGTCGCCAGGGGCGCGCCGTGCGCCGGCGAGAGGATGTTGTTCGAGGACAGCATCAGGATCCGCGCCTCGGCCTGGGCCTCGGCCGACAGCGGCAGATGGACAGCCATCTGGTCGCCGTCGAAGTCGGCGTTGAACGCGTGGCAGACGAGCGGATGGACCTGGATTGCCTTGCCCTCGACGAGCACGGGCTCGAACGCCTGGATCCCGAGCCTATGCAGCGTCGGGGCGCGGTTGAGCAGCACCGGGTGCTCGTGGATGACCTCCTCGAGCACGTCCCACACCTCGGGGATCATCGAGTCGACCATCTTCTTGGCCGCCTTGATGTTCTGCGCCGACTTGCGCTCGACGAGGCGGGCCATGATGAACGGCTTGAACAGCTCCAGCGCCATCAGCTTCGGCAGACCGCACTGGTGCAACCGCAGCGACGGGCCGGACACGATCACCGACCGGCCGGAGTAGTCCACGCGCTTGCCGAGCAGGTTCTGGCGGAAGCGTCCCTGCTTGCCCTTGAGCATGTCGCTCAGGGACTTCAGCGGCCGGTTGCCCGGGCCGGTCACGGGGCGACCGCGACGTCCGTTGTCGAACAGCGCGTCGACGGCCTCCTGCAGCATCCGCTTCTCGTTGTTGACGATGATCTCGGGCGCGCCGAGGTCGAGCAGCCGCTTGAGGCGGTTGTTGCGATTGATCACGCGGCGATAGAGATCGTTGAGGTCCGAGGTCGCGAAGCGGCCACCGTCGAGCTGGACCATCGGGCGCAGCTCGGGCGGGATCACCGGGACGGCCTCGAGGATCATCATCTCGGGCTTGTTGCCTGACTGGATGAACGCAGAGACGACCTTCAGCCGCTTGACCGCGCGGGCCTGCTTCTGGCCCTTCGCGGTCTTGACCTGCTCCTGCAGGTCCGCGGCCTCGTCGTCGAGGTCGACCTGCTGCAGCAGGTCGCGCACGGCCTCTGCGCCCATGCCGCCGCGGAAGTACTCGCCGAAGCCGTACGGCGACCCGAAGCGGTCCTTGAGCTCGCGGAACGTGGTCTCGTCGTTGATCACGTCCTTGGGCTTCATCGTCTGGAACAGGTCCCACACCTGACGCATGCGCTCGGCCGCGTCCTCGATGTAGGCCTCGGTGTCGTCGATGTCGGCCAGGAAGCTCTTGCGGAGCTCCTTGAGCATCTTCTCGCGCTCCTCAGCGGAGAGCTTGGCGACGTTGACCTCGAGCGTCTCGGCCCACAGGTGGTCCTCGTCGGAGAAGTCGCGGCCGGTCTTGGCCGACTCGAGGAACTCCTCGCGCCGGGCCAGCGACTCGCGCAGCTCGAGCACGCGCTCTTCCTTCTCGGCCGCGTAGGCGTCGAGGACCTTGTTGACCTCGTCCTGGAGCCCCTCCACGTCGCGCGCGCGAGCCTCGTCGTCCACCCACGTGACCATCGAGGCCGCGAAGTAGAGGACCTTCTCGAGCTCCTTAGGAGCCATATCGAGCAGGTAGCCGATCCGGCTCGGGACGCCCTTGAAGAACCAGATGTGCGACACGGGAGCGGCGAGGTCGATGTGCCCCATGCGCTCGCGACGCACCTTGGAGCGCGTGACCTCGACGCCACAGCGCTCACACACGATGCCCTTGTAGCGGACACGCTTGTACTTGCCGCAGTAGCACTCCCAGTCCTTGGTCGGACCGAAGATGCGCTCGCAGAACAGGCCGTCCTTCTCCGGCTTGAGCGTGCGGTAGTTGATCGTCTCCGGCTTGGTGACCTCGCCGGAACTCCACGAGCGAATCTGCTTGGAGGATGCGAGGCCGATTTCGATTGCGTCGAAGTTGTTGATATCGATCATGCGGTTCCTTCAGTGTTGTGTCGGTCGGAGGAGGAGTGCGGTGATTGGCCGCGCCGGATCACGTTTCCGCCTCCTCCGTGACGCCCTCGGCCTCGCCCGGCTCGACGTCGGCCGCGAGCATCGGGTCGACGTCGTCGGCGAAGTCCTCCACGGCGAGCTCCTCGCCCGCCTCGAGGTCGGGGTCTTCGGCTTCGACTTCTTCGGTCGAGGCCTCGACGGTTTCGCCTTCGTGCTCGGTCGATTCGTCGGCCGCGGCGCCGTCCGTGGCGCGGACGCCGGAGAGGTCGATGCCGAGCTCTTCGGCGGCGCGGAGGAGGTCGTCGTCCTCTTCGCGCATCTCGGCGCGCTCGCCCTCCTCGGAGACGACGTTGACGTCGAGCGCCAGCGACTGCATCTCCTTGAGCAGGACCTTGAACGACTCCGGGATGGACGGCTCGGCGATGTTCTCGCCCTTGACGATCGCCTCGTAGGCCTTCACGCGCCCGACGGTGTCATCGGACTTGATCGTGAGCATCTCCTGGAGGGTGTAGGCGGCGCCGTAGGCCTCCAGCGCCCAGACCTCCATCTCGCCGAAGCGCTGGCCGCCGAACTGCGCCTTGCCGCCCAGCGGCTGCTGGGTGACGAGCGAGTACGGACCCGTCGAGCGGGCGTGGATCTTGTCATCCACGAGATGCAGCAGCTTCAGGATGTACATGTAGCCGACCGTCACCTGCTCCTCGAACGGCTCACCGGTACGACCGTTGAACAGCGTCAGCTTGCCGGAGGCCTGCTCACCGAGCCGGCGCTTCTTGTCGACGTCCATCCGGATGTTGCCCTGGTGCTCGTCCTGCCAGCGGACGAGCGCCTCGTCGACGTCGCTCACGGTCGCGCCGTCGAACACCGGCGTGGCCACGTACACCTTGCCGAGCTGCCCGTCGGCGCGGTCCGAGCCGCCGTTGCTCTCGACCTGCTTGCGGGCCTCCGAGCCGTCGGCGTACCAGCCGTTGGCGGCGACCCACCCGAGATGGGTCTCGAGGATCTGCCCGAGGTTCATCCGGCTCGGCACGCCGAGCGGGTTCAGGATCACGTCGACCGGGGTGCCGTCCTCCAGGAACGGCATGTCCTGCTCATCGACGATCTTCGAGATCACGCCCTTGTTGCCGTGCCGGCCGGCGAGCTTGTCACCCTCGGCGATCTTGCGCTTCTTGGCCACGAACACGCGCACCAGGTCGTTGACCCCCGGCGGCAGATCATCGCCCTCGTCACGACTGAACGTCTTGACATCGATCACCACGCCACCCTCGCCGTGCGGCACCTTCAGCGAGGTATCGCGAACCTCGCGCGCCTTCTCCTTGAAGATCGCGCGGATCAACTTCTCCTCGGCCGTCAACTCGGTCTCGCCCTTCGGCGTGACCTTCCCGACCAGCAGATCACCCGACTGCACCTCAGCGCCGATCCGCACGATCCCGCGATCGTCGAGGTTGCGCAGCGACTCCTCCGAGCGATTCGGGATATCGCGCGTGATCTCCTCATCACCGAGCTTCGTCGTACGAGCATCGATCTCGTACTCCTCGATGTGAATCGAGGTCAGCTCATCGTCCTTGACCAACCGCTTGGACAGGATGATCGCGTCCTCGAAGTTGTAGCCCTCCCACGACATGAACGCCACCAACAGGTTCTTACCCAGCGCCATCTCGCCGGCGTCCGTCGCCGAGCCGTCGGCGAGCACAGCGCCGTCCGAGACCTCGGTACCCACATCGACGATCGGCTTCTGATGAATCAGCGTCCCCTGATTGGACCGCATGAACTTCTGCAACTCGAACTCGCGCGCGCTCGAGCCATCGCTCGGCTCGATCACGATCCGCTCGGCATCGACATACGCCACCGTGCCGGCGGTCTCGGCCAGCACCACATCACCGGTGTCGATCGCCGCCCGGCGCTCCATCCCGGTACCGACCAGCGGCGCGTCGGTCACCAGCAGCGGCACCGCCTGGCGCTGCATGTTGGAGCCCATCAGCGCGCGGTTGGCGTCGTCGTGCTCCAGGAACGGGATCATCGCCGTCGCCACCGACCAGATCTGCTCCGGCGAGACGTCCATCAGATCGACTTCCTGCGGGGGCACGGTCACGTACTGCCCGGCCTGCGTGCGGCAGATGATCTCCTCTTCGGTCAGGTTGCCCTGGGCGTCGATCGGCGCATTGGCCTGCGCGATGATCCGCTCCTCCTCCTGCGTGGCATCGATGCGGACGACCTCGTCGGTGACGCGACCGTCCTTGACCACCCGGTACGGAGTGGTGACGAACCCGTGCTCGGAGATCTCCGCGTAGGAGGACAGCGACCCGATCAGGCCGATGTTCGGACCCTCCGGCGTCTCGATCGGGCACATCCGCCCGTAATGCGTCGGGTGCACGTCGCGCACCTCGATCGGCGCCCGCTCCCGGGTCAGACCACCCGCACCCAGCGCGCTCAGCCGTCGGCGATGGGTCAGACCGGCCAGCGAGTTGGTCTGGTCCATGAACTGCGACAGCTGGCTGGAGCCGAAGAACTCCTTCAGCGCCGCCACCACCGGCCGGATGTTCACGATCGTCTGCGGCGTGATCGTGTCCGCATCCTCCGTCGTCAGACGCTCACGCACCACCCGCTCCATCCGATACAAGCCGATCCGGAACGCCTCCTGAATCAACTCCCCAACCGTCCGCAAACGACGATTGCCGAAATGCTCGTACTCATCCAGATGATCCTGAATCGGCTCACGCGGCATCGTCGACGCCTCAGCCGCATAGTCCTTGACCTCAGCGTCAGGCTCCTCGGGCATCCCGAGCAGCCGCGGCAACGACACCAACTCCTTCACCAACGCGATGATGTCGTCGTGCGTCAACGTCCGCGTGTCGAGATCGATATCCAGATTGAGCCGACTGTTCAGCTTGTAGCGACCGACCCGCGTCAAGTCATAACGCTTGGGATCAAAGAACAACTGATGCAACAACGCCTTCGCCGCATCAATCGACGGCGGCTCACCCGGACGCTGCTTCTTGAACAACTCGATCAGCGACCCCTCCTCCGAGCGGGTCACCTCAGGATCGGACTCGACCGTATTGCGGATATACAGCGAATTCTCAAACAGGCCCAGGATCTCCTCATCCGACGCATAGCCCATCGCCCGCAACAACACCGTCACCGGCAGCTTGCGCTTACGATCGATCCGCACATACACGCGGCCCTTCTTATCGATCTCAAGCTCCAACCACGACCCACGCGCCGGCATCAGATTCGCGATGAAGACCTGCTTCTCCCGATCCTTCGGCTCCATCACATACGCGCCCGGTGAACGCACCAACTGCGTCACCACCACCCGCTCAGTCCCATTGATGATGAACGTCCCCCGCTCCGTCATCCACGGAAAATCACCCATGAACACCGACTGCTCGCGAATCTCGCCCGTCTCACGATTGATGAACGCCACCGTCACCGTCAACGGCCGCGCATACGTCAAATCCTTCTCCCGGCACTGCTCCAGATTCGCCACCGGATCATCAAACGTGAACTCACCAAACTGCACGGCCAAATTGCCCGTGTAATCCTCAATCGGCGAGATGTCATCGATCGTCTCACGCAGACCACCCCCAACAGGGTCAGTCAGCCACGCAAACGACCGGCGCTGAATATCAATCAGATTCGGAACTTCAAGAACCTTGTTCAGACGCGCGAAACTACGGCGCGTCCGGGGGGCGTGAGCGGTTGCCAAGACGGCGACTCCTCGGAGAAATCGAGAGGCGAGCAGGAAGTGCGGTCGGAGGCGCGACGGCTCCCGATGCGCGACCAGCAAAGATAGCACACGGCATCGCGGCCCTGTGCAGGACTCGCCAGCTCTCACGGACCCCGCCCCGGCGGCCGCGTATGTGGCGCGGTTGCCGTTCAGATGTGGGCGGCTACGACTATCGGCTAACGCCGGTCAGTGTACGGGCAAACCGGCTCGCGGGCAAGGAGGATGCGGACGGATGGGCACGGCGCCGTGGCGGGGCGAGCTTCGCCGGCATGACCGGCGCCCTCGCGATCTGTGCGCGATCTCACGTAAAAAGCCCGGATTCCAGTTGAATGCGACGGTCCGTTTGGCGCCGGCCAGCGCCGAGTGCGGGCTCCGGCATGCGCTCGATCCGGAGCCGCATCAGCAGCGCGTCCCGCTCGGCCGTTCGCACCGGGTCCGACACGCCGCTGCGCCGATCGAGCCGATCGAGCACGTCGAGCGTCGAGACGATCTCGTAGTCGGCCCCGCGCGCGCGGGCGGCGCGGAGCGAGCGGTCGAGCTCGAACGCAGCCCCGACCAGGTCGCCGAGCCGTGCCAGCGCCGTGCCGTAGACGCGGTGCAGGAGCGCGGCCGAGCGCTCGCCGCCCGCGAGCAGGCGCCGGGCGATCTCGATCGCCCGAGCGGGGTCTCCGTCGAGCGCCTCGGCCTCGGCGATCAGCGCCTGCGCGAGGTGGGCGTCGCCATCGACCCGCATCCTCGCCAGCGAGCTCGCGGCGGACTCCAGTAGCGCGATCCCCTCGACGCGCTGCCCCCGTCTGACGGCGAGTCGCCCCGACAGCAGGTCGACGAACGCCACCCCCGCCTCGTCTCCGGTCGAGCTCCATACGCGCCGTGCCCGACCGAGGTGGATCGCCGCCTGCTCGAGGTGGCCCTGGTCGGACAGGATCTCGCCGACGTTGCAGTCCGTGTAGGCGCCGTCGGCCACGTTGCCGGACCGGTCGCTGCACAGTGCCGCGGCGCTATAGAGATCCACGGCCGCGTCCCAGTCGCCCCGGAAGTATGCGTACATCCCGAGGTTGTTGAGCACGACCGATTCCTGCTCGGGGTCGCCGAGCCGTCGGTAGATCGCGAGCGCCCGCGGCGAGTTGGTCGCCTCGGCCGGACGCCCCTGCTCGACGAGCGCCCAGTCGAGCAGGTTGCACGCCACGGCGAGCGCCCGCGTCTCACCCGCGCGCTCGGCCGCGGCGATCGCCGATCGGCACAGCCGCTCGGCGTCCGCGGCGCGGCCCTGGAGCTGTCTGACGCCGGCGAGGGCCGAGATCAGGCGCGCGCGCCAGACCTGCGCTTCCGTGCCGTCGACGCCGTCGAGCACCCGCAGGCCGCGACGGATCCAGCGCACCTCGGCGGGCAGGCGCCCACTGCGCTCGGCGATGCGCGCGTGGCGGTAGTGCAGACGAGCCTCGTCGAGCGAGGAGCCGCGGACGAGCCGTCGCGCGTTCGTGAGCGCCGCGCTCGCCGCCTTGGGCTCGCCGATGCGCTGCAGCGCGCCGCCGAGCCGCTCCCAGGTGGTGGCCAGCTCCGCCGGACCGACGCCGGCGACGCGCGCCGTCTCAATCGCACGGCGGTAGAGCCGGGCCGCATCGGCATGGGCGAAGCGCGCCGTCGCGCGCTCGGCACCGATCAGCGCGTACCGATGCGCGCGCAGGTGATCGCCGGCGAGGATGAAATGCAGCGAGAGCACGGCGGGGTCGGCGTCGACGTGTTGACCGCGCTCGCTCTCGAGGCTCTCGGCGACAGCCGCGTGCAGCCGCCGGCGCACGCGGTACGGGAGGCCCTCGTAGGCGACCTCACGCAGCGCCGGTCGCTTGAAGCGCACGTGCCCGTCCGGGTCGCGCGCGAACAGCGACGACAGCCGCTCCCACGTGCGCTCGTCGGGCTCGGGGTCCTCGGGAGCGAGGACGTCGCGCAGGCGGCGCGGATGGAAGCTGACCCCGAGGACCGCGGCCCGGCGCACGAGCGTGCGATCGCCGGCGTCGAGCGCGTCGATCCTCGCGCTCGCCGCCGCGTCGATGCTGTCGGGCAGCGACACCGATCCACCGGCGGCGGCGGCCAACAGGTCGAGCAGGAACTCAGGGCTGCCGCCGGCACGCTCGACTGCCTGGGCGACCAAGTGCGGCGGGACCGCCTCGGCCTCGGGACTCGCCTCGGCGAGCGCGAGTGCGTCCTCGCGCGACAGTGGCCCGAGCTCGACCCGGCGGTGCTCGTCGGCGTCGGCGGCGAAGCCCTGTGGCATGTCACGCCGGGTGGCGATGACGACCCACGCGCTCGTGCCGATCACCATGGCGAGCGCGCCCAGCAGGGCCGCGGACGCGTCGTCCATGAGATGGGCGTGCTCGATCTGCACGAGCGTCGGCACCTTCAGGGCGCCGGACAGCAGGCGCAGGACGACCTCGTGCAGCTTGGCGGCACGGTACTCCGCCGCGAGCTCGGCGACCTCTCGCGTCGGCGGCGCGTCGGCGTCGATCGCGATCCCCAGCAGCGGCAACCACGGCAGCAGCTCCGGGTCTGTCGCGTCGAGCCCCGCTCGCAGCCGATCGAGGACGATCTCGTCGGCGTCCGCCCAGGTCAGGCCCAGCAGCTGGCGCAGCGGATCGCGCCAGGCGACGTAGGGCGTCTCCTGGGTGTAGACCTCGCAGGTCGTGTGCACGAAACGCATGTCCGCCGCCCGTGCTCGAGACTCGCTGAGCAGCCGCGACTTGCCGCTGCCCGTCTCGCCGACCAACTCGATCAGCGCCCCGTGGCCCGCGCGCGCCCCGGCGAGCGCCTCCTCGAGTGCCGCGAGCTCGCGACCGCGACCGATCAGCGGCAGCCGGGGACGAGCGGGGCCGGCCGAGCGTGCACGACGACCCCGCCCCACCTCCCAGGCCTGGACCGCTTTGGCCTTGCCCTTCACCCAGAACGGATCGAGCGCCGTGGTCTCGAAGCTGGTCGAGGATCGCTCGAGCACGCCGGCGGTGCAGTAGACACGCCCGGGCGGCGCCTTCGCCATCAGCCGGGCCGCGAGGTTGACGGTGTCACCCATCACGGTGTAGGTGCGCCGGTAGTGCGGACCCACCTCGCCGGCGAACACCGAGCCGCGGTTGACCCCGATCCGGACCGGGAGCGGCGGCTCGTCCTCGACCACCTGACGCAGAGCCAGCAGCATGCGCTCCTCGTCGTCCCCGGCTGCCCGGGGCGCGCCCGCGGAGAGCATGATCTTGCCACCGCCGGCGGCGACGTCGGAGCCGAGGAAGCAGATTCCAAAGCGGTCGGCCGCGGCCTGCACCGCACACACGGTGCGCTCGAGCGCGTCGGCGGCCGCGTCCGCCCCGCGATCGCGGAGCAGGCCGTCGAGCGCCCCGAACTGCAGGAACGCCACGGTGGCCAGGCGGTGCTCCGGCGTCGCCGGTGCGCTGGCCACGTGGGCGCGAAGCTGGGTGGACAGACACGCGGCCACCGCGTCGTCGGCCGGCCGCGCCGGCAACTCTGCCGGTGCCGCAGAGCGCTCCGCCGGCGCGCGGGCGAGCACCACGCCGGGCCCGCGGCGCCGTCCGAGGCAGCGGTCCGGGAGCAGCGCGGCGGTGGCTTCGCTGATCAGGATCTGACCGGTCTCGGCCAGCGCCTCCATGCCGACGACGGTCGTCGCCGCCGGACCCGCGATCACGTGCTCGCGGTGCGATTCTCCGACCAGGAACGACTCGTAGGCGCCGGTGTGGATGCCGACGGACATCCGCAACACGACGTGCCGGTCACCGACCGGGACGCGGCCGACGCGGCGCAGCTTGCGGCGCATGGCGACGGCGGAGCCGCAGGCCCGCAGCGCGTGGCCCTCGCCTCCGAACCAGATCAACATGGCGTCGCCGCCGAACTTGAGCAGTGATCCGCCGCCCGCGTACGCATCGGCGAGCAGCGGGCTGAAGCACGAGTCGATCGCGTCGACCAGCTGCTCGGCGCCCTCCCTGCCCGCGCGCGCGAGCCGCTCGGAGAGGCGGGTGAAGCCCGACACATCGACGAAGACGCCGGTGCCGTCAAGCTGCTCGACGCGCACATCCGGGGCCAGCGCGAGACGCTGCAGCAGGACCCTTGGCACAAATCGGTCGAACCGACCGATGCTCGACTCTGTCAACACTCGCTTGGGCCCCGCAGTGCCGTCGATTTCCCCGGACATCGCGGTCGGGATACCCGCCCGGTGGCCGAAGTCTAGTCCAGCGCGGCGGCGTTGAGAAGCTCGCGCACGGCAGACCGAAAATCTGGTTGCGACGACAAGGGTCTGATACCTTAGCCGCGTTTGGGGAGCCCGAACCGGGGACGGTCAGACGCCCCGTCGGCGTGGAAAGGGGCAGCACATGAAGTTCATTGGCATGCGCACGGCCATGGCGGTCGTCGCGTCGTCTCTGGTGGCGTTCGGCGCCGCGGGTGCGTCGGCGCGTGGGCCGCTCGACGCGCAGCGGACCGAGGTCAAGTGCCCGGAGCACCAGAGCTGCACCGGGTCCGTGAGCAACGGCACGTCCAGTGCCACGGTCACAGCGAGCCCGGGGAAGAGCGGGCCGGCCGCCACGCTCGTGCTCGCGCTCGACACCGGACCCGTGCTCGTGTGCGCCGACTACACGCCGCACAGCAGCGACTGGGCCGCCTTCAGCCTCAGCACCAGCACCCGCAGCAAGACGTTCGGCTACACCGTCATGCACGTGGTCCTACCGCCGGGTCAGACCGTCCGCGACGTGCTCCAGCGGACCCAGCTCTGCTACGGCGCGCCGTACGAGTTCACGACCCGCTCCGGAGCGCCGGCGACGAAGACCGTGCACCCGGATGGCACGGTCGAGTACGTGGGCCTGCTCCCCGAGTGCACATCGCCCGGCGTCACCGGGCCGTGCACGACCGGCAAGCAGCTCGACGTCGCGACGGGCATGCTCAGCATCAACGCGTTCGTTCCCGCGGGCCTTCCGGGTGATCCGCGCGGCCGGGCCTGACGCGGACGCGGGCTGTCGACGAGCGAGGGCCGGGCGATGTCGCCCGGCCCTCTGATGCCGTACCGGATCGGTGCGGCGGCTACTTCAGCTCGACGCTCGCGCCGGCCTCCTCGAGCTCAGCCTTCAGCTTCTCAGCCTCGGCCTTCTCGATGCCCTCCTTGACGGGCTTCGGGGCCTCGTCGACGAGCGCCTTGGCCTCCTTGAGGCCGAGACCGGTCGCGGCGCGCACGACCTTGATGACCTGGATCTTCTTGTCGCCGGCGCCGGTGAGCAGGACGTCGAACGCCGTCTGCTCCTCGGCGGCCTCGCCGCCGCCGTCCGCGGCTGCGGCGGCCGGAGCGGCTGCGGCGACCGCGGTCGCCGAGACGCCGAACTCCTCCTCCAGCGCCTTGATGCGCTCCGCGAGCTCGAGCACCGAAATGCCCTTCAGCTCCTCGATCCACTCTTGGGTAGTCGCCATCGTTCCTCCTTATGCGTCGGATTCCGCGTCCGACGCGGCGTCCTGTTCGGTGTCGTTCTCTGAAGTTGCTGCTGCCGGCTCCGGCGCCGCCGGTGCGGCCTCCGGCTCCGCCGGCGCGGCCTCCGGCTCCGTGCCGGTGACCAGACCCTGCTCGGCGATCTGCTGCAGCGCAATCGCCAGGCCGCCGATCAACCCGTTGAGTCCGCGGACGAGACCGGTGAGCGGCGCGGCGATCGTGCCGACGAGCTGCGCCTGCAGGATCTCACGCGAGGGCAGGCGGGCGATCGAGCGCACGTCCTCGGCGCTTAGCACCTTGCCGTTCAGCAGGCCGCCCTTGAACTCGAGGATGTGGAGCACCCGCGCGGTGTCGCTGAGCGCCTTGGCGGCCAGCGCCGCGTCGCCGCGGACGAGCGTCAGCGCGGTCGGGCCCTGGAGCATCTCCTTGAGCTGCTCCGCTCCCGCCTTGTCCGCCGCCCGCTCGGAGAGCGAGTTCTTGACCACGCGGAAGCTGGCGTCGACGTCGCGCAGCTTGGCGCGCAGCTCCGCCACCTGCGGGACGCTGATGCCGCGATAGTCGACCGCGAAGATCGCGTCCGCGCCCTTGATCTGGTCGGCGATCTCGTCGACGACGGCTGCTTTCTGGTCTCTGTTCATCTCGCTTTCGGCTTCCTGTCACGAAAAACGCCCGCACGATGGCGGGCGTCGAGCACGAGATCTGTCTCGCTTCGAGGCTCCGCCTGCTCCGGTCTTACGCTGACGCGGCCGGAGGTCTGGGGCGTCGTCCTGGTGGCAATCGAGTCTACGCGGCCGACTCCTCGAGGTCGCGCACGCGCGTGGGTTCCACTTTCACGCCCGGGCCCATCGTGGTCGCGAAGGTGACCGACCGGATGTAGCGCCCCTTGGCCGCCGACGGCTTGGCGCGGATCAGCTCGTCCATCACCGCCGCGTAGTTCTCGAGCAGGCGGTGGTCGTCGAAGTCGCTCTTGCCGATCACCAGGTGCACGATCGCGGTGCGGTCGGTGCGGTACTCGACCTTGCCGGCCTTGGACTCCTCGACTGCCTTGGCGACATCCATCGTCACCGTGCCGACCTTGGGGTTCGGCATCTTGCCCGACGGACCGAGGATCCGGCCGAGCCGGCCGACGACCGGCATCAGATCGGGCGTGGCGATCGCCACGTCGAAGTCGTCGAAGCCATCCTGGATCCGCGCCGCAAGGTCCTCGGCGCCGACCACGTCGGCGCCGGCCTCCTCGGCCTCACGGGCCTTGTCGCCCTGAGCGAACACGGCGACCTTGACGTCCTTGCCGAGGCCGTGCGGCAGCGCGATCGTCCCGCGCAGCTGCTCGTCGGCGTGACGGACGTTGAGCCCGGTCCGCACGTGGACCTCGACCGACTCGTTGAAGTTGGCGGTCTTGAGCTGCTTGATCAGTGCGACAGCCTCCATGGGCGTGTATTCGTGCTCGCGATCGAGGCGCTGGCGCGCGTCGAGGTAGCGCTTGCCGTGCTTGCCCATTTAGACCACCTCCACGCCCATCGAGCGGGCGGTGCCGGCGATGATCTTCGCTGCGGCGTCGATGTCGTTGGCGTTCAGGTCCTTCATCTTCTTCTCCGCGATGTCCTTGAGCTGGGCCTGGGTGATCCTGCCCACCTTGTCGCGGTGCGGCTCCGCCGAGCCCTTCTCGAGCGAGATCGCCTGCTTGATCAGCACGGCGGCCGGCGGGCTCTTGGTCACGAAGGTGAACGAGCGGTCCTCGAACACGGTGATCTCGACCGGGATCACGGTGCCCATGTCGGACTGCGTCTGGGCGTTGAACGCCTTGACGAACTCCATGATGTTCACGCCGTGCTGACCCAGCGCGGGGCCGACCGGGGGGGCCGGGCTGGCGGAGCCGCCGACGGCTTGGAGCTTGATGACAGTGAGGACTCTCTTGGCCATGAATTACCGCTTCGCTCGAAATCTTTTCAAACAAGCCGCCGGAGGCGGCCCCTAAATCTTCTTGACCTGGTCGAATCCGACCTCGACCGGGGTCTCGCGGCCGAAGATCGACACGAGCACCTTGAGTCGCTGCGCGTCCTCGTTGACCTCGGAGATCTCGCCCGAGAAGTCCGACAGCGGTCCGGAGATGACCTTGACCGACTCGCCGATCGAGAACTGGGCCCGGCTGCGCGGCCGCTCGGCGGTCTCCTGGTGCAGCAGGCGATCGACCTCCGCCTGGGTGAGCGGGACGGGCTCGTTGGAGGCGCCCACGAACCCGGTCACGCCGGGCGTGCCCTTGACCAACGACCAGGAGTCCTCGTTGAGGTCCATGTTGACGAGCACGTAGCCGGGCATCGTCCGCTTCTCGACGGTGATCTTCTGGTTGTCCTTCATCTCGGACACCGTCTCGGTCGGCACGACGATCTGCCGGACCGCGCGCTGCTGGTTCAGCGAGACGACCCGATGCTCGAGGTTGTGCTTGACCTTGTTCTCGTGACCCGAATAGGTGTTGACTACGTACCAGCGGAACATTTTCTGTTTGGTCCTTTGCGGCGCCTGCCCCGCGCCGTGAATCGACGGCCGGCGCTTGAGGCCTCTACTTGAATGACTTAGTCCGGTTGCCTCTTACTTGAGGATGAAATCCATCAGCTTGCCGGCCAGGGCATCGGCGATGCCGAGATACGCTCCGGCGACGATCACGAACCCGAGCACAACCCCAGTGGCCTGGATCACCTGACGGCGATCTGGCCACTGTACCCGTTGTAGCTCGCGCCAGCTTCCCTGAAGGAAGTGGACGAGGCGGCTGCCGGTGCGCACCGGGGCCAGTTCCACCCCTTCCTCGGCGTCCTGGGCGGCCACGACGGCCAGCTCGGCCTCTTCGGGCCGCAAGGGAGGCCCGTCGTCCTGCCGGACGTGCGGGCCGGCGGGGATGATGCCCGGCACCCGCGTGGAGCGCTCGTCGGCTTCCTCGATCTCCTCGAGCTCCTCGGGATCGGGCACTTCGTCGAGCTCGGGGCGACCCTGGGCGAGCTGTGCCTCGGCCAGCTCGACGTCGGGCGTGGCGTGCTCGATCGGATCGGGGCTGCCCTCTTGGTGCTCGGGCCGCGCGGTCGCGACACCCGGCTGCGTCGAGGGCTCTCCCTGTGGACGACGGCTCCGTCGCTCCTTATTGCCGCGTTTGCGATTGCGAGCCATCCCGACCCCGTGTTCTCAGCGCGTTTCGCGGTGGGGCGTGTGGCGCTTGCACCAGCGGCAGTACTTGCGCAGCTGGAGTCGCTCGGGGTTGTTTCGCTTGCTCTTATTGGTCTGGTAATTCCGGCGCTTGCACTCTTCGCATGCGAGAGTGGCGGCGATCCGGACGTCTCCACGGGCCATTTACGCGCTTCCCGTACGGATTGGCAGGGCTTGGCGACCGGACCACGGGCGTCAAAACGAACGCCGCCCGGCGCCGCGAGGCAGTTTAGCGCCAGTCGCGAGCGACACGCATCCGGTTCGGCCCGCCCGCGCTCGCTCGATGCCCGGTGGCGTCAGTCCGTCAGCTCCACCGGTCGCAGCTCGAGCTCGAGCAGCCGGTCGCCGCGGAGCACGCGGGCGGCCAAGGCGGAGCCGATCGTAGCGGCGGTCATCACGCGCTGGACGTCATCGACCCGCTCGACCGCACGACCGCCGAGCTCGACGATCAGGTCCTCGGCGCGCAGGCCCGCGCGCTGCGCCGGGCTGCCGGAGGCCACCTCCACCACCTCGACGCCGGACGTGCGCCCGAGCCGGACGCGGGCGTGCGGCGGCAACGGTCGCGGTCCGCCGGCGATCCCGATGTAGGCGCGCCGCACCCGCCCGTCGCTCATCAGGGCGCTGACCACGGCGCGCGTGGTGGCGTTGATCGGCACCGCGAGCCCCAGCCCGACGCCGGCCACCGCCGTGTTGATCCCGACCAGACGCGCCGCGCTGTCGACGAGCGCCCCGCCCGAGTTGCCGGGATTGAGCGCCGCGTCGGTCTGGATCACGTTGTCGATGTAGCGCACGGTCCGCCCCGAGCGCGCGGGCAGCGACCGCCCCAGCGCCGAGACCACCCCGGCCGTCACCGAGCCGGCGAAGCCGTTGGGATTGCCGATCGCGATGACCAGCTGGCCGACGCGCAGCGCCTCGGCCTCGCCCAGACGGGCCGGGGTCAGGTCGCCGCCTTCGGTCCTCAGCACGGCGAGGTCGGAGAGGTGATCGACTCCGATCACGCCGAAGCTGAGCTCGCGACCGTCGACGAACGCCGCGCGGCCGGTGCGCCCCGGGCCGGCGACGACGTGGGCAGAGGTGAGCAGGAAGCCGTCGGGGGTCAGCGCGACCGCGCTGCCGGCGCCGGCCGGGACGTGCCCGGCCCGGGTCCGGCGCGTGATCCGGAGGTTGGCCACCGACGGCGCGAGCCGCTCGGCGACATCGACGACCACGCGCGAGTACGCGTCCATGGCCTCCGCCTCCGCCTCGGCCGCGCGGGTGTCGCCGTCAGGAACGTCGGTCAGCGTGCTCATGGCGCTCAGAACGTGACGGTGACGGTCCGCTCATCTGTGCCACGGACGATCGTCAGCTCGAGTTGGCCCTGCGCGCGGGCCGCGTCGAGCACCTCGTACAGGGTGTCGACGCGATCGAGCTCGCGTCCGCCGGCCGAGACGATCAGGTCGCCGCGCTCGATCCCGGCCCGCGCCGCCGGGCTGTCGTGCTCAACGACGCGCACCAGCACGCCGTCGCGCTCAGGCAGCCCGACGGCGTGGCGCAGTCGCCGCGCAACCCGCGGCGGCGCGATCGCCACGCCGAGCCGTGCGCGCTCGGGCGCCTCGCCGCGGCCGAGGGAGTCGACGCGCTTCCGCAGCGCGGCGTCAGCGGGGATGGCGAGGATCAGCCCACCCTCGACGCGCAGCGTGTTGAGCCCCAGCAGACGTCCGCCGACGTCGGTCAGCGGGCCGCCCGAGGACCCGCGCGGGAGCGGCGCCGTGTGCTCGATCGCGCCGGCGATGCGCCGGCCGCGGGGGCCGCGGAAGCTGCGCGCGGCCGAGGACACGAACCCGGGCGTGATCCGCAGACCGCGCCCACCCGGATTGGCCAGGGCCAGCACCGCGCGCCCGAGGACTGGGGCCTCGCCGTCGTCGGGCCAGGCAACGGGCTCGATCTCACCCGTGTCGACCGCGATCACGGCCACGTCGAGATCGGGATCCGATCCCGCCACGACGCCGCCGGCGCGGCTGCCGTCGGCGAAGGTCACGGTGACCTCGTCGTGGCGCAGGTTGTGCGCGTTGGTGACTACGCGGCCGGGCGCGATCACCACGCCTGACCCCACCCCCCAGCCGCGGCCGAGCCCGACCACGGCGGGACCGACATGCTCGGCGGCCTCGCCGACGACGGTTTCCAGTTCCTGAAGCACAGTCATAGCCGATCCATCCTCGTGTCTGCGGTGTCGTGAGTCTGCGCGGAGCGCCGCTGGGCCCTCACGGCAGTTACTTGCAAATTGCAAGTGAGAATTTACCAGACCGATGAGGGGGCGTGGGGTGAAGCGTTGAATCTGAGTTCCGGCCCCCGGAACTCAGATGCAGCACTTCGCGCGCGCCGTAGCATTGACGACACAGATGGCCGATCCCACGCCCACCCCAGCCGCCCCGGCCACCGATGCCCCGGCCATCGACGCCCCGGCCACCGACGCCCCGGCCACCGACGCCCCGAGCTCCGCCGGCGAGGACCCCGCCCGGTCCGCGCTCGCCGACGCGCTCGCGGCGGTCGGCGACCGCTGGACGCTGCAGATCGTCGCGGCGCTGCTCGATGGCCCGCGGCGGTTCGGCGAGTTGCAGCACGACGTGCGCGGGATCGCCCCCAACGTCCTCACCCAGCGCCTGCGGCATCTCGAGCGTCACGCGCTCGTGGTCGCACGCCCGTACTCCGAACGGCCGCCCCGGTTCGTCTACGAGCTGAGCGCCGCCGGGCGCGAGCTGGCCGGCGCCCTGCGGCTGCTGGCGGGCTGGGGCGCGCGCAACGCCGAGGGAGCGAGCGCGCCGCGCCACGCGGTGTGCGGAACCGCGCTCGAGGCGCGGTGGTGGTGCCCGACCTGCGAGCGTCCGGCCGCCGACCAAGAGGCCGAGGAGCTTCACTTCGCCTGACCGGCGAGGGTGCGGGCGCGACCAGGCTCGTCTCGCATCTGCCCCAAACGGAAAGAATCCGCGCATGCTCCGCCTCGTCGGCCTTGTCGTCTCCATCGGTCTCGCGGACTCGCTCAACCCGTCGACGATCGCGCCGGCGCTGTATCTGGCCAGCGGCGATCACCCCCGCTCGCACGTCTTCGAGTTCACCCTGGCCGTCTTCCTCGTGTCTCTGGCCGGTGGCGCGGTGGTCGCGCTGGGGCCGGGGCAGCTGCTGCTGGCGGCGCTTCCCCACCCCGGTCACACCGTTCGCTACATCTTCGAGATCGTGGCGGGAGTGGCGATGCTCATCGGCGCCGCGGTGTTGTGGTGGCATCGGGATCGCCTGTCGAGCCGCGAGTTGCCCGCGGCCAAGGCGGAGGGCAAGTCGAGCGCCGTGCTCGGCGCCACGATCACCGTCGTCGAGCTCCCGACGGCATTCCCGTACTTCGCGGTGATCGCGGCGATCGTCGGGGCCGGTCTCGGGCCGGCGCGGGCGCTGATCCTTCTGGTCCTGTTCAACGTCTGCTTCATACTGCCGCTGATCGGGATCCTGCTGACGCTGACGTTCGCCGGCTCCCGGGCCGATCAGCTGCTCGGCTGGGGCCGCAACCTGCTGCAGGCGCACTGGCCCGCCGTCCTCTCGATCCTGGCCCTGGTCGCCGGCCTGTTCGTGACCGTGCTCGGCATCACCGGGCTCACGCACACCCGGCACCGGCTCGGCCGGCTGGTCGGCCCGTTCCGGCACCTGCTGCACATCAGGTAGTGCTCAGACCCTGACCGCCAGCTCCTGCGACGGCTCACGGGCCAGCTCGTGCGCGAGCCGGCTGAGCAGGTTGGCGAGGTCGGCGTGCTGATCGGGCGACCAGCCGTCGAGCAGCCGGGCCAGGCTCGCCCGGCGTTCGGCGATCAGCTTCTCGACCGTCTGGAGCCCGTCCGGCGTCAGCACACGGGACGGGGGCGCGTCGGGTTCGGCCGGCGGCGACTCGATCACCATGCCCCGCTGCACGAGCTCCACCAGCGCCTCCTCGCCGACGTCGGCCGAGATCGCGAAGGACGAGCACAACGCGGCGATATGCGCACCGGGATCCTCGTGCAGCCGCGCGAGCAGCCAGCACGCCGCGGGCGAGAGGTCGACCCCGGCCCGCTCGGCGATCCCCTCGACCAGACGCCGCCGGCCCTCCCGGCCAACCAGCACGCCCAGCGAGCGCGAGAGCTCGGCCAAGGAGTCGGTGTCCTTGGGCACGGCGAAGCTCTCGCCGATCCCGCTGCCGGCGGCGACGCTCTCGCGCAACGGGCGCTCGGGCAGGATCAGGCTGAGCAGGAACGCGGCCGCGGCCACGAACGCGGCGACCTGGAAGACGGTGTCGAGCGCGTTGGTGAACGCGTGGATATAGGCGGTGTGGAGCACCGGTGGCAGCTTCGAGAGCGACGCGGGGTTGGCGTGGGCGAGGCCGCTGGACGCGGCCGCCGCCGCGCCGGCGCCGCTGTGGGGCAGCGACGCCGTCAGCTCGGAGCTGAGCCGGTTGGAGAAGATCGAGCCGAGGATCGCGGTGCCCACCGAACCACCGATCGAGCGGAACAGCGTCGCGCCTGAGGTGGCGACGCCGAGGTCCTTGTATTCGACCGCGTTCTGCACGGCCAGCACGAGCACCTGCATCACCATCCCGAGGCCCAGGCCGAGCACGAACATGTAGGCCGAGGCGCCGGCCCGCGAGGTGGTCGCGCTCATGCCCGAAAGCAGCCACAGGCCGACGACCATCACGGCTGTGCCGGCGATCGGAAACGGCCGGTAGTGGCCGGTGCGGGTGATCAGCTGCCCCGAGGCGATCGAGGTCACGAGCAGGCCGGCCATCAGTGGCAGGATCTGGAGTCCGGAGCTGGTCGGGCTGGCGCCGTTGACGACCTGCAGGAACAGCGGCAGGTACGTGACCGATCCGAACAGCGCGAACCCGACCACGAACCCGATCCCGCTGGTCACCGAGAAGACCCGGTTGCGGAACAGGCGCGGCGGCAGCACGGGCTCTTCGGCCCGGCGCTCGGCGATCACGAACAGCACGATCAGCACCAGCGCGGCCGTGCCGAGGGCGATGATGAACGGCGAGCCCCAGGCGTAGGTGGTGCCGCCGAGGGTGCAGGCGAGCACGATCGCGATGAGCGCGGTGGCGAGCAGGCTCGCCCCGAGGTAGTCGACCTTGTGGGGCACGCGCTCGGGCGGAGCGGGCAGCGTCGCGGCGAGGACGACGAAGGCCACCGCCCCGATCGGGAGGTTGACGTAGAAGATCCAGCGCCACGACAGGTTCGTGGTGAAGAAGCCGCCGAGCAGTGGGCCGATCACGCTGGCCAGCCCGAACACGGCGCCGAACAGCCCCTGGTACTTGCCGCGGTCCCGGGGCGAGACGACGTCGCCGATCGCGGCCATCGTGCTCACCATCAGCCCGCCGCCGCCGAGTCCCTGGACGGCTCGGAACACGATCAGCTCGGTGAGGTTCTGCGATGCCCCGCACAGCGCCGAGCCGATCAGAAACACGATCAGGCCGACCTGGAGCACGACCTTGCGCCCGTACTGATCGCCGAGCTTGCCGTAGATCGGCGTGACCGCGGTCTGGGCCAGCAGGTAGGCGGTCACCACCCAGGAGATGTGGTTGAGGCCGCCGAGGTCGCCGACGATCGTCGGCAGGGCGGTGGAGACGATCGTGGAGTCGAGCGCCGCCATCAGCATCACGAGCATCAGGCCCGTGAAGACGATCGCCACCCCGTGGCGTCGGCCGGCGGTCGGCGCGGTTGCGCCGGCGACGCTCACATCTCTCCCACAGCTGCCGCGGCCGACCGCACGTGTCGATCTTCTCACCTGCGGTTGGTAGGCGCGCGGAACGGGCGCCAGCGCCGGACTCAATGGTGTCGACAACGGCCGGATCTGGTTCGAGCGCATGCGCATTCCGCGAGCCGACCTTGCTGGGTCTGTTCCGACGCGTGCGACGATGATGACGTGGCCTGCGCCCTGAATCTGCTCTGCGACCTGTTCGCGCTGCAGAACATCGAAGCCGACAAGGGCTTCCGGCAGGAGCACGGGCGACTCGCCTCGGTGCGCACGAACGGACTCGCCTCGGTGCGCACGAAGGGACTCGCCTCGGTGCACACGAAGGCGGTCACGCGCGAGGGCAACCGGCTCTGCAACGCAGTGCGCCGGCAGGCAGGCCCACTCATCGACGCGCTGGGGGTTCCGGATGCGATCCTCAGAGCCCCGCTCGGGCTTCGTGATCCCGCGCCGGCGGACCGCTAGCTCCCGCCGGCTCACGCTCGGCGCCGCGCTCGGGCTGGCGCTGGCGGCCGGCGGCTGCGGCTCGGGGCACGCGTCCTCGGCATCGAGCACGCCCGCACCGGCCGTCTCAGCTCCGGCGCCGGCGGTGACGACCGCGGCGAGCACCACCGCCACGACGACGACGACGACCACGACGTCACATCGCACGGCACCTCGACGGATCGCGCACGTCGCGCGCCCGGCCGGGCCGCTGCGCGGGAAGGTGGTGGTGATCGATCCCGGCCACAACGGCGGCAACGCGGCCGCGCCGGACGCGATCAACCACATGGTGCCGGCCGGCGGCTTCATGAAGGCGTGCGACACGACCGGCACCGCGACCGACGCGGGCTACAGCGAGGCCGAGTTCAACTTCGACGTCGCGCTACGGGTGGCCGCGATCCTGCGGCGCGAGGGCGCGCGCGTGGTGCTGACGCGGAGCAGCAACGACGGGATCGGGCCGTGCGTGAGCGAGCGGGCGGCGATCGGCAACCGCGCCCACGCGGATGCGGCGATCTCGATTCACGCCGACGGCGCCCCGGCGTCGGGACAGGGCTTTCACGTGATCGAGCCGGCCCTCGTGGCCGGCTACAACGATGCGATCATCGCGGCGTCCGCGCGGCTCGGCGGGATCGTCCGCGACGAAATGGCCACCGGCTCGGGGCTGGTGCCGTCGACCTATCTCGGCCACGACGGAATCGACGTGCGGGGCGATCTCGGCGGTCTCAACCTCTCGGCGGTGCCCAAGGTGTTCCTGGAGAGCGGGAACATGCGCAATCCGCACGACGCCGGCCTGCAGACCGACCCCGCCTGGCGCGAGCGCCTGGCCCACGTGATCGCCGCGGCGCTGACGCTGTACGTGACCGGCCCGGCGCGAAGCTAGGGCAGCGGGCGAGCAGCCCGGTGCGTACGCCGGTCAACGGGCTACGGGCGGTGGACCTTATGCGCCAGAACCCAGCGCGTGCGCGCCCAGGTCCTGGGAATCGAGGGGACGCGCGCGACCAAAACGCCGCGCGCGCCCTCAGGACTAGATCTTCGTGACGTTCGTGGCCTTGGGACCCTTGTCCCCGGCCTCGGCGTCGTAGGAGACCTTGGCTCCTTCGGGAAGCTCCCGATAGCCGCTCGAGTTGATGGCCGAATGATGGACGAAGAGATCCTTCGTGCCGTCGTCGGGGGTGATGAAACCGAACCCCTTGTCGGCGTTGAACCACTTGACGGTTCCGGTGGCCATGGTTGGTCCTCCGTGCTCTGGTGCTGCGAACGCGGAAGAAGCTAAGCAACGACTGCGGGCGCTGGCACTGTGTCAGCCCGAGCCGTTTGCTCGAACCGGGCTCAACGGTACAGGAATGCGCCGTCGGCCATCGATCCCGCGCGAAGCGGCGACGCTACTTGCGCGGGGACTTGGGTGGCCGTGGCGGTCGCGGAGGAAAACGCTTGCGCTCTTCCTCGGTCATCTTGCGCACCGTCAGCGATCCATCCTCCATCTGGCGCTGGATCTCCTCCAGCTTCTCCTTGCGCTTCTCGGCAGCGCGATCAGCCTGCGAGGCCATCTCGCTCCTTCTCGGCCGCGGCCTCGCGCTCGGCGTGCGCCAGGCGCTCCTGGGCAGCCGCGGCGGCGCGCTCCAGCGCCTCCAATCGCGCCGCGCTGGTCGGCCGCTGGCCGTAGGCCTTGGCCCGATAGATCGCATAGCGCTCGCTGTGGTAGCGCGCGTCGGCCCGCAGGGCTTCGATCTCCCTCGTGCCGACCATCTAGAACCCCCGCTTTCTGGCGTCCTCGCTCAGCGCCCGTGCCATCTCCACGGGCTCGGTGCGCCGGCGGAGCTCCGCGATCCGGTCGTCCTGCAGCACGTTCTGGCGGTCCACCGCATCCTGAAGACCCTCGAGCGCGTGCTCGAGATGCTGGATGCGCTGCTCCAGGGCGGCGATCCGGGCCTCGCTGTCGAGATCCTCCGACGGCTCGCGGATCGGTGCCGGCGGGCGCGAGGACTTCAGCTCACGCAACCGCTCGACGATCGCGCGCACCTCGCCCCGGGCGGGCCTTCCAGATCGAGCGTCGTCGCGTCCGCGGTCTCTTCGCATGTTCAGGTTGTCTCCGGACCCTCTTTGCGGGTGTCGCGCGAGAGCAAGAGGGTAAGAGCCCGGCGGGCGATCCGGCCTGGGCCGGGCCACGACGATACTCCTCCCGCCCGCGTTTATCGAGCCGGGGAGTCGCCGGGCGGGTCAGTAGTCCGCCCCATGACCCAGGTCGTGATTTGCGCCGATGCGGTCCAAGCCCGGCGCGCGTACGGTCGGTACCAACGGCTGTCTCTCAGGGCGCGACTCGTGCGCAGGCCGGAAGGTGAAACGCGCGAGGCGCTTGCCCAAAGTCCCCGAGGTGAGGTCATGACCCGCGCCACCCTCAGCACACCACCACCGCCGGTGCCGTCGACACCGAGCGAGCACACGGCACTCGATCTCTCGACCGGAGCGCGCACGCTCGGCGAGATGCTGTTGCGCAGCGAGGGGCGCGCCGGCGTCGCGCTCAACTACAAGGACGGCGGCGCCTGGCGGGACATCTCCTACCCCGACCTGCTGCGCTCGGCCCGCGACATCGCCCGAGGGCTGATCGCGATCGGCGTGGAGGCGGGAGAGCGCATCTCGATCCTCTCGGACACTCGCCCGGAGTGGACGGTGGCCGACGCCGGAGCATTCTGCGCCGGCGCCGTCGTCGCACCGATCTACCACACCAACTCACCCGAGGAGTGCGCGTACGTGCTCGAGCACTCCGAGGCCCGAGCGGTGTTCTGCGAGAACGCCGAGCAGGTCGCGAAGATCGAGCAGATTCAGGCCGACTGCCCGCGGCTGAGCGAGGTGATCGTGCTCGAGGGTCCCGGCAGCGAGTCGGTGCTCACGCTCGATCAGCTCATCGCCCGAGGCAGGGAGATCCCCGAGGACGCGGTCGACGAGCGCGTGGCGAGCGTCTCACCCGAGGACCTCGCGACGCTGGTGTACACGTCGGGGACCACCGGGCCGCCGAAGGCGTGCATGCTGACCCACAGCAACTTCATGGTGGCGATCCATACGCTCGAGGAGCGCCTCGACCTGGCCCGGGCCGACGCCCCGGTGCGCTTCTTCATGTTCCTGCCGCTGGCCCACGTGTTCGCGCGCATCGTCGAGGTGTTCACGCTCGACATCGGCGGCACGCTCGTGTACTGGCAGCGTGACCAGAAGCGGCTGCTCGAGGACTTCAAGGAGGCGCGTCCGACCTACTTCGCGTCCGTCCCGCGTGTGTGGGAGAAGGTTTATTCGGCCGCGACGAGCGGGGTGGCCGATCAGCCCATGCCCAAGCGCGCCATCTTCAAGTGGTCGATCGGCGTCGGACGACGCGTGCGCGCGCACGAGCGCAGCGGGCGCGCCCCCGGCCGCGCCCTGAGGATCGAGCACAGCCTCGCCGACAAGCTAGTGCTCTCGAAGGTCAGGAACCTGTTCGGCGGCCGGCTCGTGCTCGCGGTCACCGCCGCGGCGCCGATCGCCGAGGAGGTAATCGAGTTCTTCGACTCCTGCGGGATCGTGCTCGTGGAGGCCTGGGGCATGACGGAGACCTGCGCGGCGGGCACGATCAATACCGAGGTCGAGATGAAGCTCGGCACGGTCGGCAAGCCGGTCGGGGGACTCGAGATGCGCGTCGCCGACGACGGCGAGCTGCTGGCCCGCGGCGGGAACATCTTCACCGGCTACTTCAAGGACCCGGCCGCGACCGCCGACGCGCTCACCGACGGCTGGCTGACGACGGGCGACCTCGGCACGATCGACGCGGACGGCTTCGTGACGATCACGGGCCGCAAGAAGGACCTGATCATCACCTCGAGCGGCAAGAACGTGGCGCCATCCAACATGGAGAACGCGCTCAAGCAGTGCCGCTGGATCTCGGAGGCGGTCCTGTTCGGAGATCGGCGTCCCTACCTGGTGGCGCTGCTCACACTCGACCCCGAGGAGGCGCCCAAGCTCGCCGAGCAGCTCGGCGTGCCGGCCGACCCGGCCGCGATGGCCCACGATGCTCGCATCCGGGCCGAGATCCAGCGGGTGCTCGACGAGATCAACGTCCGCTACGCCCGCATCGAGCAGGTCAAGCGCTTCGCGATTCTCGATCGTGAGCTGACCCAGGCCGACGGGGAGCTGACGCCGACGCTGAAGATCAAGCGCGCCAAGATCTATGACGAGTTCGCCGAGGCGTTCGCCGGCCTGTACGAAGGGTGAGTCCGGATCCGGTCTGGAGCTCGCTGCTCAGCAGGCGCCGAGGAACGAGCTCCAGAACGTCGGCAGCGTGTCGTACCATATGCCGAGGTACACGTAGCCCAGCCGCTGCGGCGCGAGCGAGGTGCAGACCGACGCGTCGGGCGCCTAGTACACGAGCGCGGCGAAGTCGCCGGCCGGGTAGGCCCACTCCCAGCTCGCCTGTGTCCAAGCTCTGTAGGGGTTGGAGCCGGGCGTGTCGTAGGAGCCCTCGAAGGTGACCACGAGGTCCGCGGTGCGAGTCCGGCCGGCGGAGAGCATCCACCCCGACGCCGGGGTCTGGCCGAAAGTTGAACGCGTTGTCATAGAGCGGGATCAGCTCGTCGCGATGGCGCGTGGCCGCACCGGCCACGGCGGGGGCACGCCGGCGATCGCGATCGCGATCGTGGCGTTCGGCAGCAGTGGCATGTGGAGGCGGAAGCGCATCGGCGCAGTCTCTCGCCGCAGGCCCGTTCGCGACACCGAACGGCTCGGTCATCTTGTGTTCACGAGCGTGAACGACGCCGACGGCGCCCCGATCGCCGGCAGGGCGGCAGGGGCCGGACCGCTCGGCACCGCGTACGCTCGCGTTCACGCGCCGACATGAGAAACCTCACATGTTGTCGAGCGCGCAATTACTTGCGCACGATCGATGCCGGTGGTACGTTCGCGCCCAAGGCGTGTTTGTCGCTCGGGGCAAGCAACACACGGAGAGGTAGGACGCTGAGCGATCGCCCCATGCGGTCGGGTAGGCGTGGTGTCCACCTGCGGGATTCGTGCGGCCGGCGCGAGCGTTGCGAGCGGCAGGGGGAGGGGCGAGCACGTCACCCCATCAACGGTGATCTCATCATCCGTCCAAGGAGACCGTCCATGTCCGCAGTGACATCCGCTCGCCGCCGCACGAGTCATCGTGCCCGCGCGCTGCTGGTGACCGCCGCGCTCGCCTCGGGTGCCGTACTCGGCGCCGGTGTGCTCGCCGGTAGCGCCACCGCCCAGACCACGTACACGTTCCACACTTACGACAACGCCTCCGACCCGACCTTCAACCAGTTGCTCGGCATCAACCTCGACGGCGTGATCGCCGGGTACTTCGGCTCCGGCAACCAGGGCAAACCGAACCAGGGATACCTGCTCTATCCGCCCTACGCGCCGGGCAGCTACGTCAGCGAGAACGTCCCCGGATCGGTCCAGACCCAGGTGACCGGGCTCAACGACTTCGGCGTCACCGTCGGGTTCTCGTCCGGGCAGAACAACGCCAACAACGTCAACGAGAACGACGGCTTCTACCGCGTCCGTAACCACGCGTTCCACACCGTCCGGTTCCCGACCAAGGACAACTCGACCCCGCCGGTCAACCAGCTGCTCGGCGTCAACGACAACTACCTCGCCGTCGGCTTCTACACCGATGCGGCAGGCAATGCCCACGGGTACAAGTTCAACCTCCGCAACAACCACTACCGGGCGATCAAGCTCCCGGGCAAGCCGACGGCGACGACGGCGGCCGGGATCAACAACCACAACGACATCGCGGGCTTCGAGACCGTCGACGGCGTGACGCAGGCGTTCCTGCTGCGCTCGGGCGGTCACTTCCGGGCCCTCAAGTTCCCGGGCGCGACGGCAACGAATGCCTTTGGCGTCAACGACTACGACGAGGTGGTCGGGTCGTACACGGTGGGCAGCGGCACGACGGCCGTGACGCACGGGTTCACCTGGACCCCACAGCATGGCTTCAGCACGGTCGATGACCCGAACGGCGCGGGCACGACCACGATCAACGGCGTCGACGACTTCGGCGAGCTGGTCGGGTTCTACGTCGACGGCGCCGGCAACACGGACGGCATGCTCGCCGTGCCGAACTGAGCTCAGGCCGCGCGGGGTCGGAGACCCCGTCCCCCTCTCGGACGAGGCCGGGCGTCCGCCCGGCCTCGTCCGCTCTCTGACCGGACCGTCCCGCCGGCAGACGGCTCAGGCCCGCCGAGCTGCTGAGAGCCGCCGACTGCGCGAGCGCGGTTAGTGTTCGAGGCGCCGGTCAGGACGGACGAAGCACGTCGGCGCGCATCGGCGCCACGAACTGGCGCTCGCCCGGCTGCTCGCCGGCCTCGCCCAGCTCCGCCAACGCTTCGGCCAGCTCCCGCTCGCGTGCGTCGAAGATCGCCGCTCGCTCCGAATCGACGCTGACCATCCGGTGGCGCAGGGCGTCGTGATCGGCGATGCGAACCCGCACGTCGTAGTCGACCGTCAGCGACCGCTGCAGGCCGGCGCGCGAGGACTCGGAGAGCGCGGCCTGCACCGCGCTCCGCGCCTCGAGCTCATCCTCGACCAGGCTGGTGAGGGCGAAGAAGTCGCCCTCGGCCAACGGCTCGGCGACGTACACGATCCCGTCCGGGCGCAGCACCCGGCGCGCCTCGCGCAGCGAGCGCGTGAGATCCGCCGCGGGCACGTGATGCAGCGAGCGCATGAACACGACGACGTCGACCGAGGCATCCTCGAGCGGCAGCACCTGCGCGCGTCCGACGAGATACTTCGCTCCGCTACCGCCGTCATGGGCGATCGCGGGCGCGAGCTGTTCCTCGGAGATCTCGACGCCGACCACACCGGCGCCGCGGCTCCTCAGTTCGCGGGCGAGCGCCCCGCCCCCGCAGCCGACGTCGACGATGTCCCGGCCGGGCAACTCGACCAGCCGCTCGAGCACGGCCAGATCGGAGGTCTCCTCGCGGAAGCTCATGCGGCGCCGGACGCGACCGAGCCGGCACGGTGGCGGGCGCTCTCGAAGCACGCGAGGATCGCCCGAGCCGAGATGTCGATGTCCTCGGGCGTCGTCTGCCAGCTGACGACCGAGATTCGCATCACGTCCTGCCCGCGAAACGTGCTGCCGCCGCACCAGCACGTCCCATCGCGCTGGACGCGGTCGATGACCTCCGCCGTAACCTCGTCGCTGTCCTCGAAGCGGACCACCACCTGATCGAGCACGACATCGTTGAGCACGTCGACGCCGTCGTGGCGCGACAGCGCCGACGCCATGCGCTGGGCGTGGTCGCAGCAGCCGTCGATCATCTGGCGGACGCCCGCGCGTCCGAGGGAGCGCAGCGCCGCGTACACCGCCACCCCACGCGCCCGGCGGGAGAACTCCGGCGTCCAGTCAAAGCCCCACGGGATGTCGTCGCCATGGGACGGGATGTACGCGGAGCTCGAGGTCATCGCGGCTCGGTGCGCGGAGGCATCGGCAACGGCGGCGATGCCGCAGTCATAGGGAACGTTGAGCCATTTGTGGGCGTCGGTCGCCCACGAGTCAGCCCGCTCGAACCCGTCGAGGAGGCGGCGGCGCGACGGGCTGACGGCCGCCCACAGGCCGAAGGCGCCATCGATGTGGCACCACGCGCCGGCCTCGCGGCAGATCTCGACGATCTCGGCGAAGGGATCGAACGACCCCGTGTTGATCTCCCCGGCCTGCGCACACACGATCTTTGGACCGTCGTGCTCGGCGAGCGCGGCCCGGAGCTCCGACGGCAGCATCCGGCCCTGATCGTCCACCGCCACGAAACGGATGCGCTCGGCGCCGAGTCCGAGGATCCGGCAGGCGACCTTGACCGTCACGTGGGCCTGCTCGCCCGCGAACACACGCAGCTCTGGCGCACCCTGCAGTCCGTCCGCCTCCACATCCCAGCCGGCATCGCGCAGAACAGCGTGGCGTGCCGCGGCGAGACACGTGACGTGCGCCATCTGGCAGCCGGTCGCGAAGCCGACGCTGCACGAGGTGGGCAGTCCGAGCAGCTCGCGGAGCC
>DATMGZ010000018.1:0-39483 GCA_035555155.1 Solirubrobacteraceae bacterium | reverse complement strand
GCGTCGCCGGCCCGGCGCGAGCGGCGGCGGCCTACGTCCGCCTCCAGGGCGGCCGCGGCGAGCTCGTTCTCGCGCGCATGCCGGCCGCCGCGCCCGGCCACATCTACGAAGTGTGGCTGAAGCGCGACGGCGAGCCGGTCCAGCCGACGAGTTCGCTGTTCGGCGTGACCTCGGCGGGCACCGCCGCCGTGGACGTGCCCGGGAACCTGCGGAACGTCAGTCAGGTCCTGGTCACCGCAGAACCACTGGGAGGCAGCTCGGTGCCCACCAGCGCTCCCGTGATCGTGGCTCGGCTCACGAGCTAGTTCGCCCCCGCCGGAACCACTGAGAGATCAGATTGATCTGAATCGCGGCGCGGCTCGTAGTGCCTAGAGCCAAGCCAAACACCACCTGGGAGTAGTCATGGGTCTAGACAATCCGCTTCACCTCGCTTTCATCGTCGTTCTGCTGCTGCTGGTGTTCGGAGCCAAGCGACTGCCGGAGATGGGACGTTCGCTGGGCGCCGGCATGCGCGGCTTCAAGGAGTCGATCAACGGCGAGAGCGCCCCGGCTCACCTCGCGGAGATGAGCGCCTCCAGCGCGACCACGCCGGCGGCCGAGGCGGCGCAGCCGGTCGTCGGCGAGCCCGCCCGCCCCCGCTAGCGGACGAGAGATCGACCCAGGTGAACTGATGCCGACCGCGATTCGCATCCCGACCACTGTCCGCCCGATCTCGCACGACGAGCGGGTGAGCGTGGTGAGCCATCTCGACGAGCTGCGGACACGGATCGTCGTGTCGCTGATCGCCGTGGCGGTCGCGTTCGGCATCTGCTTCTGGCAAAACAATCGCCTGCTTCACCTGATCGACAGCCCGCTGGCGCACCAGACGCAGGCGCAGGTCAAGGCCGGGCACGGGCCCCTCGGGGCGACCTACCAGGTCCAACTGGGCGCCCGCGACGTCGCCGTCCAGCTGCGCTCGGTGGTCGGCATCCTGGGCGCCCCCGGTCAGCACCAGTCGCTCGCGGCGGCGGCGGCGCTGCAGCACGTCGGGGCTGGGCTCGACCGCGACATCAAGCGCCTGTCGGCACCGCCGCAAGGCGACCGGCCGGTGACCCTCGGGATCGGGGAGCCGTTCACGACCACGGTGACCGTGTCGCTGATCTTCGCGCTGATCCTCTCGCTGCCCGTCCTGCTCATGCAGGCCTATGGCTTCATCATGCCGGCCTTCGAGCCGGGTCAGCGGCGGCAGCTGCGGCCACTCCTGTGGGCGATTCCGTTCCTGTTCGTGATCGGCGTCATGTTCGGCTACTTCGTGGTTTTGCCCGCGGCCGTCCATTTCTTCCAGAACTTCAACAGCTCCCAGTTCAACGTCCTCGTCCAGGCCAGCCAGTACTACAAGTTCGCGGCCACGACGATGCTGGCGATGGGCCTTCTGTTCCAGATCCCGGTGGGGATCCTGGCCATCACTCAGGCCGGGATCATCACCCCGCGCCAGCTGCGCAAGAATCGCCGTTACGCGATCGCGGCCTGCGGTGTGGTGGCGGCGCTGTTGCCCGGCGACGCGATCACGATGCTGCTCGAGACGGTGCCGCTGTACCTGCTCTTCGAGCTCAGCGTGCTGGTCGCCTCGATCGCCGAGAAGCGTGCCCGGAAGCGCCGGCCGGCCGTAGAACCGACCATCGCCGACGCCGCGTAGTCGCACGGCCGGCCGCTCGCCGCCGCCCTACAGGCATCGCGCCGGGCGTGTCGGACCTCGGACCTCGGTGGTGTCGTGTCCGGACGTGCGGGGATGCGCGCAGGCGCGGCGCTGTGATACTGCAGTGCGCACCGTGCCCGCCGCACCGTTCACCTCACCGCTTGCCGAGTCGCTGGCCGAAAGTCTGCTCGAGCGCTTCCTGCGCTACGTCAGCGTCGACACGCAGTCGTGCCGTGAGCGCACCTCCTCGCCGAGCACGCCGGGCCAGCTCGAGCTGGGGCGGATGCTCGTTCGCGAGCTGCACGAGGCCGGGATCGCCGACGCGGCCCTCGACGGCAACGGGTACGTGACCGCGACGCTCGCCGCGACCGATCCCGATGCTCCGGTGATCGGCCTCATCGCCCACCTGGACACGAGCCCCGACGCGCCCGGAGCGGGCGTCGTGCCGATCGTCCATCGCGAGTACGACGGGGACGTCCTGGAGCTTCCGCTCGATGGCACGCGCCTGGACCCGGCGGCGATCCCGGAGCTCGTCGCCAAGCGCGGCCACGACATCGTCACGGCCAGCGGCGACACCCTGCTCGGCGCCGACGACAAGGCCGGCGTGGCCGCGATCGTGACCGCAGCCGCCCATCTCGCCGCCCACTCCGAGCTCCCGCGCCCGACGCTGCGAATCGCCTTCACGCCCGACGAGGAGATCGGGGAGGGCGCGACCCTGTTCGACATCGAGCGCTTCGGGGCCGTGTGTGCGTACACGATCGACGGCTCTGAGCTCGGTGAGCTCCAGGACGAGACGTTCACCGCCTCGGAGGTCATCGTCACCGTACGCGGCGTCGAGGTCCATCCCGGTCAGGCCACCGGCAAGCTGGTCAATGCGCTCCGTCTGGCCGCGCGGATCGTCGCGGCGCTCCCGTCGGATCGGCTCACGCCGGAGACCACCTCGGGCCGCGAGGGGTTCATCCATCCCTACGAGCTCACCGGAGGCGCGGCCCACGCGCAGATCCGCACGATCGTGCGCGACTTCGATGACGAGCTGCTCGAGCGCCACATCGAGCTGCTGCGGGCGACGGCCACGGAGATCGTCGGCGCCGAGCCCAGGGCGCGCCTCGAGTTCGAGGTCCGGCCGCAGTACCGGAACATGCGCCACTACATCGACCGCGTGCCCTATGTCGTCGAGGCTGCCGAGGCGGCCATCCGCGCCGAGGGGATCGAGCCCCTGCGCGGGCCGATCAGGGGCGGTACCGACGGGTCGCGGCTCAGCGAGATGGGCCTGCCGACGCCGAACATCTTCGACGGCGGGCACGAGTACCACTCGGTCCGAGAATGGGCCTCGCTCCAGGACATGGCCGCGGCCGCGGCGACGATCGTGCGGCTGGCCGAGGTCTGGGCGCGGCTGGGGGCGCGGGACGTGGACGCACGCGTGGCCGGCTAGGCTGCGCCTCATGAGCCCATCCGGTCCATCCTCGCTGGCGTCGCTCGACGGTGTGATCATGGCCGCCGCTGAGGCCTCGATCCCGGCCACCGACGAGGGCCTGCTGCGCGGCGATGGCGTCTTCGAGGTGATCCGCGTCTACGACGGGCAGCCGTTCGCATTCGAGGCCCACCTGCGACGGCTGCAGAGCTCGGCCGACAACCTCCGCCTGCCGCTCGACCTCGAGTCGGTCCGCGCCGACGCCCACCGGCTGCTCGCCGACGCGGGCGGCGGACCCGATCACGACGCACTACGGATCGTGATCACCCGCGGCGGCCGGCGGCTGCTGCTGACCGAGGCGATCCCCCCGACGCGGGAGACGATCCGCCTTGCCTCGGTCACATACGCCCCGACGCGGATCCTCGACGGCGTCAAGTCGCTGTCGTACGGGCCGAACATACTCGCCACGCGTCTCGCGCAGGAGCGCGGCTACGACGAGGCGCTGCTGGTGACGCCGCACGGGCGTGTGCTCGAGGCGCCGACGAGCTCGCTGTTCTGGGTCAAGGACGGCAGCCTGCTCACGCCGCCTCTCGAAGATCACATCCTCGCCTCGATCACGCGAGCGCTGGTGATCGAGGAGGCGCACGCCTCCGAGCAGGCGTGCACGCTGCCCGACCTCGCGGCGGCCGACGAGGTGTTCCTGGCCTCGACGATCCGGGAGGTCCAGCCCGTCGTGGCCGTCGACGACACCGTGTTCGACGGCTCCGGTCCGGTCACCGCGCGCACGGCCGCCTCGGTGCAAGAGCGGATCCGCTCCGAGCTCGCGGGCTGATGCCGGCGCTCGGCGCCGGGGCGCCCAGCTCGCCCCGGGGGACCGGGCGGTGAGGGTTCTGACCGTGGTCGGCAACCGGCCCCAGTTCATCAAGGCCGCCGCCGTCTCGCCCCAGCTCCGCCGCCACCACGAGGAGGTGATGGTCCATACCGGCCAGCACTTCGACGACGACCTGTCGGCCGTGTTCTTCAGCGAGCTGGGGTTGCCCGCGCCCGAGCGGCAGTTGAACGTGTCGCTGGGGTCCAACACCTCGCAGGCCGGCCGGATGCTGCTCGCGCTCGAGCCCGTCCTGGACGAGACCCGCCCGGACGTGGTGCTCGTGTACGGTGATACGAATTCGACCCTGGCCGGGGCGATCGCGGGCGCGGATGCCGGCGTTCCCGTCGCCCATGTCGAGGCGGGCATGCGCTCGTTCGACCGCACCATGCCCGAGGAGCGCAACCGGGTGCTCACCGACCACACCGCGGCGCTGCTGCTGTGCTCGAGCGCCACAGCGGTCGGGAACCTGGAGGCCGAGTCCGTAGCCGGCGAGGTTGAGCTCGTCGGTGATGTGATGGTCGACGTCGCCCATCGGGTCCAGCCTCGGGCCCGCGCGCGCCTCGACCTGCTGCAGGCGCGCTCTCTCACACCCGGGAGCTTCGTGCTCGCCACCGCGCACCGGGCCGGCAATGTCGATGACCCGGCACGACTGGCCGCGCTCGTCGAGCTGTTGCTCGCCGTCCCGGACCCGATCGTGCTCCCGCTGCATCCCCGCACGCGGCTGCGGCTCGAGGCGACCGGGCTGCTCCAGCGCCTGGAGGGCGCCGCGAGCATCCAGTTGACGCCGCCCCTGGGCTACGTGGAGCTGACCGCGCTGCTGTGCAACGCCCGGGCCGTGCTGACCGACTCCGGCGGTCTCCAGAAGGAGGCCTACCTCGCGGGCGTTCCGTGCGTGACCCTGCGCCCGAGCACCGAATGGACCGAGACCGTGGAGCAGGGGTGGAACGTGCTCGTCGACCTGGACACCGAGGCCGCCCTCGCCGCCCTGCTGCGGACCACGCCGGCCGAGCGTCCGGAGCTCTACGGCGACGGCCGGGCCGGGGACCGCGTCGTCGCCGCTCTTACACTGCGGTACGGATGAGGCAGCGGATCTCGTGACCGTGGCGGCGCTTCGGATCGGCGTAGTCGGCCTGGGCTACTGGGGTCCCAACCTGGCCCGGAACTTCGCAGCGCTGCCCGGCTGCGAACTGGCCTGGTGCTGCGACGCCTCGGTCCAGGCGCGGGCGCGGATCGCGCCCCAGTTCCCCGGCGCCCGCTTCACGGCGGAGCTGGAGGACCTGCTCGCGGATCCGGCGCTCGACGCGATCGCGCTGGCTACGCCGGTCCCCACCCACGCCGACCTGGCCGTGCGCGCGCTCGAGGCCGGCAAGCACTGCTTCGTCGAGAAGCCGCTGGCGCAGTCCGTCGCCGGCGCGGAGCGCGCGGTGGAGGCGGCGCGCGCCGCCGGTCGCGTGCTGATGGTGGGGCACCTGCTCGAGTACCACCCCGGCGTGCGCAAGCTCAAGGAGCTGGCCGACACCGGCGAGCTCGGTGACCGGATCTACTACATCTACGGCAACCGGCTCAACCTCGGCAAGCTGCGCGCGGACGAGAACGCGCTCTGGAGCCTGGGAGCCCACGACGTCTCGGTCGTGCTCTACCTTGCCGGCGAGGAGCCGGTGGACATCGTCGCCCACGGTGAGTCCTACGTCCGCGACGGCGTCGAGGACGTCGTGTTCTGCTTCCTGCGGTTTCCGTCCGGACTCTCGGCCCACCTGCATCTCTCGTGGCTCGATCCGCACAAGGAGCGCCGGTTCACGGTCGTCGGCTCGCGGCGCATGGCCACGTTCGACGACATGGCGCTCGAGGGCAAGCTGAAGGTGTACGACAAGGGGTTCGACGAGGATGCCCGGACCTACGGCGAGTACATCACCAGGACGGGCGACATCTTCTGCCCGAGCATCCCCAATCTCGAGCCGCTGCGGATCGAGTGCGAGCACTTCGTGGAGTCGGTGCGCAGCGGACGTCACCCGCGCTCGGACGGCGCCAGCGGACTGCGCGTCGTGCGCGTGCTCGAAGCGCTGCAGCGCTCACTCGACGCCTCCGCCCGCCCGGCCGGGGATCGTGTCTGACGACGTGGCCGCCGGCGGACTGCCGGCACCGGGCGTGCATCGGGGAGCGCACGTCGACCCCGGGGCGATCCTCGCCGCCGATGCCACGGTCGGGCCGGGTACGGTGCTGGCAGCCGGGGTGCGCATCGGGCCGGGCGCGGCCATCGGAGCCGGGGCGATGATCCACTGTGGGACCGAGGTCGGGGCGGGCTGCCTGGTCGAGGACGGCGCGATCCTGGGCAAGCGCCCGCGGCTGCGGGCCCGCTCGAACGCGCCGCGCTCGGAGCTCGCCCCGCTCGTCGTGGAGGACGGCGCGACCGTGTGCAGCGGAGCGATCGTCTACGCCGGGGTGCGGATCGGCGCCGATGCGATCATCGGCGACCAGGCGCACGTGCGCGAGCGGGCGACGATCGGCGAGCGCACCGTGATCGGCCGCGGCTCCTCGGTCGAATACGACGCCCGCGTGGGGGCTCGGGTGATCGTGCAGACGAACGTGTACGTGACGGCCGGCACGGTGATCGAGGACGACGTGTTCATCGGTCCGTCGGTCGTGACCACCAACGACGACACGATGGGCCGCCATCCCCGGGGCGAGCCCTCGCCCGGACCGCACTTCCGTCGCGCCTGCCGGGTCGGCGGCGGGGTCGTGATCGTTCCCGGCGTCGTGATCGGCGAGGAGGCGTTCATCGCCGCCGGCGCGGTCGTGACCGCCGACGTCGCCGACCGGGCCGTCGTGATGGGCGCGCCGGCGCGGTTCGTCCGCGAGGTCGGCGAGGCGGACCTGCTCGAGCGCTGGCGCTGAGCCCGCCGGTCAGGGTTGCGGGCGCCAGGGCGCCGGGGCGCCGGTCAGGGCTGCGGGCGCCGGTCCGTCGCCGGGTCCGCGGCGGCGCCTGCGCCGGAGGCCGCCGGCAGGGCATCCTCGATCGAGTAGGCGGCGAACTCGTCGAACAGCTCGCGCAGGCGATCGAGCACGGCCGCGGTCGTGCGCAGCTCCTGATCGCTGAAGTCGGCCAGCGCCGCTCGCCAGCGTGGCTCGAGCGATACGCGGCGCTGCTCGATCACGGCGCGACCGCGCCCGGTCAGCGAGGTCAACACGATGCGCTTGTCGTCCTCGGAGCGGACCCGGTCGACGAGCCCGGCGGCTGCGAGGCTGTCCAGCATCTGGGTCACGGTGGCGGCGGAGACGTCTGCCGTGCACGCGAGCTCGCGTGCCGACAGCCGCCCGTGCTCGCCGAGTCCGAACAGCAGCCCGTACTGGGCGTAGCTGATCGTTCCCGGTCGATGCGTGTCACGGCCGCGCAGGCGGCGCACCGCGGCCATCGCGGCCTTGAAGGACCGGCCGACGAGCTCGGCCCCCGACGGGTCTGTCGTGCCCGCAGCGGCCATGGGGGCCTCCTGGGCGCCCGCGGGGCGGGCCGGGGGGCGGGCGCCCGCCGGTGGGGCCGGAGCGGCACCCGGGGCCGGAGCGGCGCTCACGCCGCGACCGCCTCCGCGACCGCTTCGGCGGGGATGGACTCGGCATCGCGCTTGGCCGCGCGGGCATCGCGCTCGGCGCGCACGAGCACGATGCAGGGAATGATCGCCAGCGCGGTGATCCCGGCCGACCACCAGAACGCGGTGCCGTAGGCGGCGGCGGCGCCGGCCTGGGTGTGGACGCCGACGAGAGCACGCTGCAGCACGACCGCCAGCACCGCCGTCCCGATCGAGCCCCCGACCCGCTGGAGCACGTTCAGCTGGGGTGTCGCGTCGGAGATCTCAGAGCGCTCGAGCGAGGCGAACGCGGCCGACATGGCCGGCATGAAGGCGAATCCGATCCCCATGCCGCGCAGCAGCATCGCCACCGACAGCCACGCGATCGGGGTGTGGGCGCCGATGAAGCCGAACGGGATCGTGGTCACCGCGGTCACGATCACGCCGAACAGCGCCAGCGGGCCGCCGCCGTAGCGGTCGGTGAGCTTGCCGGCCAGCGGCATCGCCAGCGCCATGCCGAGGCCCTGGGGCGCCGTCAACAGGCCGGTGTCGATCACGCTCATGTGTCTGATCTCCTGCCAGTAGAGCGGCAGCAGGATCATGCCGCCGAACAGCGCCGCGCCGAGGCAGAACATCGCGATCGAGGCGGAGGAGAACGTGGGCCGGCGATAGAGGCGCAGATCGAGCAGCGGGCGCGGCACGCGCAGGGCATGGAAGGTGAACAGCGCCACGAGCCCGAGACCGGCGAAGATCGGCACGACGACCTTGGTGGCGGTGAAGCTGCCGGTGACGCCGATCTCCGCCAGACCGTAGGTGAGGAGCGGCAGTCCGGTGGCCATGAGCGCGAATCCGAGGATGTCGAGGCGCCCGGCCGGCGCCGGCTTGGGGCTGGGCAGGATCCGCGCCCCGGCGATCACCGCCACGGCGCCGATCGGGACGTTGACGTAGAAGATCCAGCGCCAGCTCAGGTTCTGCACGATCAGACCGCCGAGGGTCGGCCCGAGGATCGGCGCAAGCATCATCGGCACCGCGACGATCGACATCACGCGCCCCATCCGCTTGGGCCCTGCGGCCTCGGCCATCATCATCTGCCCGATCGGCAGGATCATGCCGCCGCCGAGGCCCTGGATCACCCGGAACACGGTCAGCTCCGTGGTCGAGGTGGCCAGGCCGCACAGCATCGATCCGGCCACGAACAGAACCAGCGACACGAGGTAGACAGGCTTGGGGCCGAACCGGCGGGCGGCCCAGCCGGAGACGGGGATCACGGCCGCCAGCGCGAGCATGTAGCCCGTCACCACCCACTGGATCTGGGCGATCGTGCTGTGCAGGTCGTGGCTCAGCGTGGCCAGCGCCACGTTGACGATCGTCGTGTCGAGGATCGACATCATCGAGCCGAGGATCACCACGGCGCTGATGCGCCACACGTATGCGTCGATGCGGTTGTCCGCGCTCGCCATCGCGATCCCCTTTCTGCGGGCCCGATCCGTAAGGTGCCGAAAGATTAGGTACCGAACGACCTGGTTGTCAAGGGCTCGGGTCAGGTGAGCGGGGCTCCGGGCCCGCCCGTCGGCGCAAACCCGCGCCAGAGGCAGGAGTTGGGCCTCGACGTCCGGCCCGTCGGGCACTATGCCCGGCCCGTGTCTGCGCTCCGGTCGGTCGCTCATCCCTCCTCGAATCTGCGCGCGTGGCAGCAACGAGCGCTGGCGGCGATGTCCGTCTGGCGGGACGGGAGCTTCCTGCTCTCCGCCGCGCCGGGGGCGGGCAAGACACGGCCGGCGCTGGAGCTCGCCCGCCGCGAGCTGAGCGCCGGAACGATCGGCGCGGTCGTCGTCGCGTGCCCGACCGCACCGCTGACGCGGCAATGGGCGCGGGCTGCGGCCGAGCTCGGGCTCGACCTCGTCCCCGACTCCGATTCGCCCCGGGCGCCGAGCGGGTTCCAGGGCGTCTCGATCACCTACGCCCGGGTGGCGAGCGCACCGCTGCGCTGGCGCCGCGGGCTGCCGCGGCGCGTCCTCGTGATCGCCGACGAGGCCCACCACCTGGGCGAGGACCTGGCCTGGGGTGAGGGGTTCTCGACCGCCTTCGGGGAGGCGTCGCGGTGGCTGCTGTTGTCCGGGACCCCGTTTCGCTCCGACGCCGCCACCATCCCCGGAGTCAGCTACGACCACGACGGTCTCGCCGAGCCCGACATCTCCTACACCTATGCCGACGCCGTCCGGGACGGGGTCTGCCGCCCGGTCTGCTTCGTCGCCTACGACGGGACGCTCTCGTGGCGCAGCGGCGACGACGTGATCGAGTCGAGCTTCGAGACCGTGCTGTCGACCCGCGAGGCGAGCCGCCGCTACCGCACCGCGATCTCGACCGAGCTGCCGGACGGGCTGCCCCGGATCCTGCGCGAGGCGGACGAGAAGCTGCGTGGGCTGCGACACGCGGGGCACCGTGACGCCGGCGGCCTGGTCATCGCCGCCGACTCCGAGCATGCCCGCCGGGTGGCCGGACTGCTGCGTGAGGTGACCGGCCGCTCGCCGCTGGTCGTGCTGCACACCGAGACCCAGGCCGCCGCCAAGCTGGCCGCGTTCACCCACTCGCGGGATGCCTGGATCGTCGCGGTCAACATGGTCTCCGAGGGGGTCGACATCCCCCGGTTGCGCGTCGGGGTCTACGCCACCGCCGCAAAGACGCCGCTCGTGTTCCGCCAGATCGTGGGGCGGTTCGTGCGCACGATTCCCGGTCGCCCGCTCGAGCCGAGCTGGCTGTACATACCTGCCGATTCGGTGCTGCGCGACCACGCGAGCGCGATCGAGACGGAGCTGCGGCAGTCGCCGCGCAAGATCGCCGAGGATGACGAGGGCTTCGAACCTGAGGAGCGGCTGCGCACCGAGCCCCACGAGACGCTCCACTTCGAACCGCTCAGCGCCGACGTCGCGCCGCAGATGACGCTGTTCGGGTCGCCCGCTCCCGCCGTGCCGGCGCCCGTGGCGACGGCGCCCCCGGTGCCCGTGGGACCCGCGGCAACCCGAGGACCGGATCGGGCCGGCGAAGCGTGGGGCGAGGTGCCGGCGTTCGAGCGCCGTGCGCTGCTGCGGGCCGAGCGCCACCGGCTCGTCTCGGATCTCCGTCGCCGCGACTCGAGCTCGCATCGCGAAATCAACGCGTGGCTCAATCGGACGCTCGGCATCACGAGCGTCGAAACCGCGACGTTGGAGCAGCTCGAACGTTCGATCGAGCTGTTGGTCGCGAAGCTGACGCGCCGGCGCTGACGGGCGCCGGGCGCGGGCAGAGGACCGGGGCGCGGGGCGCGGGGTCAGCCGGCGACCGGAGCGGCGCCGGGGTCAGCCGACGACTGGAGCGGCGCCGGCCATGCCCTTGCTCGCCTCGGTCCAGACGATCTCGTCGCGGCTCGGGCCGACGCCGATCAGGGCGATCGGCACGCCGACGTGGTCGGCCACGAACTCGAGGTACTCGCGAGCCGCCACCGGCAGATCGGATTCGCTACGGCACTCGCTCAGATCCTCCGACCAGCCGGGCAGCTCGATGTACTCGCCGGACGCGTGGTGCAGCACGCTCTGGTGGTAGGGGAAGTAGTCGAACTCGGCCCCCTCGGCGCCGCGGTAGCGCGTGCAGACGCTGATCCGGTCGAGGCCCGAGAGCACGTCGAGCTTCGTCACGGCGAGCGCGGTGAGCGAGTTGATGCGGGCGGCGTAGCGCAGCGCGACGAGGTCGAGCCACCCCACCCGGCGCGGCCGGCCGGTGGTGGTGCCGTATTCGCCGCCGCGCTCGCGCAGCAGATCGGCGAGCTCACCGTCGAGCTCGGTCGGAAACGGGCCCGCCCCGACGCGGGTGCCGTAGGCCTTGGTGATGCCCCAGACCTCGTCGATGTCCTTGGGCCCCACGCCGGCGCCGATGCAGGCCGCCCCGGCGACGGGATTGGAGGACGTGACGAACGGATACGTCCCGTGGTCGATGTCGAGCAGCGCACCCTGCGCGCCTTCGAATACGACCAGGGCGTCCTCGTCGAGCATGTCGAGCACGAGCCGGCTGGTATCGGTGATGTAGGGCTCGAGGCGGTGTCCGTAGATCAGATAGTCATCGGTCATCGCCTGCAGGTCGAGCTTGGGGTCACGGACGAACGGGCGCAGCGACAGCCGCTTGGGCTCCAGCGCGGCGACGATCTTCTTCTTCAGGATCTTCCCGTCGAGCAGGTCCTGTACCCGGATGCCGAGCCGCGCGGCCTTGTCGGCGTAGCACGGGCCGATCCCGCGCCGCGTGGTCCCGATCTGGAGCTTGCCGAGCTTGGCCTCGCCGGCGTGGTCGAGCATCATGTGGTACGGCATGATCAGGTGGGCGTTGGCCGAGATCCGCAGGCCGCTCGTGTCGACCCGGCGCCGGCGCAGCTCGTCGAGCTCGTCGGTGAGCACCTTGGGGTCGATCACCACGCCGTTGCCGATCACGCACAGCTTGCCGGGGTGCAGGATGCCCGACGGCATCAGGTGAAGCTTCCAGGTCTGACCGTCGCGGACGATCGTGTGCCCGGCGTTGTTGCCGCCCTGGAAGCGCACGATCGCATCCGCCCGCTCAGCGAGCAGATCGGTGATCTTGCCCTTGCCCTCGTCGCCCCACTGGGCGCCGACTATCACGATTCCTGGCATGCGGGCTCAGTGTACGTGGGGGCGCGGGTGCCAGGCAGGGTCAGGCGGCGTGAGGCCCCATGCGCCGGTCCTCGCCGTAGACCGGCAGCTCGTCGCACATCTCCGTCAGACGCGAGACGGTGCGGGCCGTGATCTGGTCCTGCAGCTCCTCGCGGTCGGTGATGTTGGTGGTGATCACGATCGACTTCTCGTCCTCATAGCGGGAGTTGACGATCGAGTACAGCTCCTCGAGCACCCAATCGGTGGTGCGTTCGGCGCCGACATCGTCGATGTGCAGCAGGTCGACCGCGGTGAGCCGGTCGAGCAGGTCCACGTGCGAGCGTTCGGCGCGATGGGTGTCGCGGATCTCGTTCAGCAGCCGCGGCAACGAGTAGATGGCCACGGATCGGCCGGCCTTCGCCGCGGCCTTGGAGACGAGCATCGCCAGCGTGGTCTTGCCCGTGCCGACCGGTCCCATGAACCACAGCCCCCGGCCGGCGTCGAGCTGGTTGTCGATCTTGTCGGCAAAGCGGCGCACGTGGGCGACGACGGGCCGATCGATCTCCGTCACCGGCGGCCGGTCGAACGCGACGTCGCGGTAGCGCCGCGGAATCACCGCGGACAGGGCGCGGGCCTGGTTGTGGGCGATCTGGTGGCGACGGCAACGGCAGTCGAACGCCGTGTTGGTCTCCTCGTCGTAGATGAACCCGGAGCCGTCGCAGACCCCGAACTGGCAGCGGTCGCTCATCAGCCGAACCGCTCCCCGGCGTAGTTCATGAACTTGGGGAACTCGTTGCGGAACGTGAGCACGATGTCCCCGACCGGCCCGTTGCGGTGCTTGGCCACGATGATGTCCGCCTCGCCGGGTCGCTCGGACTCCTCCTTGAGGTAGTACTCCTCGCGATAGATGAACATCACCAGGTCCGCGTCCTGCTCGATCTGGCCCGATTCGCGCAAGTCGGAGAGGATCGGCTTCTTGTCGCCGCCCCGCTGCTCGACCGCGCGGCTCAGCTGCGACAGGGCGATCACGGGCACGTTCAGCTCGCGGGCGAGCGACTTCAGTCCGCGGCTGATCTGGCCGACCTGCTCGACGCGGCTCTCCACCCGGCCCTCATGGCGCATCAGCTGCAGGTAGTCGACGATGATCAGCCCGAGACCCTTCGGCATCTGGTTGTGCAGGCGCCGCGCCTTGGCGCGGATTTCCAGCACCCCGGTGTCGCTGGAGTCGTCGATCCACAGCGGCGCCTCGGCCAGCCGCTGGCAGGCCTGCAGGATCGACGCCCAGCGACCCTCGGCCACCCGACCCTTGCGAAGCTCCTCGCCCTTGATCTTGGCCTGGGAGGCGACGAAGCGCTGGGCGAGCTCCGACTCGGACATCTCGAGTGAGAACAGCGCCACCGCGTGGTCCTCGAGCACGGCGTTCTCCGCGATGTTCGTCACCAGGGCCGACTTGCCCATCGAGGGGCGGGCGGCGAGGATGATCAGGTTGCCGGGCTGGAAGCCGCCGGTCAGCGCGTCGAGATCCTTGAACCCCGACGGCGTGCCGGTGAGCGGCGTCTTGGCAATCGACAGGCGGTGGAGCTTGTCCGTCTCCTGGTCGAGGATCTCGGCGATCGCCCGGAACCTCTTCTGGCGGTCGTCGTGTGCGACCTCGAGGACCGCCCGCTCGGCCTGCTCGACCAGCTCCTGGGCCGGCGCCTCGCGGGAGATCACGCTGGCCTGGATCTCATACGAGGTCTGCAGCAGCGACCGGAGCTGCGCGTTGTCGCGCACGATCCGGCCGTACTCCCGCGCATGTCCCGCCGCGGGCACCCACCCAGCCAGCTCGTCGATCGCCTCCGGGCCGCCGACCTCCTCCAGTTTGCCATGCTGGCGCAGCGTCTCCGCCACGGTCAGGTGGTCGATCTTGCGGTCGCTCTGATGCAGCTCGAGCATCGCCGCGAACACATATCCGTGCTGCTCGCGGTAGAAGTGCTCCGGCCGCAGGTGCTCCTCCACCAGCAGCCCGTACAGGTGGCGCTCATCGAGCAGCACGGCCCCGAGCACCGACTTCTCGGCCTCGAGGTTGTGCGGCGGGACGGCGATCGGGGCAGCGATACTCATCGGTCTCCGAGTCTAGATTCGAGCCCGGCGCCCGAACGGCCGCGATCCCGCAAGCAGCGACGGAATTCGTGGCGGCTTATCCGAGGGGAGCGGCTGGGCGTACGGCAGGCGGCGGCGCCGTCAGCGCTGCTCGACGACCATCGTCTTGACCGCCGCGGTCACACCGTCGGCGATCTCGACGACCACCATGTAGGTGCCGATGTGACGGATCGGCTCCTCGAGGTGGATCTTGCGGCGGTCGATGCGAATGCCGCGCGCATCGCGGATCGCGTCCGCGATGTCCGCTGTGGTGACCGATCCGAACAGCCGGCCGTCGTCGCCGGCCTGCTGCGGGATCGTGAGCACCGTCCGCCCGAGCGTGGCGGCGTTCTCCTGGGCTCGCTCCTCAGCCTCACGCTTGACCCGCTCCGCCGCATCCCGGCGACGGCTGGCGGCCTCGATCGACCCGCGCGTCGCGGGTTCGGCGAGCTTGCGCGGCAGAAGGTAGTTGCGCAGGTAGCCGGCGGAAACGTCCACCACGGTCCCGCGCTCACCGAGCGACTCGACGTCTTGGAGCAGGATTGCCTGGGCCACGACGGCCTCCGTCAGCGGTCGCGGTCGCGGTCGCCGCGGTCGCCGCGACCACCGCGCTCACGATGGTCGCTGCCGCCCTCGGCCACGTAAGGCAGGAGGGCGAGTTCGCGCGCACGCTTCACCGCACGCGCGACCTGGCTCTGATGACGTCGGCAGGCTCCGGTGATCCGTCGCGAGCGGATCTTGCCGCGCTCGGATATGAACCGGCGCAACGCGGACACGTCCTTGTAGTCGACCTGGTCGATCTTGTCCCGGCAGTACGGGCAGGGCTTACGCCGGCCGGAGGTCGGCCCGCCCTTCCTGTCCCGCCGGCGTACCGGCCGTCTGCGTTGCTTTGCCACCTGAAATTACCTCTACTTGCTGCTCCGGACCGAGCTACGCGGTCATCTGTTTGGTCTCGCGCCTCAGAACGGAATGTCGTCGTCGGCGACTCCGGCACTCACGGGAGCGGACTCGAAATCGCCGGTGTCGATCGGGACGTCGCTCTCCGCAGCGCGGACGTTGCCGGAGAACCCGTTCCCGTTGACCGCCTCATCGCGCCCTCCGAGGAACTGCACGGAATCAGCGATGATATCGACCGACTGCCGCTTTTGCCCCTCGACCTCGTACTCGCGCCACTCGAGCCGGCCGTCGATGGCCACCGGGCGACCCTTCGACAGGTAGCGACCGCAGTTCTCGCCCTGGGCGCCCCACACAGTCACGTCGAAGTAATTGGGCTTGTCCTCCCACTCTCCGGAGGCGTTGTTCTTGCGCCGCGTGTTGCAGGCGATGCGCAGCTTGCAGATCGACATACCGCTGCCGGTGGAGCGCAGTTCCGGGTCGCGGGTCAGGTTTCCGGTCATCACTACCCGGTTGATATTGGTGGCAGCCATGCTCGAGGCTCCTTTCCAGGGATCGTTGTAAAGCCTGTAGGCGAGTCTAGGCCCGGCGCGGTCGGCATCCGGGGGCGTGCCCGGAAAATGGTCGGAAACGTTTCGGTCCCGACGCCAAGCGGTCACGTGCCGACACGAACTCGTGCCACTTCGACCCGATCGCGGGGTGTGGCGCGCCGGGGCGGGTGTGGCGCGCCGGGGCCGCCGGGCGCCGTCCGGACGGGCGGGCCGGACTCAGGCGCCGGCGCCGTACTCGGCGGCGGGCGCGGCGGCGACAGTCGCGGGGACCGGGCGCGGATCCGGGGGCGGCGGCGTTCCCGGCAGAACCTTGATGATCCGGAACCGGATCACCCCGTCCGCGATGTGGAGATAGTGGCCCAGCGTCTCGAGCAGCGCCGTCGGACCGGCGAACTGCAGCAGGTGGTACTCGGCGTCGGTCTTGTGGCCGATCTCGTACGCCATCGCTCGCGTGCCCCAGTCATCGTTGCGCTCGACCTTGCCGCCGCCATCGGCGATCGCCGCCTCGACGTCGGCGAGGATCTTGGCGCGCTGTTCTTCCTCCGCACTGGTGGAGAGCATCAGCATCAGGTCGTAGATGAGGGGCGGCTTGGTCATAGGCGAGGCCAGGACGGCGGCCGACTATAGCAACGGTACCCTGAGGCACATGGCTCCCCGGGACGAGCTCCCGATCCTCGAGCCGGCCGACGGCCGTGCCTGGGAGCGCTGGCTCGAGCGCCATCACGCTGACTCCCCGGGTGTCTGGCTGAAGCTGGCCAAGAAGGGCGCGGGAGTCGCCACCGTCACCTACGCCGAGGCACTCGAGCTCGCCATCTGCTTCGGCTGGATCGACGGGCAGAAGGCCGCCCACGACGCCCGATTCTGGCTCCAGCGCTTCACCCCCCGCGGCCGCCGCAGCAAGTGGTCGCAGGTCAATCGCGACAAGGCCACCCAGCTGATCGCCGGACAGCGGATGAGGCCGGCCGGGCTTTCGGCGGTGCGAGCGGCCCAGGAGGACGGCCGCTGGGACGCCGCGTACGAGCCGCAGGGGTCCGCCGGCGTTCCCGAGGACTTCCAGCGGGCACTGGACCGCGACCCCGCCGCCCGGGCCTTCTTCGAGACCCTGACCGGCGTGAGCCGCTACGGGTTCCTGTACCGGATCAGCGACGCCAGGCGGCCGGAGACGCGGGCGCGGCGGATCCGGCAGTACGTGGCGATGCTGAGCGAGGGGCGGACGCTGCGGTAGGGCCGGGGCCGCCCCGCGCGGGTGGTCGATCCGGCGCATCGACCGAGGGCAGCCAGCGGTGTGGCATCGCTGGTGCCCGCTGAGGGCCGGCGTGGAAACGGCGGCTGAGGAGGGGGAGCGAGGCGACCCGGCGCTCCCAGTTTGGCTACCGGGCGTCGGGGGTGCTTAAGTCGACAAACCACACCGCTGCGAACGTTCCTCGGCCATCTAAGCGCCCTGGAGACGCTTAGATGGACAACGAGCGTCACACGGGCAGCAGTTTGTCGACTTGCGCACCGTCACGCGCGGCAGGCTCTCTTTCCCAGTCGCCGTTCCGGCCCGACTCACCCGGGCCGCCCCGATCGTAACCCGCACCGACCCGGCGTCCACGCTGCCACCATCGCCGACGGCCGGAACCGCCGGCCTACCTGAGGTCCGCCAGCTCCTTCTTGCGGATGTCGTCGAGCTGCTCGTCCACCCAGTGCCCCGGGTCGCGGGCGGTGACGATGGCCTTGAGTCCCTCATGGCGGCGCTCACGCTCGGTCACGCGCATGGTCAGGGCGGCGTGGATGGAGTCGGCCAGCTCCTGGATATCGAAGGGGTTGACCGAGAGGGCGAACTCGCCGAGCTCCTCGTGGGCGCCGGTGTTCTCGGACAGGATCGAGACGCCGGCGCGCTCGTTGACCATCGGCCCTTCCTTTGCGACCAGGTTCATGCCGTCGAACATGGCGTTGACCATCAGCACGTCGTAGTGCTTGTAGGCGGCGACGGCCTCCTCGAGGTCGTCGCGGAGCTTGAGCTGGATCGGCATCCAGTCCGGGGAGCCGTGGCGGTGGTTGACGACCGCGACGACGGCCTCGATCCGCTCCAGGTACTCGGCGTACTCGGGGATGTCGGTCCGCGACGGCATCAGCTGGGCGATGAAGGTGACGTGCTCGCGGAACTCAGGGTGCTGCTCGAGGAAGACATCGAAGGCGCTGAAGCCGCGCAGCACGTTCTTGGACAGGTCGGCGCGGTCGACGCGGAGGATCAGGTGGTTGCGCCGGCGCCGCAGCAGCTCCTTCTCGAACTCCCTGGTGCGCGGCCGGGCGGCGACGGCCTGGACGGCCGTGGCGTCGATCGGGAGCGGATAGGCGCGAACCCAGACCTCGCGATCCTCGACGCGCACAACGCCACGGTCGTAGTCGACGTCGTAGTCGAACAGGTCCTCGCAGCACTGCAGGAAGTTGCGCCGGTAGGAGCGGGTGTGGAAGCCGATGATGTCGTTGGCGAGGATGCCCGCGTAGATCTCCTGGCGCATCATCGACGGGAGCACGCGCCACGAGTCCGACTGCGTCCACGGGATGTGCACGAAGTGGTGCAGGAAGGCGTCGGGGCGCGCGTGGCGGATCAGCCCCGGCAGCGTGTACAGGTGATAGTCGTGGACCATCACGACCGGGCCCTCGGTGTCCTCGATCTCGTCGAGCACGGCCCGGGCGAGGTCCTCGTTGACGACGTTGTACCCGAACTCAAAGGCCTCGGTCTCGTGGCGGCGGATGTCTGGCGCGTTGGAGAGGTCCCACAGGTAATGCTGGATGAACCACAGCATCGGGTTGGCCATGATGTTGTAGAAGCGGTCGTAGGCATCGGGGTCGGAGGCCACGAGCTTGACCAGGTACTCGCTGTCGCCGTCGGGCGCCTTGACCGGAAACGCGTGGCCGCCGTGGCGCTGAGCGGCGGCGACGTCCGCATCGGTCATCGCCGAGGCGATCCAGGTCACCTCGCGATGCGAGGCGAGTCCGGTCAGCGCGGTCACGAGGCCGCCGGTGCCGCGGCGCACCGAGCCGTCGGACTCGAAGGTCACGGGGCCGCGGTTTGACACCAGCACGAGCGGATCGGCATGCACGGGCACGAGCTAGACCCCGATGTCCTCGAACAGCGCCAGCCAGTCGCGCAGCAGCCGCGGCGAGAGGAAGCGGCGACGGACGGACTCCTTGCCGGCTCGGCCGAGCCGCTTGCCGAGCCCGGGGTCGGCCAGGATCTCCAGCGCGCGTCGGGCGCATTCCTCGGGGCTCGAGACGAGGAAGCCCGACTCCCCGTCGGAGATCTGCAGCGGGATGCCGCCCACATCGCCGCCGATGAACGGCCGCGCCTTCCAGATCGCTTCGCTCACGGTCAGGCCGAAGCCCTCGCGGGTCGACTTCTGGATCACCACGTCGGCATGGGATTGGAAGGCGTTGACCTCGATCGCGCCGACGTAGTTGAAGTTGTTGAGGATGTGGATGTCGGGATCGCCGTCCGCGTGGGCGACGGTGGCGTTGAAGTAGTCCCAGCCCTCGGGGTCATCGGTGGCCATCGAGCCGACGAGAGCGAGCTGCACCTCGGGCATCTGCGCCTTGACGATCCGATAGGCGTCGATCACGCCGAGCGGATCCTTCCAGGGGTCGAAGCGGGACACCTGCGCGAGCAGCGGGCGGTCGACGTCGATGCCGAACTGGCCGCAGATATAGACGGCGTCGTCGGGCGAGAAGGCCATGTTCTTGGGCGCCAGCGGGTCGATCGCCGGCGGCACGATGCGGGCGCGACCATCGATGCTCGGCGGCACGTAATCCCGGAGGTGGAACACGGCCGCAGGGTATTCGTCGAGGTATGGCAGCAGAACTTCGAGCGTAGCGGGATTCGGCGTGGACAGATCGATGTGGCAGCGCCAGATCCAGTGGCTCGCCTTGGCGGGGACGAGCGAGGCGATCGCCGCCGGCTGGGGATCGTGGACGATGATCGCGTCCCACTCATCCATCAGCTCGCGCGCGTTGATCTCGTTGTAGTGCTTCCAGATCTCCCACTGCTCCGGGGTCAGGTCCTGCGGGTTTCCCTGGAGGGCGTTGTGCATCACCTTGGTCGCGTTGAAGAACTCCTCGCGGCCGTAGATCACCTGCCAGGAGACGTCGAGGCCGACGTCGGCCATCAGCGGGACGATCGTGTACAGGATCTCCGAGACGCCGCCGCCGAACGCGGTGGCCGACAGGTGCAGAATGCGCTTGCCCGTGAGCCGTTCGGCCCGCTCCCTGATCTCGTCCACGAGCGGGCGCCCGACGATGCTCGTGTAATCGGAGAGATGCTTGTGGCCGACGGAGATGGGCTGCAGCATGGTCAGTTCATCGGATGCGCGGCCGCACGATATCGCGCGGGTCGGTGCGGGCAATAGGCCACGCGCGAAGTTTCGCTGCGCCCGCGGTCGGCACGGCTGCGTCGCGACGATTTCACATCAGCTCCTCTGTGCCCGCAGGCGCGCGATCCCCGCGTCGACCTCGCGCACGAGGCGAGCGTGCAGCTCGGCGTTGGCGGCCGAGATCGAGGACATCTGGAACTCGTGTCCGGAGCCGAGCAGCGGCCGGTCGTCCAGGGACCGGCCCCAGCCATCGGTCAGGACCCCTCCGGCTTCGGTCAGGCACAGCGCCGGCGCGGCCAGGTCGTAGGGCGAGTTGTTGAGCACGTGGCCGCCACCTACCCGCTCGAACTCGTCTCGCATCCCTCCGATGTCGTCGATCAGCCGCGAGCCGACCTCGAGCACCGCATCGAGCTGGCCCGTGACGATCCGGGTCATCGCGAAGGCCTGCGACCCGAGCTCGAACGTCCCTCCGCCGACGGATGAGGCGTCGATCAGGTCCCCGAGCACCTCGACCGTGGGGCGCGCCGGCCGGCCGCGGAATCCGTAGGCCCAGAACATCCGCTCCGGGTCGGCGTTGGGGCTCAGTCGCACGCCCCGCGTGGACTCCACGCCGGATCCCCGAACGGCCACGAACCTGTCCCCCGACTTGATCTCGAGCACGCACCCGATCTCGACGTCGGCCATCGTCGGAGCGCCGTCGCCGATCGGCGCCAGCGCCACCGCGACGCAGGCGGCCTCGAATCCCGCCATCGCCGGCCGCGTCCCGTCGATCGGGTCGACGACGAGCACGTGGGTGGCGTCCTCGGCCGCCACCAGGCCCCGGTCCTCGGAGTAGAAGGCCAGTCGTGGCGCGCGCTGTGTGACGAAGTCCTGGAGCTCCTCCTCTGCGGCGGCGTCGATCGCGAACGTCAAGTCGCCGCCGGCCCCGTCACCCGCGTGCGCGCGCCCGGCCGTTGACCCGAGCTCGGGCAGGACACGGTCGCGCAGGCGCAGCGCGAGCTCGACGATCAACTCGCGCACCAGCGCTCGCGGCTACCCGCCGCCCGAGTTGGGTCGGGTGGCGAGCGTCACCTTGACTGTCCGCGGCGTGTTCCCGCTCCACACCTCGAGCGTGAGCGTCTCGCCCGGGCTCGCCGCGGTGATCGCGTCGGCGAGGTCGTAATTCTGATCCAGCGTTCGCCCGTTGACCTTGGTGACGACGTCGCCGCCGACGTGGTACTGCTGGAAGTCGAACGTGATCGTGTTGTTGCCCCCGTGCAGCCCGGCCTTGTCCCCGGGGCCTCCGGGAGCCACCGTCTCGAGCAGCGATCCCTGCTTGACCTTGAGCCCCAGTCGCTCGGCGAGCTGTGGGAACAGCGGCACGCTGGAGGCGCCGATGTAGCCGTAGGCGACCGAGCCGTGGGCACGAAGCTCCGCCACCGACCGCTTGACGGCGTCGACGGGAACGGCGAAGCCGACCCCCGACCCGCCGCCGGTCGAATCCGGGGCGATCTGCGAGTTGATCCCGATCACGGCCCCGCTCGCCTCCACCAGAGGGCCGCCGGAGTTGCCGTGATTGATCGCCGCATCGGTCTGGATTGCCCCCAGGATCGCGAACGAGCCCTGGCTGCTTGACCCGTTGAGCGACTGGATCGCGCGGTTGAGCGCGGAGATCACACCCACGGTCAAGGTGCCCTGCTCGCCGAACGGCGTCCCCATCGCGGCGACGGGAGCGCCGACGATCAGGTTCGAGCTCGACCCGAGCGTCAGCGGCCGCAGCCTCAGTCCCGACGGGGCGATACGCAGCAGCGCTACGTCCGCGTTCGGGTCCGCGCCCACGATCGTGGCCGGCACCTCGTTGCCATCGGGGAACTTGACGTAGACGGAGCTCGCCCGCTGCAGGCTGGCCCCGGTGCCGTTGGTGACGACATGGGCGTTGGTGACGATCTCGCCGCTGTTCGAGATCACGAAGCCCGATCCCTGGGCCGCTGCTCCGGAGCCACCCGTGCTCGCGCCGCCGCCGGAGAAGACGCTGATGATCGTGACCACGCCCGGGGCATCGCGAGCGTAGATCGCGCTGGGGTTGAACTGGGTCGTCTGGTTGACCTGGACGATCGGGATCGGCGCCGTCGCGCTCGTCGTCGTCGAGCTGGCGGAACTGGACGACGAGCTGCTCGGGCCGCTCGAGCCGCCGCAGCCGGCGAGCAATGCCGTCGCGGCGAGCGCCGCGCATGTGGGCCGGCGTGCGCGTCTCACGTTGGGATCTCGAGCGTGAATGTCGTCTGCCCCGGGGCCGACTCGACGTACAGGTGCCCGGACATCCGCTCGGCCAGTTCGCTGGCGATCGCGAGCCCGAGCCCGGAGCCCTGCGCATCGTTGGCGGTGTAGAAGGGCTCGAAGATCCTGGCCAGCGCGGCCCGGTCGATCCCCTCCCCGTTGTCGCGCACGGCGAGCCGGACCCGACCGTCGTCGCGACCGGCGGTGACGACGATGCGCGTGCCGGACGCGGTGTGGGTGAGGGCGTTGTCGAGCAGGATCCGCATGATCTGGGCCAAGCGGACAGGATCGCAGAGCGCGTCCACGGTCCGCGCTGAGACTCGCAGCTCGAGGTGCGCGTCATGCTGGGCGAGCGTCGGTTCGAACTCCGCCGACACCGATCGCGTCAGCTCGCCGATGTCCACCTGCTCGGGCCGCAGCTCCAGCGATCCGGACTCGAGCCTGGAGAGGTCGAGCAGGTCGACCGACAGCTTGCGCAGACGCTCGACCTGATCGCGGACCTGGTCCAGGAAGCGGCGGCGCGTCTCCGCGTCGAGATCCTCGTCCTCGAGCAGCTCGACGAAGCCTCCGAGCGAGAAGATCGGTGTGCGGAGCTCGTGCGACGCGGTGGCGATGAACCGCTTGCGGGCCGACTCGACCTGCGCGAGGCGTTGCTGCATCTCGTTGAAGGCGATCGCCAGCTGACCCAGCTCGTCGGAGGAGTCGACGGCAATCGGCTGGGCGAAGTCGCCGCCCGCCACCTGCTCCGCGGCGCGCTCGAGCCGCTTGACCCGCAGCGAGAGCGCACGGGCGACGAGGTAGCCACCGAGCAGCGCCAGCAGCAGCGCCAGGCCGCCGGCGACGAGGATGTCGTGGCGCACGATCGCCACGTTGTGAACGATGTCGGCGACGGGGTCGGAGAACACGATCACCGCCCCGACGCGGCCCTGGTAGGGCACGGGCCACGCCGCCTCGGCGATCTGGCCCGCGGCCGTCGACTCCAGGCCGGTCGTGGGCTGCGTGGTCCTGGCGGAGCGCTCGGCGACCGGATAGGCGAGCGGCGCGGCGGCCGCCTTGTTGCTCGAATCCTGCTGTGGCGAGAGCTGCGGGCCGGACGGCGTATGGGCGACCGACAGCAACGCCACGCGGTTGCCGGAGTCCAGCGCCGCGGTGTCCACCCTGAGACGCACGACCGGGGGGAGATCCGTGGAGCCCACGGTGGCGCTGATCGGCGGTGAGTAGCGTGCGGCAGCGACCGCGAGTGCCTGCACCTTCTCGTTCACCAGCCGCGTCTGCAGGCCCGGGACGACGTAGAGATACAGCGCGCCGATGGCGATCAGTGTGATCGCGAAGAACATCAGCGTCAGGCGGTTGCGCAGCGAACGCATCGGCTGAAGCTCGCTAGAGCTCTGAATCGCGGAAGCGGTAGCCCACCCCGCGCACCGTGAACAGGTACTCGGGATCCTTCGGGTCTCGCTCGACCTTCTCTCGCAGGTGCCGGATGTGGACGTCGATCGTGCGCGGGTCGCGATAAGCCGAATCGCCCCAGATGCGGCCCAGGAGCATGTCGCGCGTGAACACCCGGCCCGGGCCTCGGGCGAGCGCCGAGAGGATCTCGAACTCGACGAACGTGAGTTGTGCGTCCATGCCGCGGACCCGCACCGAGCGCTTGGGAAAGTCGATCTTCAGCTCACGCACGACCAGCGGTGCCTCGTCCGGCGCCGTCTCGGTCGGTCGGCTCATCTCCGCCCTCCGCAGCGCCGCCTTGACGCGGCTCGAGAACTCGCGCATCGAGAACGGCTTGGTGATGTAGTCGTCGGCTCCGAGCTCGAGGCCCACGACCTTGTCGATCTCCTCCGACTTCGCTGTGAGCATGATGATCGGGACCGAGCTGTGGCTGCGCAGTCGCTTGCAGACCTCGAGCCCGTCGACACGCGGCAGCATCAGGTCGAGGACGACGAGATCGAACGGCTCCTCGGCGAAGCGCTCCAGCGCCTGGTGTCCGTCCGCGGCCTGGACGACGTCGTAGCCCTCCTTGCGCAGCGGATAGGAGAGCAGCGTCTGAATCGACTGCTCGTCGTCGACGAGCAGGATGCGCGCTGAGCGATCGGCCATGGTGTGCGTCCTGCGTCCTCTCACCGGGAAGAGTAGTCGCACCAGAAAAGGCGAGCCGGTCGGCGCACCCGGATAACCTCCGAGCGGATGTTCGATCCGCGGATCTACCGCACCGCGTTCATTCCGGTCGCGCTGGCTCTGGTCGCGCTCGCGTTCTCACTGACCGACCAGCAGGGGGCGCTTGGGACCAATCTCGCGCCCGATGCCTTCAACCCACAGAACGCCTACTCGACCCTGCGCGGCCTGGCCTCGGCGTACCCCGACCGGCGGCCCGGCTCGAGCGGCGACGATGCCCTCGCCGCCAGGGTCGGCGAGGTCTTCACCCGCCATGGGTACACGGTGGCCACGAACACCGGCAGCACCCGGACGGCGGACGGGACGCGGACGATCGAAACGGTCACGGCAACGCGGACCGGCTTCTCGAGCGGCGAGATCGTCGTCGTCGCGCATCGCGACGCGCTGACCTCGCCCGCGACCGCCGACCTTTCGGGAACGGCGACGTTGCTCGAGCTCGCGCGCGTGCTTGCGGGCCGCACGCTGAATCGGACCCTCGTGCTCGCGTCGGTCAGCGGCTCCGACGGGGGGGCGGGGCTGCGCCAGCTCGAGGCGTCCCTGTCGGGTCCGGTGGACGCCGTGCTCGTGCTGGGCGACATGGCAAGTCCCGGGACACGGCAGCCGATCGTCGTCCCGTGGTCGCAGAGTGACGTCGTTGCACCGACGGTGCTGCGCAACACCGTCGCCGGCGCTCTGGGCACCGAGGCGGGGCTGCCGCCCGGAGAGTCCGGAGTGGGCGGACAGCTCGCGCGGCTGGCGTTCCCGTTGACTCTTTCCGGTCAGGGCACGTTCAACGCCGCCGGGCAGCCGTCGGTGATGCTCTCGGCCTCGGGCGAGCGTGGACCGGCGCCCAACGCCCAGATCTCGCAGACGCGGATCAACGCATTCGGGCGGACGGCGCTGCAGACGATCAGCGCGCTGGACGCCGGCTCGGGGATCCCGGCGCCGTCGGCCTACCTCCTCTACGACCGCAAGGTGATCCCGGCCTGGCCGATCCGGCTGCTCGTCCTGGCGCTGCTGCTGCCGGTGCTGGCGGTCACCGTCGATGGGCTGGCCCGGGCGCGCCGGCGCGGGCACCTGGTCTGGCGGTGGACGGCCTGGGTGCTCGCCTGCGCGCTCCCGTTCCTGCTCGCAGCGCTGTTCCTGCTCGCGCTCAGGCTCACCGGGCTGATGAAGGTCGCGCCGCCCGGGCCGGTCAGCGGAGGGGCGATCCCGCTGCACGCCGCCGGCATCGCGATCGCGGTCGCGCTGGTCTGCGTGCTGCTGCTCTCCTTTCTCGTGCTGCGCCCGCAGCTCACGCGTGCGCTCGGGGTTCGGGGAGATCCATCGGAGGGCGGTGGCGCCGTGGCGATGTTGCTCGTGATGTGTGCCGCGACCCTCGCTATCTGGGCGATCAATCCATTCGCGGCGGCGTTCCTGGTGCCGGCGGTGCATCTGTGGATGTGGGCGGTCGCGCCCGATGTCCGGATCGCGACGCCGGTCAGGCTGCTGCTCGTCGTGCTCGGGCTCGTGCCGCTCGCTCTGGTCGCCGTCTACTACGCGGTCAGTTTCGGTCTCGGGCCGGTGCAGACGATCTGGATGGGTGTCCTGTTGCTCGCCGGCGGCCAGGTCGGGCTGCTCGGCATCGTCGTGTGGAGCCTGGTGCTCGGATGCGCGGCGGGCACAACGCTGATCGCGCTGCGAGCGGCTCGCCACAACCAGGTCGGCACGGCACCGGTGACCGTGCGCGGTCCCGTCACCTACGCGGGGCCGGGCTCGCTCGGGGGAACGCGATCGGCGCTCCGGCGCTGACGCAGAAGCGATGAGACGGCTCGTCCGCGACACGTCCTCGGTCCTGATCATCGCCGGGCTGTTGCTGATGCTCGATGCCGCGGCGACGCTGGTCTGGCAGGAGCCGATCACGGCCGCCGTCGGGCTGATCAAGCGGGGTGAGATCAACCAGCGCTTCCTCGGCTACCAGGAGGTTCCGCTCACGCAGCTTGATCGCCACGCGCTCAAGACCCTCAACACACTGCACCAGCGGATTTCGTTCCTGGCTCGCCGGGAGCGGCGCCTGCTGGTGGCGGGCGACGCGATTGGCCGGATCGAGCTCCCGAAGCTCGGCCAGAGCTTCGACGTGGTTCAGGGCACCGACACCGTGAGCCTGGAGAAGGGGCCCGGCCACTACCCGGCCACGGCGCTGCCGGGCCTCGGGCAGACGGTGGCTATCGCCGGTCACCGGACGACCTACCTGGCTCCCTTCCGGCGCATCAACGAGCTGCGGGCCGGCGACCAGATCATTCTCACCATGCCCTACGCACGCTTCGCCTACGTCGTGCAGAAGACCCAGGTGGTGCTGCCGACGGCGCTGTGGGTGACCCGCGACGTCGGCTACGAGCGCCTCGTCCTGTCGGCCTGTCACCCGCTGTACAGCGCCTCGCATCGGATCATCGTGTTCGCCCGCCTGCAGGAGGTCACGCCGGCGCCGGCGGCACGCGTCCCGGCGTGAGTGGGTAACCCGTCCACAGGCTCCGGATCTCATGAAGCCCCGGGACCCGGCCGCCGATCTATCGGACTCGAAAGGGGTAGCTCATGGATGAGAAAACGGAAACCAGGCTCACCGAGCTCAAGCAGCGCATCGCCCGCGGCGATTACCGTATCGACGCCGGCGCGATCGCGGACGCGATGCTCCGCCGGTTCAGGGAGCACGATGTTTACCGTGCTCTGGGCGCCGAGGCTCAGACAGAGTGCTCGTACCCCGACAGCGACACGTCGGAGTCGGTGAAGGCCACTCCCGCAGGGCCCGCGACCACGTGGCCGATCCAGGTCCAGTGGGCGCCGGCGCCGATCGTCTGGGCCGCCTGAGCGCCGCCCGACGGGACGCAGGCACAGAGCTCGTAATCCTCACCCGCCGTCGCGGCGAGGATCGCCGGCTCGACGCCGATCCGCGCCGCCACCTCGGCGACGCCGGCAGCCAGCGGTAGCGCGCCGAGCGTGAGCTCGATGCGGACATTGCTTCGACGGGCCAGATGTCCGGCGTCGGTGGCCAGACCGTCTGAGAGGTCGATCATCGCGCGGGCTCCGGCCCCGGCCAGCGCGCGTCCCTCCGCGAGCCTCGGCTCCGGCCGGGCGAAGCGCCGCAGCAGCTCGCGTGCGACCGGGTCGGGCAGCCCGTCGGCCACGGCTCGCCCGTCGAGCAGGGCGAGGCCCGCCCCGGCGCCCCCGAGCGCGCCGGTGACGCCGACCAGGTCCCCGGGGCGCGCGCCGTCGCGACCGACCAGCTCACCGGGATCGTCGATCCATCCGACGGCGGTGACCGACACGCTGAGGGCAGGGGACTGCGTGACGTCTCCGCCGGCGATCGTGGTGCCGGTCCGCCCGGCCAGCGCCTCGGCGCCCCCCACCACTGCCAGCGCTTCCGCGCGCGGTGTGCCGGCGGGCAGACCGAGCGCGATGTAGGCCTGTCCGGGCTGCGCGCCCATCGCCCCGAGATCCGACAACGCTCCGGCCAGCGCGCGGTGGCCGATCTCGTCGGGCGAGAGCTGCGTGCGACGAAAGTGAATCTCGTCGGTCATCGTGTCGATCGAGGTGATCGCGTAGCCGCGCGCCCTGACCACCGCGGCATCGTCGCCGATCCAGCGCACGACGCGCGGATCCGCGCGTGAGAGCACCACTTCGAGCGCGTCGATCAGCTCGAGCTCGCGCAACGCCCTCGCCCGCCGGGCCGGCCCGCGATCAGCGGTGGCGGTAGACGATCCGGGCGCGGTCCAGATCGTAGGGTGAGAGCTCCACTCGGACCCGGTCGCCCGGCAGGATCCGGATCCGGAAGCGCCGCATCTTGCCGGCGACGTGACCGAGCACGACGTGGTCGTTGTCGAGCTTCACGCGGAACATCGCGTTCGGCAGGGCCTCTACGACTTCGCCTTCGAGCTCGACCTTCTCTTCTTTGGGCATCGCGCCGATCCGGTTCGGGGACGCGCAGGCAGCCGACATGGCGCCGCGCCTTGAACACGGTACCAGCCGTGGAGCGCAGGGCGCTGCCTTGCCCGGTGCGAGTTAGTGGTGTACGCCGACGCCGCCGGTGCCCTGGGTGTGCCCCGTCCCGAATCCCGGCGGCGGAGTGGCGCCCGTGCTCGTTCCGCCGCCCGCCCCGCCCTGGGGCAGGTTCGGGTTGGTGGACTGGTTGGTGCTCGTACCGCTGCCCGGGGTGGTGCTCGTTCCGGTGGTGTTGGTGCCCGAGCCGGGCACGCCGGAGTTCGAGTTCCCGGTCGAGGAGAACTGGCCGAAGTAGGCCGTGCCCTGCCACGCTTGGGTGGGCGGCGGGAAGTCGCCGCAGAAGCCGTCGCTGGCCGCGCTCATGTAGTCGTGCCAGATCGGCGCGGCCAGCGTGCCGCCGAAGCCCGGCCCGAGGCCGTTGACGTCGTTCATCGACGTGGTCGCGTTCGGGTAGCCGACCCACACCGCGGTGGACAGCTTCGGCGTGAAGCCGACGAACCACGCATCGGTGTAGTTGCTGGTGGTTCCGGTCTTGCCGGCGGCCGGGCAGCCGTAGTCGGCGGCGGTTCCTGTGCCCTGCGTGATCACGCCCTTCATCACGTTGATGGCCGCGGCTGCCTCGCCGTCGCTGAACACCTGCTTGCGGGGCGGGTCGCCGAGGTTGACGCTGCTGCCGTCGCCGAACACGACCTTGGTGATCGCGGTGGGCGCGATGTGGTAGCCGCCGTTGGCGATCGTCGCGTAGGCATCGGCCATCTCGAGCGCCGAGACACCGACCCGGAGTCCGCCGATGCCCTCGGCCGGAATCCCGTCCAGGTGCGAGGTGATCCCCATCGCGTAGGCCATGTCGCGGACCTTGTCGGGCCCGACGTCCGCGTCGAGCTGCGCGAAGACCGTGTTGTCGGAGAGGATCGTCGCCTTGGTCACGTTGATGTCGCCCAGGTAGCTGTGCTCTGAGGTCTGCACGTGATAGGTCGGGTAGTGGGGGAGCCAGCCCGGCTGCAGCTCGTGGGAGTTGTAGTACGTCTGGTTGGGGTCGCCGTTGTAGTCGTGGATCAGGGTCATCAGGACGAAGATCTTGAACGCCGAGCCGGTCTGCCGATGGGCCTGGGCGGCGTAGTTGAAGTTCGTCTTGTCGTAGCTCGATGAGGAGGCCATGGCGACGATGTGTCCGTTCGACGGATCGATCGTGACCAGGGCGGCCGCGGGATCGCCGGGCTGGCCCTCGTTGTTGGCGATCGCCTGGCGGGCCTCCTGCTGCTTCTTGAGGTCGATCGTCGTATAGACCTTGAGCCCGCCCTGGCGCACGCGGGCCACGCCGAACTTGTCGAACAGCGCCTGTTTGACGTAGTCGAAGAAGTACTGCTCCTTGTGGAACGTGTAGCTCGTGTTGTGCTGCGTGCCGAGCGGCTCCTTGTCGGCGGAGTCGGCCTGGGCCCGAGTGATGTACTTCGACTGCACCATCGAGGTCAGCACGTCGTGCCGACGGGCGCGGGCGAAGCCGGGGTTCAGGAACGGGTTGTAGTCCGAGGGCGCCTGCGGCAACCCGGCCAGCAGCGCCGACTGCGCGAGGTCGAGCTGCCAGACCGGCTTGTTGAAGAACATCTCCGCGGCGGCGCCGACGCCGACCGCGGTCTGGCCGCCGATCGTCCCGTAGGAGACGTCGTTGAGATAGCTGGTGAGGATCCAGGACTTGGTGTGCTGCTGCTCGAGCTGCTCGGCCAGCTTGGCCTCGACGATCTTGTACTTGAGGTTGCGGTTGTTGGCGATCTGGTCGGGGAGGTAGACGTTGCGCACGAGCTGCATCGTGAGCGTGGATCCGCCCTGGATCGACTTGCCGCCGCCGAACACGTCCTTGATCGCGGCGCGCAGGATGCCCTGGTAGTCGACCCCGCCGTGCTGGTAGAAGCGGCGGTCCTCGATCGCCACGGTGGCCTGCTTGATCGCGGCGGGGATCTGGTTGTTGTGGACGTAGGTCCGCAGGATGTCGGACTGGATGTAGCCGAGCGGGGTACCGTCGGCCGCGAACACCTCCGAAACCTGGCCGGGATCGCGCGGCTTGAGCTGGTCGATGTTGGGGGCGGATTGCGCCACGCCGACGATCCAGCCGACCACCGCCAGGCCCGCCAGCGCGATTCCGCACACCCCCAGGACGAACGCCATCACGAGCACACGCGCCACGGGGTGCCCACGTTGGCGCTTTCGGCGCCGTTGTCGTTCGCGTCTGCTCATACGGTGTGTCGGCGCCGAGCTGTGCTGTCCGGATCGGGCCCCGCGGCGCCGCGAGTGGACCCAAGATTGTACCCAGCGGGGTTTTCGCACCCGCGGGCCTCGGTCCTTCAGCCTGGGCGCGCGCGCCCAGGCCGCGCGCCCAGGCCGCGCGCCCACGCCGCGCGCCCACGCCGAGCGCCCACGCCGATCGCTCTCGGTCGCGCTCCGGCTCGGTGCGCGGGCGGCCGGCGCTCAGGATCCGGGGACGCCGAAGCCGGATCGCAGGCTGCGCTGAAGCCGGCGGGCGCGATCGGTGCCGCGCCGCCCCGCCCACGGGTGTGGGCCCTTCGCCCACGGATGCCACCCGAGCGTTCCGTAGTCCTCACGCAGCTGCGCCTTGAGCTCACCGCGATGTTCGCCGCACGCGTACGCGTTGGGGCCGTACATGCCCCGCCCGTGCCAGGTCAGCCACCGGCTCGGCTCGGCGTCGACGTACTCACCGTGGCGGAGATCGAGCATCTGGCGCTCGAGGTCGGCCTGGGTGTCGGGGTCCGGCCGAGCGCCGCAGATCTCGCACCGGAAGATCACCTTCACGCCCATCTGAGAACGGTAGCGCCGATCTGATGCAGCGCAACTCGCCGGCCGGTTCAGCCGGGGCTCGGCACGAGCAGGTTCTCGGCGCGCAGCGCGCGAAGCGCGGCGGCGCGCAGCTCCGCCTCTCGGGCCGCCCGGTCGGGCGCGGGAACAGATTCGGCGATCAGGTCGATGCGCACCGCTTCCGGCGTCATCTCGGCGATCCGGACGACCAGGCCCGGCTCGAGTCCGGTCAGTCGGGACAGCGCCAGGTCGGTGTCGGCCGCGGGCGCGAGCCAGACCGAGGCCTCGGGACGGACGCGGTCGTCAAGGATCGTGTCGTTGTGGAGCACCTCCGAGGCGAGCCGCTCGTTGGGGATGAACAGGCGCCGTCCCTCGGCCGTGCGCAGGACCGTGTAGTTGAGCCGCACGTCCTCGACCACCCCGGTCTGCGCCTCGATCGTGACCTGATCGCCGATCCGCAGCGGCTGGGCGACCATCAGCATCACGCCGGCGATCAGGTTGGCGAGCGTCTGGCGGGCGGCGAAGCCGACCACGGCGGCGACGATCGCGCTCGATGCCAGCACCCCGGCCGCGAGCTTGTTCAAGCCCGCGAACTGCGACAGCGCGAACAGGCCGCCGATCACCAGGATCACGAGCGAGATCAGCCGGCGGAGGAAGCGGATGCGGGTGTCGACGGCCGCGTTCAGCTCGGTCCGCGCGGCCCAGTGGGAGACGCCGCGATCGGCCAGCCAGGCCAGCACCAGCGTCAGCACCACGGTGAGGATCGCCGTGAGCTGGTGTGAGTGGCGGTTCAGGAACGAGCTGCCGGTAATGAGAACATCGCTTGTGCTCATGGGCCGCGAGACTACCGCCAGCGACACGCCCGTCCGCTTCGCGTGGCGCGCGCTGTGGACCTCGCGGCTCCTCATCCTCATCTGCGGCGTGCTCGCCGTCCTGTCGTTCGGTCGCGCACCGGCGACCGACGGCTTCGACCCCGCCCGGCTGACCGCGCCGTTCGGCTACTTCGGCAATCTGCTGGCGGCGCCGTTCGTCCGCTGGGACTCCGTCTGGTACCTGGCCATCGCGCAGGGCGGCTATGACCATCAACCGTCCAAGACCGCGTTCTTTCCGCTCTACCCGCTGATGATGCGGGGGCTCGGCATCGTGATCGGGTCGGAGCTGATCGCGGGCGTGATCATCTCGTTGCTCGCCTTCGGCGTGGCGCTGGTGCTGCTGCAGCGACTGGTGACGCTCGAGCTCGGCGAACGTCGCGCCCAGGTCACGGTGCTGCTGCTCGCCTTCTGCCCGATGGCCTACTTCTTCTCCGCCGTCTACAGCGAGTCGTTGTTTCTGGCCCTGTCGGTGGGGTGCATCTACGCCGCCCGCGTCGGACGGTGGTCCTGGGCCGCGATCCTCGGCGCGCTGGCCGCCGCCTCACGCAACGGCGGCGTCGTGCTGGTCGTACCGCTCGTGCTCCTGTACCTGTACGGACCGCGCACCGATCGCGCCGCCGTCGTGCGCACGGGGTCGGGCTGGTGGGCACGGGTGCGGCCCGTCCATGGGATCCGGCGGTCGTTCGCATGGATCGCGCTGGTGCCGGTCGGGCTTGGAGCGTATCTGGGATTCCTCGCGCTCAAGACCGGCGACGGGCTGGCTCCGTTCCACGTCCAGCAGGTCTGGTTCCGCCACTTCGCCGGCCCGTTCGGCGGTGTCTGGGACGGGATCGTGGCCGCCTGGGACGGGCTGCGTCAGCTGATCCACGGACCGCCGCCGCCCCTTTACTTCACCAAGGCCGGAGGCGACCCGCTGCAGGTGGCGGGGCAGAACCTGATGCTGTTCGGATTCCTGGTCCTCGGGGCGGTGGCGTGCGTCGGGGCGTTTCGCCGTCTGCCGATCGCGTATGGAGCGTACGCGCTGGCGGCCCTGGCGCTGCCGCTCACCTACCCCGTCGGGCCGCAACCGCTGGCCTCGCTGCCGCGCTACGAGGTGGTGCTGTTCCCACTCTTCATGTGGGCCGCGGTGTGGCTCGAGAAGCGGCGCCTGAGCACCCATGCGATCGCCGCCAACGCGGTCCTGCTCGGATTGTTCACGGCCGAGTTCGCGACCTGGCGCTTCGTCGCGTGAGCCGGACCGGGAGTGCCTCCGCGCCGAGCGCGCTGCTGCTCGACGCGCTCGGGACGCTCGTCGCCCTGCGCCCGCCGGCCCCGCGCCTGCAGGCTGAGCTGGCGGCGCGGTTCGGCGTGGCGATCTCCGCGACCGAGGCCGAGCGCGCAATCGCCGCTGAGATCTCCTATTACCGCTCGCACCTCGACGACGGCCGCGACCCCGCGGCGCTGGCGGATCTGCGCGAACGCTGCGCCGAGGCCCTGCGGCGCGCGCTGCCGCCCACGCCGGAGCTGGCGCGGGTGGGGACCCCGGCCCTGACCGGCGCCCTGCTCGCCTCCCTGCAGTTCGAGCCGTTCGCCGACGCCCGTCCGGCCCTGGAGGCCGCCCGCGCCGCCGGCCGGAGGCTCGTCGTGGTCAGCAACTGGGATGTCTCGCTGCACGAGGTGCTCGCTCGGCTCGGGCTGGCCCCGCTCCTGGACGGAATCGTGACGTCGGCCGAGGCCGGCGCGCGCAAGCCGGCGGTGGAGATCTTCTCGCACGCGCTCGAGATCGCCGGCGCCGGCGCCGCTGATGCGATCCACGTCGGCGACAGCGTCGAGGAGGATGTCGTGGGAGCGCGCGCCGCCGAGATCGAGCCGGTACTCGTGCGGCGTGACGGGAGCCCCGGCCCTGACGGCGTGCGCACGATCACGACGCTGACCGAGCTGCTGCGGTGAGCGGCCCGGCCTGAGCCGCGGCAAACCCTAATCTTGCTGTCAGCGTCATGAGCGTTCCACCGCCGCTTCCCCCGCCCGAGGCCAGGCCCGAGTCTCACCCCGAGGCCCAGATGCCCGAGGCCGTCGGGGCGCCCCCGCCTGAAGAGCGCGGCTTCGACGAGCCGCCGTGGAGCCCCTGGACCGCTCCCGCCGCCGTGGTGCTGGGGTTCGCGCTCGGCGTGTTCGCGAGCCTCGTCGTCGCGATCGTCGCCTCGATCGGTGGCACCAGCCTGGGCCATCCCACCCCGGCCGTGAGCATCATCGGCGACGTCATGTTCGACGTCTCGTTCGTCCTCGCCGCGCTCTACCTGGCCTCGACCCAGGGCCGACCGACGCCGGCCGACTTCGGCTTTCGCCGGGTGTCGTTCCGGCTCGCCGCGAAGGCGTTCCTCGCCGCCGGGTTCGGGTACTACGCACTGACGGCCGTCTACGCCGCCGTCTTCCACCTGCACGGTCAGGACAAGCTGCCGAGCGAGCTCGGGGCCGACAAGAGCACCGCGGCGATGGTCGCGACCGGCGTGTTCGTGTGCGTGATCGCGCCGATCGCCGAGGAGTTCTTCTTCCGGGGCTTCCTGTTCGGCGCGCTGCGTCGTTGGAAGCTGCCGCCGGCGGCCGCGCGCCCGTGGGTCGCGGCGGTGATCACCGGGCTGCTGTTCGGGCTGGCCCACACCGGGTCGGCCAACGCGCAGTACCTGCTCCCGCTCGGCTTCCTCGGCTTCGTGCTCTGCCTGGTGCGCTGGCGGACCGCGTCGCTGTACCCGTGCATGGCCCTGCACGCGACCAACAACGCGCTCGCCCTCGGCGTCAATCAGCTGCACTGGAACATCGCCGCCATCCTCGCGCTGATGCTCGCCGCCAACGCCGTGATCGCCGCCGTGACCTGGCCGCTGGCCGCCCGAGAACCCGCGGTGGCGCCGCTCACGTCGTAGGCGGGAGAGCGCCGGCCGATGGTGCCGTAACGCAATTGTTTAGGATGCGGCGCGTGACACGGATCGGTCGGGGCATCCTGGGACTTGTCGTCGCCGTTTCGCTCGGCCTGGTGCCTGCGAGCGCGCTTGCGGCCACCACCGCCGCGACTCCGGCGTCCACGACTCCGGTCACCACGCCGAAGCCGGTCAAGGGCCAGCTGCTGCTCAGCCTGGACGGCATCTTCCACGTCAACCGGCAGCCGGTGACGATCACCAATCGTGCGGTCCGGGTCAACGGGTTCGTGCGTCCGTACGTCGCCGGTCAGGTGGTCGTGCTCAAGGCCTACGTCGGCAGCAGCCTGGTCCACTCCGAGCGGCTGCGCGTGATCCGCTCGCGCGGCGGGACCTACGGCCACTTCAGCTCGCGCTTCTCGAGCCCGCGGGCGGGCCAGGTGTCCGTCTCGGCCGTGCACGCGACGAGTCCCCAGCTCGCTCGTGTGGCCGCCGGCACCGGCTTCGCCGCCCTGAACCCGCACGCCGGGTTCGGCTCGACGGGTCGCTTCGTGCAGCTGATCCAGGGTCGGCTGGCGCTGCTGCACTTCTACGTTCCCCGGACCGGCGTCTACGACAACGGAACCGGACTGGCCGTCGATGCCTACCACCGCCTGCTCGGCTGGGGTGTGAGCCAGAACCTCGGCCCGGCGACCGTGACCGCCCTGCTCAATCAGGTCGGTACCTTCCCCGTCCGGTACCCGAGCGACGGCAAGCACGTCGAGGGCAACCTCGGCAAGCAGCTGCTGGCGCTGATCCGGGGTGGCCGAGTGCTGACGATCTACCCGATCAGCTCCGGCAAGCCCTCGACCCCAACCGTCCTCGGTCGCGGCTTCAAGGTCTACAGCCGCGTCCCCGGGTACCTGCCCGACGGCATGTACTTCTCCAGCTTCTTCATCGGCGGCTACGCCATTCACGGCTACGACCCCGCGCCCGACTACCCCGCCAGCCACGGCTGCATGCGCGTCCCGATCGTGGACGCGATCTCGATCTACCGGTGGCTGAACTACGGGGACATCGTCGACGTCTACTACTGATAGGCCGGCGCTCGACGCTCGGCTCGTCCGCTGATCACGGCCCGTCCGCGCGGGGGGTGGGCAGATTCCGGCCGGCATACGGCCGGAATCTGCCCACCCTCGCAAGCGAGGAGCCCCCACGCGCAGCGGAACCGATACCCCTACTTCAACCCGCTCGAGAACCTCGCCAGGTAGCCGATGCCGACGCCGTAGACGAGCAGGGCGAGGATCGTCGGGAGTCCGCGCTCGACCCACTGGCTGTCGGACTGCACGAGCGAGCGGAACGGGGAGGTGAGGGCGGAGGCCGCGTTGTCGATGAACAGCCGCGGCTGGGAGTGGTCCTTGGTCACCGGGGGCACGCTCGGTGCGGCGGGCCTGCTGGTGGCCAGTTCCTGGACCTGGTGCTTGGACGCGCCGGCCATCTGGTCGCGCGCGAACATCGCGAAGGACGCGATCAGGAGTGCGCAACACGCGTACGCGATCAGTACCAACCCGCGGTGGATCACACCGAAGGTGTCGGACGCGGATCGGGCTAGCATGAGCCGCGACCGATGACCATCGAAGATTCGTCCGTGGCCACGGCGCGGGAGCGTCTCCTGTCCGAGCTGCGCGAGCATGCGCTCGTGATCGGCGAGGTGGTGCTGACCAGCGGCGCGATCGCCCAATACCTCGTGGACGCCAAGCGGGCGATCCTGCGCCGGCCCGGCTTCGAGGCGCTGTCCGTGCTCGTCGCCGCGCAGGCTCGGGCGTGGAGCGCGTCCGCGGTCGGCGGGATGACGATGGGGGCGGACCCGATCGCCTGCGCGGCGCTGGCCGGCGGAGCCGATGTCAAGGCGTTCTTCGTGCGCAAGGAGGTCAAGGCGCACGGCTTGGCCCGCCGGATCGAGGGGCCGGTGCTCGAGCCCTCGGACCGGTGCATGATGGTCGAGGACGTCGTGACCACCGGGGGGTCGACGATCCGGGCCCTCGAGGCGCTGCAGGCGGAGGGACATGACGTGGTCGGCGTGCTCGCGATCTGCGACCGGCTGGCGGGCGGCGCGGAGCGGATCGAGCAGGCGGCGGGAGCGCCGTTTGCGGCGCTCACCACGATCGACGAGGTGTACCCCGAGCGCCCGGACCGCCGCGGGTGACGATCCGCCGCTCCACGGCCGCTGATGAGCCGGCGTTGCGCGTGCTCGACCGGGCGACCTGGACGAGCGAGTCGAGCCCGGCGCCCACACCGCCCGCGGCGCGGAGGTTCTTCGGGACCGAGTGCGCCCCGCGGGACGTGCTCGTCGCCCTCGACGGCGAGGAGATCGTGGGCTACGTCCGGATTGCGCCGCCGACGCCGCTGCAGTCCAACCGCCACGTGCTCGAGATCCGGGGTCTGTCGGTCGATCCGGGTCGCCGGCGTCAGGGGATCGGGCGGGCGCTGCTCGACGCGGCGGCGCAGGAGGCGGCGGGTCGGGGGGTGCGGCGCCTGACGCTCCACGTGCTTGGCCACAACGAGGGCGCGCAGGCGGTCTACGCGCGGTGCGGCTTCGGCGTCGAGGGTGTGCTGCGCGAGGAGTTCGAGCTCGACGGGCGCTACGTCGACGATGTGCTGATGGCGCGCGTGATCGGGCCGGCGGACGCCGCCCGTCCGCGCCCGGTCAGCTGATCGGGGTCCGCGCGATCAACCGGCGGCACTGCACCCGCATCCCCGGCCGCGTGTGGTATGGACGCACGCGCCAGCCGTAGCCGACGGGCTTGAACTCCACGATCGGTCGCCGGCGTCGGTAGACATCGCGAGCGGGGTGGTAGGCCACGCCGCCGACATTGAGGTTCATCGACCAGGCCAGGACGCTCTGGAACGAGAGCTCGCTCCCGGGCACCCCGCAGGCGGTCACAGCGGCCGGGCCGCCGATCCGGGGGATCACCCCCGACAAACGGTTGATCTGCCGCGTGCGGGCACGCTCGTGGTAGAGGTCCTTGTGCTCCGCCCGCAGGCGGGTGATCGCCGACGGAACCAGCGCCAGGGCGATGAGCGCGACGATCGCGATGCCCGCCCAGTCGGGAATCCTGGCCAGGCTCGGGCGCCCGCCGGCGTGCCAGGCCGAGAAGCCCTGGAGCAGCCGTCCGACGAGCACCGCGGCGATCACCACCGCCACCCCACCGGCCTCGAACATGTAGCGGTTCAGCGCCGGCCAGCCGTGCAGGGCGAACGCGATCTCGATCACGACCCAGGCCACCACGCCGCCGGCGAGCACGAGTGTGGGCCGGTCCCGGCGCCAGATCGCCACGGCCACCGAGAGCAGCGCGGCGATCCAGATCGGAGCCACATGGAGGTCGAGGAAGCGGCTGATCGTCCCGAAGACCTTGTTGTTGTGCAGGGCCCGGCCGGAATGCAGCGCCAGGTTGCCGGCGACGAAGAGGCTGTTGGCGGTCAGCGCGGGGATCCCGAACCAGAGCAACGGGATCACGATCAGCCCGCCCACGATCAGCCCGCGCATCTGGGGAACCGAACGCCAGGCCCAGATCGCGTACAGGCCGACGAACGGCCACACCTCGGGCCGTCCGAGCGAGGCCAGGACGGCGAGGCAGAACGCGATCCGCGGCCGCTTGGAGAGATGGCAGTCGATCGCGCCCAGTGTCAGCGCGACGATCATCGTGTCGGACTGCGCGCTGAGGATGTAGTGCATGTAGTCGCTGATGCCGAGCAGGCTCAGGCCCGCGAAGACGGCGGCGACATACGGCGCGTAGCGATGCTCGGGCGAGGGCCCCGTTAGCTTGTAGGCGATCCGGCCGGCGAAGATGGAGCCGCTGAGCGAGATCGCCACGGCGGTGAACATCCACAGCCACATCGCGTAGTGCCCGGTGATGGCATAGGGAACCGTGAACAGATACGGGAGCGGCTTCCAGGACGGCGCCCCGTTCGTGTTCAGATTCAGATGCAGCGTCTGATGGCCCCAGACAAGCCAGCCGTAGGGGTCAAAGCCCGGCCGCGTCCGCGCCCACAGCACCAGCAGCACCGAGAACGCGACGAGGACGACGCCCGTGCTCGCTCCCGGATGCTCCCGGAGCAACGACCGCACCGACGTGCCACGTCCCGCTCCGGCGCGATCCGATGTCGCCAATCCGGGGATCGGCGGTGCGTCAATCGTTCGCTCCGACACGAGAAGCGGACAAATGTACAGGCGAAGCCTTAAGCGCGCCTCTGCCCGCCGCGGGCCACCGTCCACGCAGGGTGGCGCAGCGCTCACGATGCCGTTGGCCGGATTGGCCGATTGGCGGTCAGACCATGCGGGTAGCGCGGTTTGGACTCTGACCGCGACCTCCGAGCACAGACCTGCGCTCGGACAGGGGGACGTACAGTGCCCCCGGCAGGAATCGAACCTGCATCCCGCGCTTAGGAGGCGCGTGCTCTATCCATTGAGCTACGAGGGCCAGGCCGGCC
>DATMGZ010000017.1:0-2223 GCA_035555155.1 Solirubrobacteraceae bacterium | reverse complement strand
AGCGCCGCGGCGCGGCGCGGCGCTCCGCCGCCTCGCGCAGCGCGTCCGAGTCCTCATCGGCTCGGGAGGACTGGCCGCGGTGCAGCGCGACGGCCGCCGCCGGGATCCACGTGATCCGCCCGAGCAGCCGCTCGACCCGCTCCGCCGCGATGTACGAAAAGGGGCACGAGACGTCGAAGAAGAAGGCCGTCGGCTGGGGGCGCGCCTGCCACACGCCACCCGCGGCGAGCGCCTCCGCCGTTCGCTCAAGAGGATCAAATCTCCCACGAGGGCTATAAACGCGCCTCGGCGGGAAAACTGGCGCAAACGTCCAAATCGCTCTTGCTTCCTGGATGCCTGCGTTAAGCTGAAAGTCGGTAGGAGAAGAAACCGTCCAAAACGGGAGGTATCCCATTCCACACGTACCGCCACCCAAGCGTCATCCTTATGACCAGTGGTCGCCTGACGCACGGGCCTTGGATCTGGTCGGCGACAAATGGACTCTGCTCATCGTCCGGGACCTCGCCGCCGGTCCGCGCCGGTTCGTCGAGCTGCAGCGGGTCCTCCCCGGTATCTCGACCGAGCAGTTGCGCTCGCGACTGAATCGGATGGTCGCCGACGGGATGCTGACCCGTAAGCGCTACCGCGAGGTTCCGCCCCGGGTCGACTACGAGCTCACCGACCGGGCCCGGGAGCTGATGCCGATCCTCGGTGAGCTGGCCCGCTGGGGCTATGAGTGGGCCTGGAGCCCACCCCGCGAGCAGGAGCGCGTCGATCTCGGCGCCATCTTCCGGCTCGCGCCCGGCCTCATGCACACTTCGCGGAGCACCCGCGGCCGGGTCGAGTTCGTCGTCAGCGATCGCGAACAGGGCGGCGGAGCCGCCTCCTATGTTCTGGCCGCGTCCGGGGGCGGGGTCACGATCGAGGAGCACCCGGCGCCCGACGCCGATGCTCACGTCGAGGGCACCGTCGATGCCTGGGTGCTCGCCCTCTCGCCCGAGGGGGATCGCGGCGAGCTGAAGGTCTCAGGCGACGCGAAGCTCGCCGACGAGATGCTCAACGGCCTCGCCCTGAGCGAGCATCGCGCCGTCAGCACATCGGGCGCGGGCAGCGCCCCCGGCCCCGCGTCCGCCGCCGCGTAGCGGCCGCGAGACTCACCCCGCCGCCTACTTGCCAGGGTAGGTGGCGGCCTGGATGTGGGGGAAGGCCCGCGGCTGGCCGATCAGGTTGCCGAGCACGTGTTGAGGTCCTGTCCGTTGCCGTGCACCGCCACGGCCGGGCCCGGAGCGATCCTTCAGCTCTCGGCCATCAGGCGTCGGAGATGTCGTCGAGGTCGACCGCCTCCGCCGCGGCGTAATACCCGGGGCGGGACTCGAACCCGCAGGGCTCTTGCGAGCAGCGCCTTTTAAGGGCGCGGACTTTGCCAGTTTGTCTACCCGGGCTCGGTGGGCAATGTTATCCGCGGGCGCTCGGGTGCCGGCGCGCGCAAAGCGCCGTCGAGCCGGCGGGCCGAGACGGCCCCAGTCGCCCCATGCACCGAGATCCGGTAACACCGTTGCGGTATCTGGCGCAACTTCTCCGTTGGTACGGTGTCCATTAGGACGAGAGGAGTTTCTGACCGAGCTGCATGGAAGTCTCAGCCCTTAAATACACAGGTGTCGTCGGCCGTCACGGCCGCTCGCCACTGCTCAGGTTGCAGTCGGACGAACGCCTGATCGCGTTCGTGCGCCGCGGCAACCACTCGGCCTTCGAGACCCTGGTCAGCCGCTACGAGGTGCGCCTGCTCTCGTTCTGCCGCCACCTGCTCGGATCACGCGAGGATGCGGAGGACGTGCTGCAGGAGGTCTTCGCCGCGGCCTACAACGCGATCCTCGCCGACGACCGGCCGATCAACGTGCGGCCGTGGCTGTACCGGATCGCCCGCAACCGCAGCCTCAACCACCTGCGGCGCATCCAGGCGATCGGCGTCGACTCGATGGATCACCACTTGTCCGAGCACGGGGCCTCGACCGCCGACAAGGTCCACGAGCGCGAGGAGTTCCGTCTGCTGGTGGGCGACATCCAGGAGCTGCCCGAGACCCAGAAGACCGCGCTCGTGCTGCGCGAGATGGACGCCCTCTCCTACGAGCAGATCGCTGAGGCGATGGAGACCACCGTCCCGAGCGTCAAGTCGCTGCTCGTGCGTGCGCGGGTTTCGCTCGCCGAAGCGGCGCAGGCACGCCTGCTCAGTTGCGAGGAGGTCCG
>DATMGZ010000016.1:0-2907 GCA_035555155.1 Solirubrobacteraceae bacterium | reverse complement strand
CCGTGAACAGGAGTGCCTGGCCGATCCCGCGCCGGCGGGTCATGGTCGTGTAGAGCGCGACCGTCGGCGCCAGCGACGGGAGCATCATCGCGGCCATCATCACCACCCAGACGCCGAGGAACCAGCCGAGCGCACCGAGGTTGGTGCCGGGACCGGCGTCCATTCCGGCATCCGGTCGGCCGTCGAGAACCACGCCACGGCGGCCAGAGCCAGCAGGAGCGCGATCAGGCCCAGTCGCGCGCGTACGGCCGCGAATGCCGCCCCCAGGTCAGCGTTCTCGCGTCGGCGCTCGCCGAGGGCGCTCGTCGCGGTCAGACTCACGCTGCCCATGCGAACTGAGAGGTCGAGAACGCGGCCGTCCCGTCGTACTGGATCCCGAACGCGTCGATCTTGGACCGCGTCGCGTGGGCGACGGCGAGCTCCGAGCCGGCGGGGTGGAAGATGCCGGTCAGCTTGGCGGGCTCGCCGGTCTGGACCCCGAACGGAACGATGTCCTCGATCTCGAAGTCGACCCGGCAGCGGTCATGCGTGGCGCCGAACGCGAGCGACGCGGTGCACGGACAGACGACGTCACACGAGCACGTCTCGAAGTAGGACCCTTCTAGCTTCCAGGACATGGAGACCCCCTAGGACGGAAGGTATGTGCCCCGATTCTCCACCCGGAGTCAACCCTCCCGCGCGGCGGCTGCTGCTGGTGCTGATCGTTGCCGCCGGGACGCTGAGCCTCGCCCTCGGCGTCGCCGGCGTGTGCTGATCCCTCGCCGCCTCAGGTCGTCAAGGCCGAGATCGCGCGCTCGATCAGCGGCGCCGTCCCGGCCCAGGTCGCCGGCGGGGCGGCGCCGACGATCACCGAGGCCGCCCTTGGTCCCTGGACCAGGCAGGCCAGCTCGATGTAACGGTGGCCGGTGCTCGTCGTGTAGCCGTCGCGGACGCAGCTCCCCCGGCCGGTGCGAAACCGCAGGCCGGTCGCCGCGGCGAACGTGGTGAGGGCACGGTCGCCCTCCTCGGCGTTGTGGGCGGTGCGAAAGGCGGCCCACGTGCCGAGGGCTTCCGCGCCCTGGCGCGGCGTCAGGTTGAGATAGCCGAGCAAGTGGTTCTCGGCGTCCCTGAGCACCGCGGTCGCGGTGCCGGCATCGCCGTGGATGCGGCGCCAGCCGACCGGGTAGGGCATCACCGCTCCGGCCGGGATCCGCGCCGCCGGCCAGCCCGTGGGCGCCGCGGCCGGCCGCAGCCATGCGAAGCCGCTCGGCGCCGTGGCGCTGCGCGCCGCGGCGGCGGCGACATGTGTCGCCGGCGAGGTCGCGGTGCTGCTCGCACCGCACCCCGCGACGATCGCCGCCACCGCCAGCGCGAGAACAGCGAGGATCGGCTCCCTAGATGTTGCCGTCGCCATCGCTCGGGCCGCCGTTGTTGTCGCTGTCGCGGTCTCCGGCGGTGGGGCCCTGGGGGATCCCGGAGGACGAGGCCGCAGGGGTCGAGGTCGGTGCGGCGGGCTTCGAGGTGGTCGCGGCGGGGGTCGAGGTGGCGGCCGCGGCCGGTGAGCCGCCGTACGGACGCGGTGCGGCCGAGGCCGCGCCGCCCGTCGAGGATGTCGAGGAGCCCGAGCTGCCGCACGCGGCCAGGGCCAGCGAGAGCGCGACGAGGGCGACGGCGCCGGTGGCGCGCCAGCGGGTCGAGGGTGAGGCTGGGGTGGTGCTCATGGTGTTCTCCAGTTTTGTGGTGGCACTCATGAGGACGCTTGCCCCGGGCGATCCTTCCCGGCCGCGCGCCGGCGTCTGGGAAAGGACGCATCCGGCCTACGGCCAAGTGCGGATGCGCGGAGCCGGGTCGCGCGGGATGCTTGGCTCACATGCGTCGCGTGCGCAGAGCTCAGAGCTGAAGCGAGGAGGTCACCATGCCGACCACGAAGATCGACTTCAAGCGCGAGTTGCGGGAGCTGTATGCGCCCGGGCGCACGCCGGTGCTGGTCGACGTGCCGGAGATGGCGTTCGTGATGATCGACGGTCACGGCGATCCCAACACGGCCGACTCCTATCGCGAGGCGATCGAGGCGCTGTCCACGGTCAGCTACACCGTCAAGTTCGCGATCAAGCAGGGGCCGGCTGAGATCGACTTCCGGGTGATGCCGCTCGAAGGCCTGTGGTGGGCAGAGGACCCGACCGCGTTCAGCGCCGGCGAGCGGTCGCGGTGGAGCTGGACGGCGATGATCATGCAGCCCGAGGTGGTCAAGGCGGACATCGTGGAGGAGGCCCGCCACGAGGCGGCGGCCAAGAAGTCGCTGCCCGCGCTCGATCTGCTCCGCTACGAGCGGTTTGCCGAGGGCCCCGCCGCGCAGGTGATGTACGTCGGCCCCTACCACGACGAGGGCCCGACGATCGCTGTCCTGCACGCGTTCATCGCCGAGCAGGGCGGCACCCTGACCGGCAAGCACCACGAGATCTACCTCGGCGACCCCCGGCGCGCGGCGCCCGAGAAGCTGAAGACGGTGATCCGCCAGCCGCTCGCTCGGGCATAGGTCAGGCGGGCGCTCCGCGCAGGAGTATCAGCGAGCGTCCGATCAGCTGCACGCCGGTCGCGCCGTCGAGGACTCGGCCGGCTGCGTCCGGCTGGGCAGTGTCCACCTCGACCTGCCAGGCGGTGTCGCGCAGCGGCTCGGGGATACTGAAGTCGACCGGTTCCGACCACGCGTTGATCATCAACAGGAACGGGTCGTCCGGGCCTCCACGCTCGCCGGTGGCGCCGCTCAGCGCCACCGTGATGGCCTGAGCGTAGGACACGCCCCAGTCCTCGCCGGTCATCGCGCCACCGTCCGGCCGGTACCAGTCGATGTCGTCGCGGTGGGTGTCCGGCGCCGGTGTGCCGTGGAAGAACTGGTGGCGGCGGAACACCGGATGCTGTTCGCGCAGG
>DATMGZ010000015.1:0-4265 GCA_035555155.1 Solirubrobacteraceae bacterium | reverse complement strand
GCTCGCCGTCAAGGTCGAGCAGGATCATCTCGCCGACCTCCGGGGACTCGGCGAGGTCGTGCACGATGGCCGGCGCGATCGTCCCGGCCGCGCCGAGGATGGCAACCCGGAGCGGGTCTGCGTGCCCTGAGCTCACGGTCCTGACGGTAGCGGTGGAGAGCTGGACGGGTTGTACAAACAGCGGGGCTTCGTACTGGACCCGTAGGCTGCGCTTCGGTGGACGAGCTTGCTGCCGCACTTGCCTTCGACCGTGGCCTGCGTGCGAGAGCCGCGCAGGAGACGATCGAGCTGCCCGAGGGCCTCGTGGTTCTCCACGAGCCGCTGCGCTCGATGCGCTACCTGAACGCGCTGATCCTCGATGCGCCCCTGCCCGAGGCGTTCGGCCCCGACGAGGTGACCGGGCTGGCCGATGTGCGCCTCGGCCACCTGCCCTACCGGAGCGTCGTGGTCGACGACGCTGCGGCCGCCGAGCGCCTCGCGCCCGAGCTCCAGCGCAACGGCTGGACGGTGGAGCGGACGCTGTTCATGCGCTGGCGCCCCGACGCGGAGATCGGCATCTCCGCCGATCTCGCCCGCGAGATCTCCGACGATGAGCTGCGCATGCTGCAGCGCGAGATCCATCGCGAGGAGCACGCCGGCGCGAGCGCGGTGGCCGAGGCGCTGAGCGCCACGCTGATCGCCGGGCAGGATGCGATGCGCGTGACGACCCGCGCCCGCTGTTTCGGCGCGGGGGCCGAAGGTGAGCTGAGCGCGTCGTGCACGCTGTTCTTCGATCGACCCGACGGGGAGGGCGGTCTCGCCCTGATCGACGAGGTGGGCACGCTGAGCACCCAGCGCCGGCGCGGCTTCGGGCGGGCCGTGGTCGCGGCCGCGCTCGAGGCGGCCCGTCGCGAGGGGTGCGCTCCGATCTTCCTCCCCGCCGATGCCGAGGACTGGCCTCGCGGGATGTATGAGCGAATGGGCTTCGAGCCGCTCGGGACGCAGGTGACGTTCACGCTGCACCCCGACGGATGAACCGGCCCGCAACCGTCCGTCCGGCGACGCGGGGTTGTCCAGCCGGTACAACAGGATTGTCGCGGTTGGGCCATCGGACCCTTGCGCTCGGGGACTCTTGGGCAGAGAATTGCCGCCACGCAGTCGGTGATGTGACGTTTCGTCCAAACGACACAGCCACGCACCTCCGCCGGTTGCTCCAAGACAACTCGGGAAGAAGGGGCCGCCATGGAAAGCGCGTCGTTGGCAGAGCCGGTCAGTACCGGGATCCAGGTCGAGGACAAGGGTCTGAAGAAGAACGCGATCTCGTTCCTCTCCAACATCGTCATCGGCGTTGCCTCGACGGCGCCCGCCTACAGCCTGGCCGCGACCCTCGGCGGCGTGGCCGCGTTCGTCGCCTTCGGCTCGCCGGCGGTGATGATCGTCGCCTTCATCCCGATGCTGATGATCGCCTCGGCGTACTACTACATGAACCGGGCCGACCCGGACTGCGGCACGACCTTCTCCTGGGTGTCGCGCGCGATGGGCCCCCGCCTCGGCTGGATCGGCGGCTGGGCGATCATCGTCACCGACATCATCGTGATGCCGAGCCTGGCGGCGATCGCCGGCCAGTACACCTTCAACCTGTTCGGCAACAGCAATCCCTCGACCTTCGAGGTGACGTTGATCGGCGTGATCTGGATCGTGATCATGACCGCGATCTGTTACATCGGCATCGAACTCTCCGCGCGCACGCAGCAGCTCCTGCTCGGCACCGAGTTCGTGATCCTGATGATCTTCTCCGTCGTCGCGCTGGTGAAGGTCTACTCGGGCAACGGGATCAAGACCTCCCATCACATCTCGGCGAGCTGGTTCAACCCGTTCGCGATCCACGGCTTCAGCAATTTCACCGAGGCGATCCTGCTCGCGGTGTTCATCTACTGGGGCTGGGACAGCGGGGTGACGGTCAATGAGGAGACCGAGGATCCGGGCACCGCCCCCGGCAAGGCGGCCGTCGTCTCCACCTTCGTTCTGGTCGGGATCTATGTGCTCGTGGCCGTCGCCGCGACGGCGTACGCCGGGCCGGCGCTGCTCTCCAACAACGCGAGTGACGTGTTCGCCCCGATCGGGCACAGCGTGCTCGGCTCCGGCGTCGACAAGCTGCTGATCATCGCCGTGCTCACCTCAGCCTCGGCGTCGACGCAGACGACGATCTTGCCCACTGCGCGCACGGTGCTCTCGATGTCCCGAGCCGAGGCGATACCGAAGCGCTTCGGCGAGATCCACCCGCGCTACCTGAGCCCCAGCGTGGCCACACTGGCGATGGGCGGGTTCTCGGTCGCGTGGTACGTCGTGATGACGATCGTCTCGACGAACGTGCTCGGGGACTCGATCCTCGCCCTCGGTCTCGGCATCGCCTTCTACTACGGGATCACCGGCTTTGCCTGCGTGATCTTCTACCGGCGCGAGCTGCTCAAGAGCGCCAAGAACTTCTTCCTCATCGGCGTGCTTCCGTTCCTGGGGGGAGTGATCCTGTTCGCGCTTTTCATCAAGTCCTGCTTCGACCTCGGCAAGACCGATTCCGGCTCGACGGTGATCTTCGGGATCGGCGGTCCACTCGTGATCGGGCTCGGAGCGCTGCTGCTCGGAATCCCGTTCATGCTGCTGTGTCAGTGGAAGTTCCCCGGCTTCTTCAGGCGCAAGCCAGAGGTCGCGGATCCGGCCCTGGTCGCCCACTCGCCCGCGGGGCAGTCCCATGAGTAGCGGCGTCATCGTCGGCTACGACGGCTCGCCCTGCTCCAAGGAGGCGCTCCGCGTCGCCGTCGAGGTCGGCAAGGCCTACAACGAAAAGGTGATCATCGCCTTCGGCTACGAGGTCTCACCCGTGGGCGGGGAGCTCCACGACTACCATCTGGCGCTCAAGGACCTCGGCACCAAGCGCCTCACGGAGGCCAAGGAGCTGGCCGGGGACGCCGGTGCGAACGTCGAGGCCGTGATCGTCGAGCGCTCGCCCGCCCAGGCCCTGGCCGAGCTCGGGGCGGAGCGCGACGCCCGCGTGATCGTGGTCGGCACCCGGGGGGAGAGCCCCATCCGCGGCGCCCTGCTCGGCTCGACCCCGCACAAGCTGCTGCAGCTCTCCGACCGGCCGGTGCTGGTCGTTCCCACCGCCGACGCTGAGTGATCGGAGGATCCTGCGGCCGCCCCACGCGGCGCGGGCGCAGGATCCCGCCCCGCAGGGCGATAGCCTCGCCAGAGGAATGGACGAGGTCGCCGCCACGCCCGCCGAGGGCATCGAAGGCAGCTCCTTCCCGGGCCCGTACCCGGTCGGGTCCTACGCCGCGCAGCTCAAGCGCCGGCTCCAGGACTTCGCCCGCGTGCAGCTGGTCGGCGAGGTGTGGGGCCTGCGACCGAGCCGCGTCCGCGTCTACTTCGAGCTGCGCGACGCCCGCGGCGCGCTCCCGTGCTCGATGTGGCGCAACGAGTTCGAAGCGCTCGGGACCCCGCTGAGCGACGGCATGCGGGTCGTGGTCGGGGGCGGCTGCGACTACTACCCCGGCAGCTCCGCCTCCTCGCCCTCCTTCACCTTCAACGTCACCGAGCTGCGCCTCGCCGGCGAGGGCGACCTGCTGGTGGCGCTCGAGCGGCTGCGACGCCGCCTCCACGCCGACGGGCTGTTCGAGCCGCAGAAGCGGCTGGCCCGGCCGCCGCTGCCCCGCACGATCGGCGTGGTCACCGGCGAGCGCGGCAAGGCGCGCGACGACGTCCTGGCCGGCCTGCGCCGCCGGGGCTGGGGTGGGCGGCTCGTCTGGGCCTTCGTCCCCGTCCAGGACCGCCACGCCGCGCCGCGGATCGCCGCCGCGCTGCGGGAACTGGCCGCGATCGAAGCGGTCGAGGTGGTGATCGTCGCGCGCGGCGGCGGCTCGCTGGCCGACCTGTTCGCCTTCTGCGACGAGTCGCTGTGCCGCACCGTCGCGCTGCTCCGTGTGCCCGTGATCTCCTCCGTCGGCCATCACACCGACCGGACCCTGATCGACGACGTCGCCGCCGTCGCCTGCTCGACGCCCACGCATGCCGCCGAGGCCGCCGTGCCGGTCGATTGCCGGGCTGCGCGAGCCGAGCTGACCGCGGCGACCAAGCGTCTGCACGGCCACGGACGGCGCGCCGTGCTGAGCCGCGCGCGCACCTTGGCGACGCTGTCCCGCGCCCCGGCCGAGCACGTGGCGCGCCACCGGCGCCGGCTGCATCAGCTGCTGCGCGAGCTGAGGGCGAGCGCCCGCCGCGATACCGAGCGC
>DATMGZ010000014.1:0-29716 GCA_035555155.1 Solirubrobacteraceae bacterium | reverse complement strand
GCGAGCTTGTCGGCTTCGACGAGCACCATCACGCGGGAGTTGCCGATCGCCTGCGAGAACCGCCGCACCCAATCGTCGATGGCTGCCTCGGAGTAGTCCCGTCCGGGCGGGGCGTAGGGGCAGGACTGATGCTCGATCCGTGACAGCGAGATGAACGGGATCGCTCCGGGCTCTTCGACCGCAGCGCGCTCGAGATAGCGTCGCAGACCATTCTCAGGGTGTGGCTCGAAGGCACCGAAGGTCTTGTTCATCGGCGTGTCCGCTTCCTTGAGCAGCGGTCGCGCCGCGACCGGGTTCTGGCGCATGACATCCCACCACACGCCGAACTCCCGGTCCACGTACCACGGATGCCCCGCGAGCGGATTGCCCTGAGTGGGCACGCCGGAGTAATAGCTGGCCTGCGCCGCCGGCACGCACACGGCCAGCACCGCCACCGCGGACACGAGCAGCCACACACGACGCATCGGACTTCTCGACCTAGCGATCCTCACGGTTGACACAACCAATGTGTCGGCACCGACCAACGCCGGCCTGAGTGACACATCGAGAACCTGGACGGCTCCTCCATCCGGAGTGAGCCTGCGCTCGAGCGTGCCCCGACTCGGGATTCAGGTTCGGGCCGAGGGGCTCGCGCGAGGCCGGTTTCGAGCCGCGACCGCAAACGGGGGATTCGCGTTCTGGACCAGACTCACCGCCTCCTGCAGGTAGAAGTGGTATCCGGACCTGAGCCCCAGGCAGGGTCCCGATTCGAAGCCCGGGGTGCCCAGCCACAGGTAGGCGTCGATGTGGGGGTCGGCGGTGGCCACGGTCGGCCTGTAGCCGAGCCCCTCACCCGGTGGCGTGCAGCCTGCGTGGTAGAACCGCGAGCGGCCGCGTCCCTTCCGCCCCCAGCCGGGCGGGGCGTAGGGGCAGGACTGATGCTCGATCCGTGACAGCGAGATGAACGGGATCGCCCCCGGTTGCTCGGTCGCGGCCCGTTTGAGGTAGCTGCGCAGCCCGATTTCGGGATGCGGCTCGAATGCTCCAAACGTCTTGTTCATCGGGTTCCAAGCTGCGGTGAGAAGTGCCGCTGCGGCGATCTTGGCTTGGCGGAACTCTTCCCACCACACTCCATACGCGGAGTCCACGAACCACGGGTGCCCCGCGAGCGCGTTACCGGGCGTGGGCACACCCGAGTAATATGCTCGCGCGGCGGGCGCAGCGACCGTGCAGGCGAGCAGCACGACGGCCAGGACGGGCAGGCGGCGCATCAGCATCAATCACTCCGTACAGCTGGGCGGTAATCTGGACGGACGTCACCCCTATCGACAGAGGTCCCCTACGGCCTCGGCGGTGCGCGGCCCGGACAATAAGAGCGTCAACTCGGGCGGGATCGGCGGCCGCTGCGAGTCCTGGACCGCGAGGCGATGCACCGGAATGGCTCGACTCGGATCGCCCTCGATTCTGATCGCGAACGGTTCCGGGGGAACCTCATGCTAGCGTCATCGGTCTGTCCCGTGGACTTGTGCTGGGTGGGCCTGATCGATGACCGGAACCGAAACGCTCGGCGGAGGACCTCGCTCGCAACGCGGGCTCGACACGCAAGACGAAACGTCTCCGGCGACGTCTCGCGGGCCGCTGCGACGCTGGCGTGACGCGTCGTCGCGTGCCCGCTTCCTCACGCTCGCCGCGTTCTTGCTCGTGCTGGCGCTGGCCGTGCGTGTCGGCTATGTCCTGCACACGAACAACTACCACCCGACCAACGACGACCGCAGCTACGACCATCTCGCCAAGGTGCTCGCGCAGGGGCACGGCTGGGCCTACGGCACCAGTGCGTACCGTCCCCCGGGCTATCCGATCTTCCTGGCGGGCGTGTACTCGCTGACCGGCCTTCCACACGACGTGTGGACGAGTCCGCGGCTGGTCGAGGCGGTCGTCGCGACGATCACCGTCGGGCTCATCGGCTTGATCGCACTGCAAGTCGCGGGGCGCACGGCGATGTTGATCAGCCTTGCGCTCGGCGCGGTTTATCTCCCGCTCGTGCTCGTGGGCGTCTCGCTGATGACCGAGAGCTTGTTCGGTCCTCTGATGCTGGGCGCCATCAACTGTGCGTTGCGCGCCCGGACCGCGGGCCACAGGTACCGCTGGATCGTGGCCGCCGGCATCCTCGCCGGGCTGGCCAGTCTCACCCGCGGCAACGGGATCGTCGTCGCTGTCGCGCTCGCATTCGTCGTCTGGCCCAGCCCGCGGCTGTCACGGCGGGCGATCCTGGCGCCGGTGGTGCTGATCGTCGTCACGGCCCTCACGATCATGCCCTGGACGATCCGAAACGCGAACGCCCAGCATGCCTTCGTACCGGTGACGACGGAGCTCGGTCCCACGCTCAGCGGCACGTACAACGACCGCTCGGCCAGAGAGCGCTACATCTGGAACATCGGCGGCTTTCCCAACTATCGGGCGATCAAGAACAACAAGAAGCTCACCGAGGCGCAGGTCGACTCCCAGCTGACCTCAGCCGTGATCAGCTACATCGGCCAGCACCCGGTCGCTCTGCCCGAGGCGATGTTCTGGAACACGATGAGGCTCTTGGATCTCCAGGGACGGAGAGTGTCGCGGATGACCGCGCATACGGACGTATTCGCGACGCCGGGAATTGCCGACATCGCGGTCGTCAGCTTCTGGGTCCTTGGTTGCCTGGCGATTCTCGGCTGCTTCACGCGCGCCGCGCGTCGGGTGCCGCGTGTGCTGTGGATCGTTCCGCTCGTCCTCTGGCTCAGCATCGCGCCCGTGACGACGGGTACGCCGCGCTTTCGAGCCGCGCTCGAGCCGTTCGTGATCCTGCTGGCCGCGCTCGGGATCCAGGCGGTCGTGGCGAAGCTTGCCCGGCGGCGGTCCCCCGATCGCAACCCGCGGGATCTCCTGGCGACGCCGGTCGGTAGCTGAGCACCGGACCCCGCGCGCCGACGGCCACGATCGGGGCAATACCCTCAAGCGCATCGTGCTCCGAGCCTTGGCCATCGCCTTCGCTGCGATCGCCGTCCTGTGCCTGTTGGGCGCCGTGCTGGGGATGGTGAACGGTCGCATGAGCCCCAGGACCGGGACGCTGCTGCGCGCAGTCGCGCTGTTCTGCTTCGTCCTGACCGTGGTCCTGAACGTCGTCTCGCGCAGCTGAGCGTCTGACCGGGCATTTACACCCCGACGGAGCCCATCTGACGGCACCGCGGCAGGCGTCCGAGCGGCGACGCAGAATGTCGAGTGCCATGATCGTCCTCGGGATCGACCCCGGCACCGCGAGTACCGGCTATGGAGTTCTGGAGAGCATCGGCTCGCGCCTGCGCGCGCTGGACCACGGCGTGATCGAGACCTCGGCGAGCATCCCGCTCGAGCGCCGCCTGGGCGACATCCACCTCAGTATCTGCGCGCTGCTCGAGGCGCATACCCCGGATGCGGTGGCGATCGAGGCGCTGTACTTCGGCGCCAACGTCCGCACCGCCTTCGCGGTCGGGCAGGCGCGCGGCGTCGTGCTGCTCGCGGCCGGTCAGCGCGGCGTTCCCTCGCGCTCCTACACGCCCCAGCAGGTGAAGGCCGCGGTGTGCGGCAGCGGCCGCGCCGACAAGGGCCAGGTCGGGCGGATGGTCGCTCGGTTGCTCGGCCTCGCAGCGCCACCGTCGCCCGACCACGCCGCCGACGCGCTGGCGGTGGCGATCTGCGAAGCCAACCGGTCTCCGCTCGCCGCGGCGGTGATGCGCGCGTGATCGCGCTGATCTCCGGCGTCGTCGCGGTGCGCCGCTCCGACCACGTCGTGGTCGATTGCAGCGGCGTCGGCTACCGGCTCGCGGTCTCGACCCAGACGCTCCGGCAGGTCCCGACCGTCGGCGGCCAGGTCGTGCTGCACACCCACATGGTCGTGCGTGACGACGCGCTGGCGCTGTACGGATTCGCCAGCGAGGATGAGCGCGACCTGTTCCTGATGCTGCTCGGGGTCCAGTCGGTGGGTCCCAAGGTGGCGCTGGCCGTGCTCTCCGGCGGTCCGCCGCGCGAGCTCCTGGCCACGCTCGCGGCCGGCGACGCGGCGCGGTTGCAGTCGGTGCCGGGGATCGGCAAGCGCACGGCCGAGCGGATCATCGTCGAGCTGCGCGAAAAGGTCGGCGTGACCCTGCCCGAGCAGGCGATCTCGGTCTCACGCGGCGATGACCCCCTCAGCCTGGCCCGCGAGGGCCTGCTCGGCCTCGGCTACACGCTGAGCGAGGCCGACGAGCTGCTCGACGGGGCCGAAGGCGAACGACCGGAGGACCTGATCGCGCATGCGCTCCGGTCGGCTCGACGCTGACATGAACGCCGCCACGGGGCCCGGCACGGCCAGGATCCAGGCGTCCGAGGCGCTGCCCGAGGAGGATCTCGACCGCTCGCTGCGCCCGCGCCGGCTGGAGGATTTCGTCGGCCAGGAAGCGCTCAAGGATCAGCTGGCCGTATCGATCGCCGCCGCCGGCACCCGCGGCGAGGCGCTCGACCACGTGCTGCTGGCGGGGCCGCCGGGGCTGGGCAAGACATCGCTGGCCCAGATCGTCGCGGCCGAGCTCGATGTGCCGTTCGTGCAGACGGCCGGCCCGGCGCTCGAGCGCAAGGGCGACGTGGCCGCGCTCCTGACCGCGCTCGAGCCCCGCGCCGTGTTCTTCGTCGATGAGATCCACCGCCTGCCGCGGGCGCTCGAGGAGACCTTCTATCCGGCGATGGAGGACGGCTGCCTGCCGATCACCGTCGGCCAGGGCGCGGGGGCTCGCGTGGTCACGATCGACCTCCCGCCGTTCACGCTGATCGGCGCCACCACGCGCACCGGCCTGCTCACCACGCCGCTGCGCGACCGCTTCGGGATCCAGCACCGGCTCGAGCACTACGCCCCCCACGACCTGGCCCGCATCGTGCGCCGCAGCGCGCGGCTGCTCGAGGTGGCGATCGAGGACGACGGCGCCGTCGCGATCGCGGCGCGCAGCCGCGGCACCCCGCGGGTTGCCAACCGGCTGCTCAAGCGCGTGCGCGACTACGCCCAGGTGCGCAGCACCGGCGTCGTGACCGGAGCCGTGGCCGCCGACGCCCTCGACATGCTCGAGGTCGACCACGCCGGCCTCGACCGGCTCGACCGCGAGATCCTGCGCGCGATCTGCGAGAAGTTCGGCGGCGGGCCGGTCGGCCTGTCGACGCTCGCGGTCGCGGTGGGGGAGGAGCAGGACACGATCGAGGACGTCTACGAGCCCTACCTGCTCCAGCGCGGGCTGATCGAGCGCACTCCGCGTGGCCGCGCCGCGACCCGGCGGGCGTTCGAGCATCTCGGGCTCGAGGCGCCGGGGCAGGGATCCCTGCTCTGATCGCGCTGGAGGGGCCGCTCCGCCGCGCCCTCTATCCTCATTCGCCGATGTCCCACTACTTCATCTGCCCGCACTGCGGGAACCGGTCGATCGCCACCGAGCGCACCGCCGGCTTCCGCCGCGATGCCAAGGGATGCGAGAAGTGCGGCTTCGCGTACCTGTTCGAGCTGCTCGACGATTACTACCCCGCCCCCAACGCAGCGTTCTTCGCCACCGATTCGGACGGCAAGATCGTCGACTGCGGCAAGGGGTCGTTCGAGCTCACCGGCCTGAGGACCGAACAGGTCATCGGCCGGCCGGTCAACGACGTGCTCGGGCTGCGGTTCGAGGACGGCACCGATCACGTGGGCACCGCGCTCGAATGGGAGGTCCGCGTCAAGGCCAAGCCGGTGGAGGTCCACGCGGAGGGCGATCTTCCCGCCAAGGCGGTCGCGGACATCTTCCCCGCCTATGACGACGACGAAGGCGGACTCCTCGTCGTCCTCACCCCGGCCAACCACCGATAGCGATCGTCCCTCAGGGGGCGGATCGCCAGGCCGACCACTAGCATCAGGCAAGCTCGATGACCGATCGCCAGCGCAACGGCTTCATTCTGCTCCTGGTTCTGGGGCTCCTCGCCGCCTCCGTCGCGGTGATCGCCACCCACCAGACGCGGCTCGGGCTCGATCTGAAGGGCGGCGTCGAGCTCGTCTACCAGGGCACGCCGACCAAGCAGACCCCGGTCGTCACCCAGGACGCCCTCAGCCGCGCGGTGGACATCATCCGCGAGCGCGTCGACCAGCTCGGCGTGGCCGAGCCGGAGATCCAGACCTCGGGTGCGAACCAGATCAGCGTCGGCCTGCCCAACGTCAAGGACTTCGCCCGGGCCGAGAAACAGGTCGGAACGACCGCTCAGCTCGCGTTCTACGACTGGGAGGCGAACGCGATCACGCCGAACGGCAAGACCGTCGCCAGCCAGCTCGCCGCCCAGGACACGACGGCGCTCACGGTCAGCCAGGGATCCAGCGCCGGGCCGGGCACGCCGGGCGCCGGCAGCATGAACCTGTACGACGCGGTCAAGCTCGCGGCGGCCCAGCCCGAGCAGAGCTCCCCGGACAACGCTCGCCTCGGTAGCGAGTACTACTACTTCGGAGCCCCGGGCAGCGCCGCGTGCGCAACCGCCGCCAAGGCGCAGGCGAAGGCGCCCACGCCCGGGATCCACTGCCTGCTCTCCGGGCCCGACGACAACCTGCAGGACCTGAGCTCTGGTCTGCCGGCCGGTGTGAGCGCGTCGGACCCGGGCGTCGAGCAGCTGGTCATCAAGCCGGGCACGGTCGTTCTCCAGGCGTCTGACCCGAGCGCCTCACACACCACCAACTTCAACGACCCGACCGCCCAGTTCTACGTCCTCAAGGACCACGTCGCGCTACTCGGCACGGACATCTCGAACCCGACCCAGAGCACCGATTCCGGCGGCAACCCCGACGTGACGTTCTCGTTCAGCGGCAACGGCGGCACCAAGTTCCAGGACGTCACGCGCACGATCGCCCAGCGCGGCCAGACGGTGAGCGGGCTCGGGCAGTCGCTGAACCAGCACTTCGCCGTGGCGCTGGACCGCAAGCTCGTCACGGTGCCGCAGATCGACTACAAGCAGTATCCGGACGGGATCACCGGCGGCCAGGGCGCCGACATCACCGGCGGCTTCACGATTCAGTCCGCCCAGGACCTGGCCAACCTGCTGCGCCTCGGCGCGCTGCCGATCAACCTCAAGCTGATCTCGGAGTCCCAGGTCTCGGCGACGCTCGGCAAGCAGGCGCTGCACCAGGGCCTGATCGCCGGCCTCGTCGGGCTCGCCGTGGTGGCGATCTTCCTGCTCATCTTCTACCGCGTGCTCGGCGTGATCGCCGTCGCCGCCCTGCTCGTCTACGCGATCTATTTCTACGCGCTGATCAAGCTGATCCCGATCACGCTCACACTGCCGGGGATCGCCGGCCTGATCCTGACGATCGGCGTCGCGGCGGACGCCAACATCGTGATCTTCGAACGCGTCAAGGAAGAGGTGCGCGCCGGGCGCTCGATCCGGCAGTCGATCATCACCGGCTACAAGAAGGGCCTCACCGCGATCATCGACGCCAACGTGGTCACGATCATGACCGCGTTCATCCTGTTCGTGCTCGCGACCTCCGAGGTCAAGGGATTCGCCTTCACGCTCGGCATCGGCACGATCGTGTCCCTGTTCACCGCCGTGCTCGCCACCCAGGCGATCCTGATGACGATGGGCGACTCGCGGATCATCTCGAGCCCCTCGGCGCTCGGCGCCAGGGGCGGACGGGTGTGGCGCTTCGACTTCATGGGCGCCTCGAAGTACTTCTTCACGACGTCCGGCGTGATCCTGCTGATCGGCGCGCTGGCGATCGGCGGGCGGGGTCTGAACCTGGGCATCGATTTCACCTCCGGCACCCGGATCGACGTCGGTCTCGTGCAGTCGGCGAGCGAGTCGCAGGTGCGCTCGGTGCTCGCCGCCGCCGGCGCCGGCGACGCCCAGGTGCAGAAGGTCGCCGGCGACAAGACGCTCGGCCGCAACGGCTTCCAGATCTCCGCCAAGCAGCTGCAACCGGCCAAGGTCGCGCAGGTCCGCTCCACGCTGCAGTCGAAGTTCGGCATCGCCAACGGCAACCAGGATTTCTCCAGCAACTCGGTCGGCCCGACCTTCGGCAAGACAGTCGCCAACTCGGCGGTGGTGGCGATCATCGCCTCGCTGCTGGTCATCTCGGCCTACGTCGCGCTGCGCTTCGAGTGGAAGTTCGCCGTCCCCGTGCTGATCGCTCTGATGCACGACCTGCTGATCACCGCCGGTATCTACTCATTGACGGGCCGGGAGGTGACGACAGCGACCGTGGCCGCGCTGCTGACCATCTTGGGCTACTCGCTCTACGACACGATCATCGTGTTCGACCGGGTGCGCGAAAACATCCCGCGGATGCCACGCGCCGCCTTCTCGCAGATCGTCAACCGCTCCATGTCCGAGGTGCTGACGCGGTCGATCGCGACGACGTCGTGCACCCTGATGCCGATCCTGGCGCTGCTCCTGTTCGGCGGCGCGACGCTCAAGGACTTCGCCTTCGCGCTGCTCATCGGCGTCGCCTCGGGCGCCTACTCCTCGATCTTCATCGCCTCACCCGTGCTCACGCACTGGAAGGAGCGCGAGTCCGGGTTCCGGGCACGCCGGCGCCGAATCGAGGCCGAGCAGGGCGTCGTCCCCGCCTACGCCGTGGGCGCCGCCGATGTCGATCCGACGCCGAAGCGCGGGCGGCGGGTCGGCCGGCTGACGACACCCGAGCCCGAGACCGTCTCGGCGGCGGAGTTCGAGCAGATGAAGCGCGACGTCGAGATCGAGCGCCAGGAGACCGCGGCGCGCGCCGCGCGCGGCAGCTCGACCCGCTCGATCACCAAGCGCCTCGCCCGCAGCGCGGACACCGATGACACGGCTGGGGCGGCCGGGGGTGGCGCCGCCGGCGCGGCGGCCGCGGGTGGCGCCGCCGGCGAGGCGGCCACGGCGAAGCGGAGCACGTCGAAGGCCGAGACACCGAAGGCAGCGCCCAAACCGGCCGCGGCGCCTGTCGCCAAGCCCGACGGCCAGGCGGCGAAGCCGGCGCCCGCCACCGACCCCGCCAACGGCGGAGCCGCTGGGCGCGGGGACGGCGGCGTCGGCCATGCCCCGGACATCGCCGAGAACGAGGGTGTCTCCCCGGTCCAGAAGCCGAAGACGCCGTCCAAGTCGAAATCGCGCAACCGCCGGCATGGGAGACGTCGCTGATGGGAATGCTCGCCTGGGTGATGATGGGCCTCGCCATCTGGCACTTCACGATCTGGCTGCCCGACCACTACTGGGGCGGGATCGTCGGCGCTTTCATCGGCGCCCTGATCGGTTCCGTCCTGTTCGGCCTGATCGTCAACGGCTTCGCGATTCCCGGTCGTCACGACACGACCCTCCTGACCGCGGTGGAGGCGATCCCGGGTGCGGTGATCGGCATCGGGCTCGTCTATTACGAGGGGCTGCGCCGCGAGCGCGCCGGCGAGCCCGGCGCTCCCGGGCTCGCCTGAGCCGATGGTCGCGCACAGCGAAGTCGCGGAGTAGCCTCCTGGGGGCGTCAACATGCTCGCCCCGCTGGGCGCCATGGAGCGCGAGGCCGGTCACGTCGAGCACTCGCTCGATCGGGTGCAGCACACCTTCGGCCGCCGCCACCACGACGAGGCCGACGGTCCGGAGGCCGGCCCGCCGCTTCCGTAGGGGTCCGGGCTCGGCGCCGGCGCCGGCCGGCTGCGGCCGGGTCGCGGCTGGGTCGCGGCTGGGTCGCGGCTGGGTCGCGGCTGGGGCTCCGGGTTCGCTCGCTGCCGTCCCGGTTCGTTGTGGACGCAAGTGCTGCAACTGAGTTCCGGCCCCCGAAACTGAGTTGCAGCGCTTCGCCGGCGTCCGGCGTCCTGGGGCGCCAGACGTGCCGACTTCGTGTCGGCGTGTGCCCACTTCGGATCGGAAGGGCGTCGGGGGCGCGGGTCCGTCGGGAGCTGCACCTAGGCTGCGCCCATGTTCGAGGCCGCGCTGGTCCGCACCCCCGCCGGAACCGCCGCTCCCCCGGCGGCGCCGGCCCCGACGGCCCCGGCGGCGGCGCCGGCCCCGACGGCCCCGACCTCACCACCGGCTTTGCGCATGCTCCCGGGTGCCGAGGACGGGACGGCGCGGGGGCCGCGGCCGCCGGCGCCCCGCCTGCAGCTGCGGGGGTACGAGCTCGCGGCCGCGCTGGAGCTCGAGCGCCGGCTGGGCGTGAGTCATGTGCTGGGGCAGATCCTCGTGCGGCGCGGCCTTTCCGATCCGGCGGTGGCGGCGGCATTCCTCGAGCCGCAGGAGGCCCACGACCCGACGGCGTTCGCGGGCATCGAGCGAGCCCTGGAGCTGATCCGCCGGCATGTTGCTGCGGGCAGCCGGATCACCGTTCATGGGGACTACGACGTGGACGGGGTGTGCGCGACGGCGATCCTGGTCCGCGCCCTGCGCTCGCTCGGCGCCGACGTCGATTGGTTCCTGCCGAGCCGGATCGACGACGGCTACGGCCTCGCGCCCGCGACCGTGGTGCGGCTGGCCGAGCGGGGCACGCGACTGCTCGTGACCGTCGACTGCGGGATCACCGCGGTCGATGAGACGGCCGCCGCGCGGGCGGCAGGGATGGACGTGGTGATCACCGACCACCACGCGCCCCGGCCCGACGGCGTGCTCCCGGATGCGCCGATCGTCCATCCCGCCGTGTGCGGCTATCCGTGCCCGGACCTGTGCGGGACCGGGGTCGCGTTCAAGCTTGCCGAGGCGCTCGGCGCGGCGACGATCGCCGACGACATCGAGCTCGTCGCGCTCGCCACCGTCGCCGACCTGGTGCCGCTGCAGGGCGAGAACCGCCGGCTTGTGCGGGAGGGACTGCACGCGATGGCCAACACGGCCAAGCCGGGCCTGCGCGCGCTGATGGCCGTCTCGCGCACCGACCCGAGCGGTCTCAATGCGACCGCGCTCGGTTTCCGGCTCGCCCCGCGGATCAACGCCGCCGGGCGGCTGCGACGCGCCGACGCGGGACTCGAGCTGCTGCTCACCACCGATGAGGGGCGCGCGGCGGAGGTCGCAGACGAGCTCGACCGCGCCAATCTCGAGCGGCGCGCGGTGGAGCAGCGCATCCTGTGGGAGGCCGAGGCCCAGGTGGCCCGGCTCGGCGAGCGCAGCGCCTACGTCCTGGCGGCTGAGGGCTGGCACCCCGGCGTGATCGGGATCGTCGCCTCGCGCATCGTCGAGCGGTTTCACCGGCCGGCGATCCTGATCGCGCTCGACGGGGATGCGGCGGCGCAGGGATCCGGGCGCAGCATCCCCGGGTTCGACCTGCTCGGCGCGCTGCACAGCGCCGCCGGCGAGATGATCCGCTACGGCGGCCACCGGGCGGCGGCCGGGCTGACGGTGATGCCCGATCGCGTCGAGGCGCTGCGCTCCGCGATCGAGGCCCATGCCGCGGCGGCTCTGACCGCCGAGCAGCGGACGCCGGTGGAACGGGTCGACGCGGTCGCCTCCGGATGCGATCTCGGCCTCGCGCTGGCCGAGGAGCTCGAGCGGCTCGAGCCGTGCGGGATGGGTAATCCCGGACCGCGACTGCTGATCCCCGGCGCCCGGTTCGGGGACCTGCGGCCGATGGGCGAGGGCAAGCACGCGCGCTTCTCGGTCCGCTCGGGGGGAGCCCAGGCGCACGCGGTCGCGTTCGGCTGCGACGGACGCCTCCCCGGTGACGGCGAGTCCGCGCTCGACGCCAGCTTCAGGCTCGAGCGCAACCTGTGGAACGGCGTCGTCGAGCCCCGGCTCGTGCTGCGCCATGCGCAGCCGTGCGCCCCGGAGGCGATCGCGGTGCTGGGCGAGCCGGTCGACTACGTGTACGAGGCGCTGGCCGAGCTCGACGCTGACCTCGATGCGGCCGTCGACGCGGCGGTCGTTCCGGGCGCGGCTGGCGCGCCGGGCGCGCCGGGCGTGCCGCGCGCGGCCTGCGTGCCGCGCGCGGCCGGCGCTCCGGGCGCGCCGGACGCCGGGGAACCCGGGGGAGCGCCGGCGCCGGCGACGACCGGGCCGGGCCGGAACGTGATCGACCGGCGCAGCGAGAGTCCGCTCGCGGTTCTGGCCGATGCGCTCGCGTGCGAGGGAGGGGTGCTGGCCGTGTGCGCCGACGTCCCGCGCCGGCTCGAGGGGCTCGCCGCGCGGACCGGGGGCTTCTCGCTCATCTCCTACCACGCGTTGGCCCGCGATCCGGCGATCGCGGTTGGTTTCGATCAGCTCGTCGCGCTCGATCCGCCGGCCTGTCGCGCGTTCGGCGGACTGCTGCGGGAGGCGGGTGGCGGTCCGGCCGCGGGGCCTGGTGCCGCGAGCCCGCGCTTTACCCATCTGGCCTGGGGCACCGCTGAGCTACGCTTTGCGGTGCAGATGCACGAGTTGGAGTACGGTCTCCGCGCTTCGCTCGCCTCTCTGTACCGGGCTCTGAGGGCTCGGGATGGAGCGGCCGGTGAGGAGCTCGAGCGACTGCTCCGCGGTGAGGCCCGGCATCCAAGACCGGCACGGCTGGCCGGCAGGCTGATCAGGGTCCTCGCGGAGTTGGAGCTCGTCAGCCTCAACCGGGATCTGCCGGCCATGGCCATCGCGGGCTCGGCGCCGACGGCGCTCGAGCGCTCCGCGGCGTACGTGGCCTATGAACAGCGATATGAGGACGGACGGCGATACCTGAGCAGCGAAACACCCCGGCGAAGCGACTGAGTCGCTCGGCTGCGCGCGCCAAACAGGGCAACGGCGCCGGCGCGTCGGCGTCCGACGCCGGGAATGCCGCGCCAGGCTCGGGCTCAGGCAAGCCGCGTGCCGCTGACGGCGACGGCAACGGCGCCGGCGCCGGCGCCGGCGGGACATTGATCGCGACTCCGCGTCCGGCCGTCGACCGGGTCGCGCACCCCGAGGCCCACGGTACCGTGGAGCGCGCCGAGCTGACCGCGACCGAGCGCCGGCTGCTCGGCGACCTGTTCGCGATCGTCGAGGAGCACGCCGACCAGGCTGCGGTCGAGGTCGACCGCCAGCGGGTCGAGGACGCGTTCGTGTACGCCTGCGTCAAGCACGCCGACCAGCTGCGGCGCTCCGGGGAGGACTTCATCAACCATCCCGTCGGCGTGGCCAAGATCTGCGCCGGGATGCGGCTGGATACCGAGACACTGTGCGCGGCGTTGCTGCACGACACGGTGGAGGACACGACCGCGTCGCTGGAGGACGTGAGCTCGGAGTTCGGCGAGGAGATCGCGAGCCTGGTCGACGGCGTCACCAAGCTCACCGGGCTCACCTTCCAGTCCCGCGACGAGGCGCAGGCGGAGAATTACCGCAAGATGATGGTCGCGATGGCCACGGACATCCGGGTCATCCTGATCAAGCTCGCCGACCGACTGCACAACATGCGCACGATCGCCGCGATGCCGAAGCAGAAGCAGATGGACAAGGCGCGCGAGACGCTCGACATCTACGCCCCGATCGCCCACCGGCTCGGTATCCACGCGATCAAGTGGGAGCTCGAGGACCTCGCCTTCCAGACGCTGCACCCGCGCAAGTACAACGAGATCAAGGGCCTGGTCGCGCAGCAGCGCGCCGAGCGGGAGCGCTACGTCAACCAGGCCGGCGAGTACCTGGCCAAGGAGCTCGACGAGCTCGGCATCGAAGCCGAGATCTCCGGCCGCGCCAAGCACTTCTACTCGATCTACTCGAAGATGACCAAGAAGGGCCGCGAGTTCAACGAGATCTACGACCTGACCGCGATGCGGGTGATCGTGAACTCGGTCAAGGACACCTACGGCGCCGTCGGGGTGATCCATTCGCTGTGGAAGCCGCTGCCGGGACGGTTCAAGGACCTCATCGCGATGCCCAAGTTCAACATGTACCAGTCGCTGCACACGACGGTGATTGGCCCCGAGGGACGGCCGCTCGAGATCCAGATCCGGACGCGGGAGATGCACGATCTGGCCGAGTTCGGGATCGCCGCGCACTGGATGTACAAGGAGGACGGCTCCGGGGGCAAGGCCAAGGCCAACCCGGCCGGCGGCCCGCGGGACACCGAGAGCCGGCTCAAGTGGCTGCGCTCGCTGCTCGACTGGCAGCAGGACCTGTCGGATCCGCGTGAGTTCATGGAGACGCTCAAGGTCGACCTATTCGAGGACGAGGTGTTCGTGTTCACGCCCAAGGGCGAGGTCAAGTCCCTCGCCGCAGGTGCGACTCCGCTCGACTTCGCCTACGAGATCCACACAGACGTCGGGCACCGGTGCGTGGGTGCGAAGGTGAACGGCAAGATCGTGCCGCTGTCCTACCAGCTGCGCTCGGGCGAGATCGTCGAGGTGCTCACCTCCAAGCGCGAGCGGGGGCCGTCGCGCGACTGGCTGGCGCTGGTCAAGACGACCCGCGCGCGCAACAAGATCAAGGCGTGGTTCAAGGCCGAGTCGCGCAAGGACACCGAGCACACCGGCCGAGAGCTGCTTCAGGAGCACCTCAAGAAGCAGGGCCTGCCGGCACAGAAGATCGTCGGCTCACCGTTGCTGGCCGATGTGATCCGCGAGATGGGGTTCCGCAAGGCCGACGACTTCTACATCGCGCTTGGCGGGGCCAAGATCTCGGCCAAGATCGTCGTCAACAAGGTGATGCAGCGCCTCAAGCAGGGCGAGGCGGCCGAGTCGGAGCCGACGGCGGCCGATGATCTGCTGCAGACGCGGCGGCGCCGCTCGCGGCCGACGACCTCGTCCTCGCGCTACGGGATCTCCGTCGACGGGATCGACGAGGTGATGCTGCGGATGGCCAAGTGCTGCCGTCCGGTCCCCGGCGACCCGATCGTGGGCTACATCTCGCTCGGGCGGGGGATCACGATCCATCGCGACGACTGTCCCAACGTCGCCGTGCTGAAAAAGGATCCGGACCGCTTCACACCGGTGTCGTGGGACGGAGACGCCGAGACGTCGTTCCGGGTCGAGATCGAGGTCGACGGATGGGATCGCCACCGCCTGCTCGAGGACATGTCGCGGACCTTCGCCGAGGGCGGGGTCAACATCCTCGAGGCGCGCTGCACCGTCAACCACCCGATGGTCAAGAATCGGTTCGTGGTCGAGGTGGGGGACACCCGCACGCTCGACCAGACGATCAACCGCCTGCGCAACATCGACGCCGTGTTCGACGCCTACCGGGTCACCCCGGGCGCCGGCTGAGCGATCGCGCGCCCCCGCCGGCCGGCCGACACCGGCGTCGAGCCGCCACCGCGACAGGGCATGCCGTCGAGGATGCCGGTCATCGGACCGCTCCCGACCGTCGCCCCTGGACGCATCGATCCTCCACTCCGGTCCCGCGCTCCGAACGTGGGCCCCAGATTAACGAATCGCGTGCCAATCGTCGCAATATGCTGAAACGACCGTCGTGCACCGTCCATGAGGCTGAGTGAGGAACCGTGTCCAAGAGAAAACGCAAGTACGTATATGACTTCGCCGAAGGCTCTCGCGAGATGCGCGACCTGCTCGGAGGAAAAGGCGCCAATGTCGCGGAGATGACGCGCATTCTCGGCGCCAGTCGTGTCCCCGCCGGGTTCACGATCACGACCGAGGCGTGCGTCGCCTACATGGGCTCCGATCGTGTCTATCCGGCTGGTCTGCAGGATCAGATCGATGCCGCCCTCGAGCGCCTCGAGCACGCCGCGGGACGACAGCTCGGCGACGCCCACGACCCGCTCCTGGTCTCCGTGCGCTCGGGTGCTCGGGCGTCGATGCCCGGGATGATGGACACGGTGCTCAACCTGGGCCTGACCGATGAATCGGTCTCGGGCCTGGCCAAGGTGACCGGCAACCCCCGGTTCGCCTGGGACTCCTACCGGCGGCTGGTGCAGATGTTCGCCAACGTCGTCCGCGGCGTGCCCGGCGACAAGCTCGAGGCGGCGATCGAAGCGGTCAAGAAGGCGCGCGGCGTGAAGATGGACACCGATCTCACCGTGGAGGACCTACAGGAGCTGGTCGAGCGCTTCAAGGTGCTGCTGAAGGAGAACACCGGCGAGGACTTCCCGCAGGATCCGCGCCAGCAGCTCGACGCGGCCGTACGGGCCGTGTTCGACTCCTGGCGCGGCGAGCGCGCCACCGCGTACCGGCGGATCAACAAGATCCCCGACGACTGGGGCACCGCCGTCAACGTGCAGCAGATGGTGTTCGGCAACAAGGGCGACACGTCCGGATCCGGGGTTGCGTTCTCCCGCGACGAGATCACCGGTGGCCCCGAGCCCTCGGGCGACTTCCTGATCAACGCCCAGGGCGAGGACGTGGTCAGCGGCGTGCGCAACACGCAGGACCTCAAGGACCTCGCACAGCTGATGCCCGAGGCCCACACCACGCTGATGGAGATCCTGAGCAAGCTCGAGCGCCACTACGGCGACATGCAGGACACGGAGTTCACGATCGAGGACGGCCGCCTGTTCATGCTCCAGACGCGCGTGGCCAAGCGCCCCGCGCAGGCTGGGCTCAGGTTCGCCTGCGACGCGGTCGACGAGGGCCTGCTGAGCGAGGCCCAGGCGCTGGCCACGCTCGACGCCGCCAAGCTCGAGGCGCTCCTGCACCCGACCTTCGACCCCGCCGTGGACTACACGGTGGTCGCGCACGGCGTCCCCGCGTCGCCCGGCGCGGGCCAGGGAGAGGTCGTGTTCACGGCCGTCTCGGCTGTCCTTGCGGCAGAGCAGGGTCGCTCGGTCGTGCTCGTGCGTCCGTTCACCGAAGCCGAGGACGTGGCCGGATTCCACGCCGCCAAGGGAATCCTCACCTCCGAGGGCGGCAAGGCCTCGCACGCCGCGCTCGTGGCCCGCGGCATGGGCCGCCCCTGCGTGGTCGGCGCCTCTCAGCTCGAGGTCGACGTCGCCCGCGGCGTGATCCACGTCGACGGGATCGTGATCCGCGAAGGCGATCACATCGGCATCGACGGCACGACGGGTGCGATCACGACCGACGAGGTGCCGGTCGTGGCGCCCGAGATGACCGACGACTTCCGCCGCATTCTCGGCTGGGCGGACAAGTTGCGGCGCCTCGGCGTGCGCACGAACGCCGACACGCCCGAGGACGCCCGCAAGGCCCACGAATACGGCGCCGAGGGAATCGGGCTGTGCCGGACCGAGCACATGTTCATGGCCTCCGACCGCGTGCCGAAGATGCGCGAGATGATCCTCGCCGACACCGTCGAGAACCGCGAGGCAGCGCTGGACGCGCTGCTGCCGCTGCAACAGGGTGACTTTGAGGGCCTGTTCGAGGAGATGGCGGGGCTGCCGGTGACGATCCGCCTGCTCGATCCGCCGCTGCACGAGTTCCTTCCCTCGCGGACGGAGCTGAGCGTCGAGCTCGAGCGCGCCCGGCACACGGGCTCCGAGGAGGACGTGAAGAAGCTCGAAGCGTTGCTCGAGCGGGTCGGCTCGCTCGAGGAGGTCAACCCGATGCTGGGTACCCGCGGGTGCCGCCTGGGCATCCTGTATCCGGACATCTACGAGATGCAGGTGCGGGCGATCACGCGCGCCGCGGTCGCGGTGCGAGAGCGGACGGGCGCGACGCCGCACCTAGAGATCATGGTTCCGCTCGTCGCCTACGAGCGCGAGCTCGAGGTCGTGCGCGAGCTGATCGAGCGGGTGGCCGCGGAGGAAGGGCTCCACGTCGGCAAGGACTACCTCGTCGGCTCGATGATCGAGCTGCCGCGGGCCTGCCTGCTCGCCGACCGGATCGCCGAGCACGCGGACTTCTTCTCGTTCGGCACCAACGACCTGACCCAGACCGGGCTCGGGTTCTCTCGTGACGACATCGAGGGCAGCATCGTCAGCCCGTACGTCGACAAGGGGATCCTCGACCGCTCTCCGTTCGAGACGATCGACGCACCGGGAATCGGCCAGCTGGTGATGATGGCCGGGTGGCTTGGTCGCAAGAACCACCTGAAGCTGGGGTTGGGGATCTGCGGCGAGCACGGCGGCGATCCGGAGTCGATCGCCTTCTTCCACAGCGCCGGCCTGGACTACGTGTCCTGCTCACCGTTCCGCGTGCCGGTGGCGCGCGTCGCGGCGGCCCAGGCCGCGGTGGCCAGCCCCATTCACTGGGGCGAGTAACCGACTGGCGCCGCCGCCGGATCGCGTCGCTCGACGGCGCGATCCGAACCGGCCGTCGGCTCAGTCGCGCTCGATCCCGCCGCCATGCGCCGGCGGCGGCCGCGCGATCGGGCCACGTGCGGGTGGCGGCAGGACGCGCACGGTGCGGGCCTGCGCGCGCGGCAGCTTCGTGATCAGCACCGCCTCGCCGGTGGGCAGCGTCCTGATCACGTTGGGATGGATCACGAAGCGCTCGACCTCACGGCGCGTGCCGGCGCCGGTGTCGTGGGCTCCGAGCAGGGGCCGGCGGGCGATCCGGTGGGTGTGCTCCCACACCGTCTCGGTCCCGGCCATCTGCGCGATCGCCTGAGCGGAGGCGGGGACGTCCTGGCGATGGGCGATCTTGACCGCGGTGTTGCCCAGCACCTGATCGCGCAGTCCCCGGGCGGCGCGATCGAGGTCGGCGAGCTCCTGCGTGGCGAGCAGCACGCTTGCGCCCGCCTCGCGGCCCCGCGCGAGCAGGGCGATCGTGTTGTCGCTCCCCAGCGCCGAGAACTCGTCGATCGCGAGCAGGGCGCGAGCGCCGCCGGGAGCCTGCAGCCGGTGCCCGACAGCGGTGACGAGGTCCTGGATCACCAGCGTGCCGAGCTGGGCGGCGAGCTTGCCGTACGTGCTCGAGTTCAGGCTGAAGGCGACGACCTGCGTGCCGGCCAGCGCCGCGCGCAGGTCGACCGACCGGCCGGCGCCGGGACCGAGGTAGGCGCCGGTGTGCGATTCGCTGATGATCGCCAGGCGGGTGCCGAGTCCGCGGATCGCGCTCAGTTGGTCGGGGGACAGCGTCGAGACGTAGTCCTGGACACGCTGCGCCAGCGGTTGCGGCGCCGCCCGTAGGCTCGCGGCCAGCCGCCGCGGGTCCATCAGCGCGACCACATCGGAGAGCGTCGGTGCGGTATCCGAGTCGCGCGCGAGCAGGACCTGCAGGACCGTCTGGACGTAGCGCTCGGCGGCCCGTTGGTAGTGGGGCTCGGTGAACCGCTCGGTGGCGATCAGCTTGTCCTTGAGCTCGGTCGCATTGCCGTGGGCGAGCGGGTTCCAGTGGTTCGGGCCGTCGGGCGTCCACAGCGCGAATTCGCGGCCCGCCGCCGCGGCGGCGTCGCCGAGGGCGTTCACGAACGCGGGCGAGCCCTTGAGGTCGATCGCCACCACCGGCAGGCCGCGCCGGATGGTGTCGGTGAGGATGCGCAAGAGCGTGGTCGACTTGCCGGCGCCGCTGGCGCCGAGGATCAGGGCATGGGCAGACAGCTGGCGGTCGGTCAGGAAGACGGGCCCGCTGCGGCGCCGCTCTCCACCCGGACCCGCGCGCTCGGAGCCGAGCAGCACGCCGTCGGATCGGGGCGCGGCGACGGACGTGGCGCGCCCGGTCGCGACCCGAGCGGCGAGCAGCGTAGCCCCGGCCGCGCCGGCGAGCGCCGCGACGGAGACCCAGGCCGGCGGGGAGAGCAACAGCAGTGGGATGATCACCAACACCCAGTACGGGCGCCAGCGGCGATCAGGCGCCGCCCTCATCGGGCCACCGCCCGCTCAGGCTCGCGCGTGCGCGCCAACGCCCGCGCCTCGCGCGTGAGGCCGGGACGCGGTCCGCCCCAGCTCAACCGCTGGACATGCACGATGCTCGCCAGCCCGAGGCCGGCGGCTGAGGAGCTGATCGTGCGGGCCACCGCAGGGCGATCGGTCAGATACAGCACGGACCGGATGCGAGGATCGGCTCCGTAGGCCGCGAGGATGCCCTCGCGACGCACGCGCCCCTTGGCCGAGAGCTCGAGCTCGATCGCCACGCGGGAGCCGTCGGGCCGGATCAGCAACAGGTCGGGGTAGTGCCGGCGCTCGAGGCCCCCGGGACCGAGGCCGCCGAGCCGCACGCCATGACGCTCCGCGTCGGGCTCCGCCGCGCCGTCGAGTGAGCGCATCCGGCGCTCGCTCACGATCGCGCGCGTGGGACCCAACGCGCCACGGGCGGCGGCCAGCCACAGCCAGGCGATGCCGACGTCGTGGGCGTAGCAGCGGAGATCCTCGCGCGGGACCGGAAGCTCGCTGCCGGTCGCGGCCAGCCCCCGCTTCGTGATGTGGAAACAGCCCGGCTGTCCCTGGAACCGGGCTCGACGGACGAGCAGCCCCGCGCCGGCCAGCATCCGGAGGCGGCGCTCCGCCGCGTCGTGCGAGGTCCCGACCAGCGCCTGCGCGTGCACGGCGAGCACGAGCCGGTGCTCGGCGGCGAACTCGAGCAGCTGTGCGTCGCGGTCGGTCAGCCGCAGGCCAGGTGTCACGGCATCCAGAGCTGCGCGGCCCGCGGAATTCGCCCCCCCAAACCGGGTCGCCGTGAGCTTCGCCCCTGACGGGTGTCCGGCCGCCCGAGCTTCGCGGCTCAGCCGCCCGGGTGGGGCAGCGAGCTGGTGTTCACGACCTCGAAGTCGCGACCGCTCAGCTCGTCGAGCAGGTGCAGGGCGTCGTTGTTCCAGCGCGGATCGGGCGCGCCCGAGATGTACCACGGCGAGCCGTTGTCGGCCAGGATCATCCCGTAGCGCTTGAGCGCCGTCGCGACCACGCGCGCCTGGCGGGGCAGACGCGAGATGTCGACGCTCGCCTTCAGACGCACACGCAGGCCCATCGGCGGCAGCGACGGATCGCGCGAGGAGGAGGCGTAGTGCCGGGCCGGATACACGTAGGCCATCCGCGTGTCGGGCGCCGTGAAGCGCAGCGCGTGGTCGATCGAGCCCGCAGCCACCTCGTCGTAGCGCGCGAGGCCGGGCAGGATCGGAAGCCCGGCGGCGTCGGCCGAGGTCCAACCCCTCGGCCGCAGGTGGTCGGAGCGGAGGTTGAAGATCGCGCCCGACCCGGCGGTCCAGCTCGCACCCCCGTGCCGCGGGTGGGCGGCGTAGAGCTCGTAATCCCGGCACGTGCTGCGATCCACGACGATCACGTGCCGGTCGCCGCTGGATCCGTAGCCGCCCTCGATCGGCACCCCGCGCGGCAACGGGTAGAGCCGGCCGTCGGACTCACCGGCGTACTGGAAGCTGACCGGCACCCGCCGGGTGCGGGCGGACACGACGGCGAACGGGATCCCGATCGGCTCGCCGTCATAGAGGCCGGCGCCGAAGTCGGGATGGACGGGCGCGCCGAGACCGATGGACGCGATCGGCGCGGCCGAGTTCCGGGCCACCGGCAGCCGGTCGACGCGCTGATTCCACGCGTTGTCAGCCGGGAACACGCGGCAGCGCGGAGCGCCCGGAAGGGGGTGGGCGGCCACCAGCGCGGGGATGAGGAGCGCCAGGGCGGCGATCAGGGGGGCGGCGCGTCTCACGACCGCGGCGATGATAGGCGTGCCGGCGCCGGCGGTCCACCGGGCTTGTGCCGCGATTCGGGGATTCGCCGGCATTCGAGCGGCCCCCGGCGGCGCAGCGCTGTGTCCTCGTCGCCTCGCGCAGCGCTGCTGCGCGTCGGCTCCTGCGTCCTTGCGCAGCATCCACCTGGCACCACTCTCGGTGCCACCGAGTCCCCGTATCGCAACACTGGACGAACGTCACGACACGACGGCGATGCCCTGCGGGATCACCGAGAAGGCGGCCCCGGGCGCTTCACCGATGTAGTCGCCGTCGACCTGGAGGGGCAGCGGGCGGCCGTCGATGGAGCGGATGCGCAGGTGGGTCGCCCCGTTGAACGCGCGCACCCGGCGGTGGCCGGCGAGCTTGGGCCCGCCGAGCAGCGCCCGCCAGGTGATGGTGGGGACGTCGATCGGGTTCGCGCGGGTGAGCACAACGCCCGAGAGGTCGCGGCTGTCGAGCGCCGCCCCCTCGGCGAGGTGGACGGAACGGTCGCCGAAATACGTGTACGGATCGGCGTTCTGGATGATCGCCGTCACGCCCGAGAAGCGCTGGGAGCCGACCTCGATCTCGAGCCGCGGGGGCCGGACGAGATAGCGGCGCAGGAACGTCTGCACGCCGGTCCACGTGTAGTACCACTCGCCCACGCGCGCCTTGAGCCGGGGATGGGCGTCAACCCGCTCGACCACGCTGGCATCGAGGCCGACGCCGGCCGAGAAGGTGAAATAGCGCTCGTTGACGCGGGCGATGTCGACCCGGCGGGGATGCCATTCGTCGGCGATCCGCAGCAGGTGCTCGGTCGCGTCGACGGGATCGGTGGGGATGCCGAGCATCCGGCAGTAGACGTTCGTGCGGCCGCCGGGCAGGCAGCTCAGCGGCGTGTCGGACCCCACCAGACCGTTGGCCGCCTCGTTGACGGTCCCGTCGCCACCGAACGCGACGACGACGTCGTAGCCCTCCTGAGCGGCCTCGCGACACAGCTCGGTGGCGTGCCCGCGTGCCTCGGTGTCGATCGCATCGACCTTGTAGCGTCCCCGGAGCGCGTAGACGACGAGGTTCCTGAGACGGTCCGAGACTGTCGTCGCGTACGGGTTGACGATCATCAGCATGCGCTTGCTGGGAGCGCTCGCGCCGAGCGCGAGCGACGCCTCGAGACGCTGCACCGGATCCGTTGAGGTGGCGGCCATGCGCATCACCTGAACACCGCCATGTGACGGTCGTTACGCGCAGGCCTCACAGATGAGCGCCGCCGCGGGCGCGCTCGAGCATCTTGCCACCCTGCCGAACCTCTGGCTATACTCCGCGCCACATAGCAGTACGCATCCAGAGGGGTGGAGGGATATGGCCCTACGAGACCCCGGCAACCTCCCGAGAGGGAAAGGTGCCAATTCCATCAGGCTCCAACAACAAGGCCTGGGAGATGTGGAAAGGGCGGTTTCACAAGGGCCTCCGACCACAGACCCCGGCGGAGGTTTCTTGACATATGCCGCCAGAGTCTCTTCGCTGCAAAGAGTGCAAGACCACCTATCCGCTTGACGCCAGATACGTGTGCGAGCGGTGCTTCGGGCCGCTCGAGGTCGCCTACGCGTCGCGCGCCGACACCGATGCCGACGAGCTGAAACGGCGCATCCAGGCCGGCCCCCACTCGATCTGGCGCTACGCCGACTTCCTGCCGCTGTCGGCGCCGCCGAAGGGCCTGCTGCCGGCGGGTTGGACGCCGCTCTTGCGCGCCGACCGATTGGCCGAGCGTCTCGGCCTGCGTGAGGTGTGGATCAAGAACGATGCCGCCAATCCGACGCACTCGTTCAAGGACCGGGTCGTGGCGGTGGCGCTGGCGCGGGCGCGCGAGCTCGGGTTCGAGACGATCGCCTGCGCGTCGACCGGCAATCTGGCCAACGCCGTGGCCGCGCACGCCGCGGCGGCCGGACTCGAGAGCTACGTGTTCATCCCGTCGGACCTCGAGGAGCAGAAGATCCTCGCCACCGGCGTGTACGGGACGCATCTCGTCGCGGTCCGCGGCAACTACGACGACGTCAACCGTCTGTGCACCGAGCTGTCCGGCGAACACGACTGGGCGTTCGTGAACATCAACATGCGTCCGTACTACGCCGAGGGCTCAAAGACGCTGTCGTTCGAGATCGCCGAGCAGCTCGGCTTCGAGATCCCCGATCGCATCGTCTGCCCGATCGCCTCCGGATCGCTGTTCACGAAACTGGCCCGGGGATTCGAGGAGTGGACCGAGGCGGGGCTGCTCTCGGGTGAGCTGCCGATCATGAACGGCGCGCAGGCGGCCGGCTGCTCGCCGGTGGCGACGGCGTTCGAGGCCGGCCAGGACGTGTGCCGCCCGGTCAAGCCGGACACGATCGCCAAATCGCTGGCGATCGGCAATCCGGCCGACGGTCCCTACGCGCTCGATCTCGCCCGTCGCACGGGGGGCTCGATCGACTCGGTCACCGACGACGAGCTCAAGCTGGGGATCCGGCTGCTCGCGGAGACGACGGGGATCTTCACCGAGACCGCCGGCGGCGTGACCGTGGCCGTGCTGGCCAAACTCGCCGAACGCGGCGATATCGATCCCTCCGAGCGCGTTGTCGCGGTGATCACGGGTGAGGGCCTGAAGACGCTCGACTGCGTCCGCGGGACGTTCGAGACGTGGGAGATCGATGCGTCGCTGGCGTCCTTCGAGCAGGCTGCCGCGGCCGACGCGGTGGCGGCGTAGCGGACGACGATGGCGGTCACAGTCAAGATCCCGACCCAGCTACGGGCCGCGACCGACGGCGCGGCCACCGCGACCGTCGACGGCGCCACCGTCGGCGAGGTGCTCGACGCCCTCTATGCCCGCTTCGGTGAGCTGCGGGTTCGGATCGCCGAAGACGGCGGCCTGCGGCGCTTCGTCAACGTGTACGTGGGCGGCGAGGACATCCGCTTTCTCGATGGGCTCGACACGCCGGTCTCCGAGGGCGACGAGGTCACGATTCTGCCCGCCGTCGCCGGCGGCTGAACCGCGTCGCGGATCGTCGAGGGTGGGCGGCGCGAGCGCGCCCACCGTCTCAGCCGGCCGGCGTCGAGCTCAACCCGACCGGGCAGCTGACGCCCGTGCCGCCGAGACCGCAGTAGCCGTTCGGGTTCTTGGCCAGGTACTGCTGGTGGTAGTCCTCGGCGTAATAGAACTCGCCCGCGGGCTCGAGGTCGGTCGTGATGTCGGCGTAGCCGGCGGCCCGCAGCTGCTCGCCGTAGCCGGCCTTGGAGGCCTCGGCGACGGCGCGCTGCTCGTCGCTGGTCCACAGGATCGCCGAGCGGTACTGCGTGCCCACGTCGTTGCCCTGGCGCATGCCCTGGGTCGGGTCGTGGTTCTCCCAGAACAGCCTCAGGATCTCGGCGTATGAGGTCTTCGCCGGGTCGAACACAACGAGCACGGCCTCGGTGTGGCCGGTGCGGCCGCTGCAGACCTCCTCGTAGGTCGGGTTCGGCGTGAACCCGCCCCCGTAGCCGACGGCGGTCGTGTAGACGCCGGGTGCCTGCCAGAACACCCGCTCGGCGCCCCAGAAGCAGCCCATCCCGACGATCGCGCGCTCATACCCCTCACGGAAGGGGGGCTGAAGCGGCGTGCCCAGCACGAAGTGTTGCGGTGCCACGCGCATGGCGCGATCCCGTCCGGGCAGGGCTTCGGACGGGTCGACCATGGCGGCCTTGTGACGAAATAGGAACATGAGACGAGACTACGCCGCCCGATGTGAACGAACCAGAAAACCCGGCGGAGCCCGAAGGGCGGAGCCATTTCACCATCGCGGGCGTCGGCACCGTGACGTATGGTCAGTCGGATGGTCAGCTTCGGTCAGATCACCTTGATCATCGTCGCGGGCCTGCTCGGGCCGTTGCTGGCGTCCTCGCGCCGGGTCCTGATCCCGGTCGTGGTCGGCGAGCTGCTGGCCGGGATCGCGCTCGGCAAGACCGGCGCCGGGCTGATCAAGGCGGACAATCCGACGATCGCGTTCCTGGGCACGATGGGGTTCGCGGTGCTGATGATGGTGGCGGGGATGCACGTGCCGCTGCGCAACCGGGCGCTGCTCGGGTCGCTGCGCAAGGGGGCCGTGGCGGTGGCCGCGAGCGCCGTGGTGGGGGTCGGGGGAGGCCTGCTGATCGCGCGCGGACTCGGGGTCGGTCACCCGGCGATCTGGGCGATCCTGCTGGCCACCGGGTCGGCCGCGATCGTGCTCCCCGCGCTCCAGGAGGCCGGCGTGGGCGCCGACCGGGCGCTGCTCGCGATGGCCTGGGTGACGGTCGCCGATGTCGCCACGATCGTCGCCGTTCCGCTGGTGATGAATCCCTCCAAGGCGCTCACGGCCGGCCTCGGTGTGCTCGCCGTCGCCGCCGGCGCGGCCATCGTCCTGCTCGGCGTGCGTCTGCTGCAGCGCCGAAGGGAGGTACGCAACATCCGGGGCCAGTCCGGGCGCAAGGCCTGGGCGCTCGATCTGCGCTTCGCGCTGATCGCGCTGTTCGGCCTCTGCGCCATCGCCGAGGGCATCGGCACGAGCATCATGATCGCGGGCTTCGCCGCCGGGCTCCTCGTCGCCTACGAAGGTGGCCCGGCACGGCTCTCCGAGCAGGTCTCGGGCGTCGGCGCCGGCTTCCTCGTCCCGATCTTCTTCGTGGTGCTCGGCGCCAGTCTCGACGTGCGCGCGCTGGTCCAGAATCCGACCGAGCTCGAGCTCACCGGTGCGCTGATCGTGGGCATCCTCGTGGCCCACCTCGTCGGTGCCGGGATCGTCCGCACGCCGATGTGGACCGGGCTGATCGTCAGCGCTCAGCTCGGCGTTCCCGCGGCGGTGGTCAAGCTCGGGCTGAGCTCGCACGTGCTGCGGGCGGGGGAAGGGGCCGCGATCATCCTGGCCGCGCTGGCCAGCCTCGGGTCGTGCGCGGCCGGCACGGCGCTGGCCGCCCGCTCGACACCGGACCCCGCAGCGGCCGGTGACGCGGCGCCGCGTGATCCGGTCGCGCCGGCCGGCGTTCCGGCCAAGGTCGCGCCCACCGCCGGGCCGTGAGCTCCGGGGGCCGCCCGCTCTAAGTTTCTTCACATCGCTGCGCTCGGGTCGAAGACCCGAAGAACCTGAAATTCGCGATCCCGCCGAGCGCGACCAAGACCGGTCAGTCGCTGCTCAACACGGGTGTCGTCCTCAAGACGGCGTTCGTCGAGGCCTACCTCGGTGCGGTCAAGACCCTCAGCTCGACGGACCTGAAGGTGATCGCCGCGAAGGTCGCGGCCAACGAGGCGACGCACTTCAGCTTCTTCGACGCTGCTGCCGGTGCCGGCCCCGCCGGCAACCTCGGTGGCCACGGCGTGCTGCCGTCGCTGCCGAAGACCGACACGATCCCCAACACGGTCAAGAAACTCAAGCCGTTCCTCGGCTGACGATCCCGGGGGTGAACGCGCGAAGCCGTCCCCGGTCGGGGACGGCTTCGTCCGCTGATCGGGCGTGCGCCGGGCGGTCAGATCTGCGCCTCGACCAAGCGGCGGATGGCGTCGAGCGTGCCCATCACCTCTTGGTCGGGAGCGTCGCCGCGCGACGTGGCGAGGAACAGCGTCAGGCGCGAGCCGTCACCGTCGGCATCCACCTGCATCCAGCCGTGGTACTCAGTCGACCGTGAGCCCCACTCGACGCGATGGCGGTCCTCGTCCTTGCGGAACCACCCCTCACCGTGCTGGGTGTGGCCCTCGTAGCGTGCATCGACGGTGACGGAGTCCCCGTCACCGGCGTAGGCACCGGTCATCTGCGGAACGAACTCGGGCAACCGTTTGAGGTCCCCCAGGACGGCAAACACCTGATCCGGCGGTGCGGCGATGTGTTGAGTGTGTTCATGTTCCATGGTTGAGGCGATCCTGACAGACGCCCGGGACGGCCGCCATCCGTTTCGCGGGCGAGGTGACCTGAGTGACCTCGGCGAACCGGACCGCTCGCGGGCCGGCGGCTTCATCCGGTTGGGATGATGCAGGTCGCGCACCGGGGCGGTGATAGTGCGCCCCGATGGCAGACCACGCCGCATCGACGGCCCCAGACCACGCCGCCGTTCCGAGCCCCGGCATGAACCGTGATCGCTGGATGGCGCTGTGCTTCGCGCTCGGATCGACGTGCTTCCTGATCGGGCCGTTCCCGGGCTACGCCCAGCTGGTCGGAGCCGCCGCGGACGGCATCACGTTCTTCGTCGGCTCGATCCTGTTCACCGCCGGCGGCGCAATTCAGTCCTGGCTCGCCTTCGCCGGCCGCCGCGCGCCCGGGGCCGGGCGCGCGGCGTGGTGGGCGGCGATCGTCCAGTCGGCGGGCACCCTGTTCTTCAACCTGACCACCTATCAGGGCATGAGCACCGCGCTGTCGGATTCCAACTACGACAAGCTCGTGTGGCGCCCCGATGCGTTCGGCTCGGTCTGCTTCCTGGTCTCGGGCGTGATCGCCTACCGCGCCTCGGCCCGACGCGGCTGGCTGCCCGCGCGCGGTAGCCAGGGATGGTGGCAGCCGGGCGTGAACCTGCTCGGCTGCATCTTCTTCGGCATCTCGGCCATCGCGGGGTACGTCGTGCCCACCACGGGCTCGATCGTCGATCTCGCCGCCGCCAACGTCAACACCGCGCTCGGGGCCGCCTGCTTCCTGGCCTGCGCGCTCGCGACCCTGCGCTCGGGCAGCACGTTCAAGCGGCCGGTGCTGCACGAGCTGGAGGTGCTCGGCGGCGAGCTCGAGCAGGACGTCGGGCGGCTGGTCTGAAGAGCGGAGCGCCGGCTCGTGGCGTGGGTTCGTGGTGGGCGGCGGCAGGGAGGGCGCGCGTGGTGCCCACTGGAACCACTAGAGTCGCGGCCATGCCCCGGCGGCGTGTCGTGATCGACCACATCACCATCGGCGTGAGCGACCTGGCGCGCTCCCGCGACTTCTACCGCCACGTGCTCACCCCGCTCGGGTTCGCCGAGATCGGCACCTGGCGGGAGGGCACCCACGAGGTCGAGTTCGGGCTCGAGGAGGCCACCGACTTCGCGATCTCCACCGCGTACGGGACCGAGTCGCCCTCGCACGTCGCCTTCGCCGCCGACCGCCGCGAGCAGGTCGACGAGTTCTACGCCGCCGCCTTGGCCGCCGGCGGACGCGACAACGGGCCTCCGGGGCTGCGCCCCGAGTACTCCGAGGACTACTACGGCGCGTTCGTGCTCGACCCCGACGGGCACAACATCGAGGCCGTCCACCACGGGCGGGCGTAGGGGCGCGGCGGCCGAAGGTCGGGGCTGACGGCGCCCCGACCGATGTAGTTGCGCGGCGAACGATCGTGGTTGCCCATCGAGGGCGGCCGGCGAGTCTCGGCACGGTTCGCCCCGCCGCGATGGCATGTTCGTGACGTTTCCTACCCGACACGACCGTTGCGCGGGTGCAGGCGCGCGCCTAGCGTGGGGACGCGCGGTCCCGCGTGTGCGACGCGCCCCCTTGTCGACATGCGGGGATACCCGGCCGGCCGACCTCCCCCCGATCCAGCGGCCCGGCCGGGCCGCGCGGCCTGTCCGAGCGGTTTGGCGATTGCCTCGCAGCGTCGCGGCGACTCCTCCCCGGGCATCACGCCCGGGGAGGCTCTCGGAGGGAGCCGCGCCCCTTCACGAGAGTTATCGGCCGATGTCGCGAAGCGTTGAAGCAACGGGCGCGAGATGGCACGCACCCCGGACGATGAGTGCTCGCGACGGCGTGGTTGCGCGACCGGCTCCGTCACGCGCCCGGCAGCGCGACCGGCCACGTCACGCGCCCGGCAGGATTTGAACCTGCGACCTTTCGCTCCGGAGGCGCGGCTAGAGATCGGCTCGGAGGGCGCGAACTCCCCGGATTCACGGGTGATTCGCGCCCTTCGGCGTTCCCGGGGAGTCTCCTCGGATTGCCGCGGATTGCGGCGATTCGGCGGGGTTTCGGCCAGCGAAACGGCCGTTGGCCAATTGGGCGGCGGGTCGCCGGACCGTAGTCGCGGGCGCGAGAGGTGACCGCGGCGCCGGTATAGTTAACGACACCTAGGGTCCATATCACGCCCTAGGGGAGCCACCCTAACCCGAGGCTCGTCGGGAGTCACGACCCAGCTGAACCAGTCCCCGCGAAGGGACCCGTTGAGAAGGGTTGGCGTGCCAGGGTGAAGTCCAAGCATTACGAGAAGTTCCTCACGGTCGACGACGAACTTCTCCGCGCCCACGCCACGAAGTACCACCTGCGGTCTTTCTCATCCTGCGGCCCCTGTTTCGCTACAGCTACCACCGGGACGCCTGGGTCCCACGACGGATCGGCGGAAGGTTCGGACCAGTCATTCGTCGCCGCGACAGCGGGTAGCGCGCAACGCC
>DATMGZ010000013.1:0-2805 GCA_035555155.1 Solirubrobacteraceae bacterium | reverse complement strand
GCGCGGCCAGCGGGGCGCGCCGCGCCCTCCGCTCCCGCGAAGCCAGAGCCCCGCTCGGTGATGGAGGCGCGTCTCCGCTGCCCGACGGCCGTGTGCCCTCCAGGCCGCGCATAGCAGGTGCGGGCGGCGCAGCGGGCCGAGACCTGCTCTCGAAAACAGCGGGTCTCCGGAATGGTCCGGCAAGTGTAGGTGGCGTCTGCCCTGCATTCATGACAGCGAACTACTCCGGGGCCGACGGTCTCGACGAAGGCTGGGCCGACGACGGGGCGGGTCTCGCAGATGGCGACGAGCAGGTTCCTCCATTCGTCAGCAGAGACACCTGCTCCGTTGTCGTTGCGGTAATCAGGTCAGACCGCAGCAATGCTCTCGAGATCGTTCCAACTCGGTAGCGGCGCAAGGGTTAGCGTGGACGCCTCCTCCCGCAGGGGGCGACACTCAGCGCGTTTGCTGGCGAGCGGCTCGAGGCCGATCGAGCAAGCATGAGGCCGCGTCTGCGTCGGCGCCAGGTGCGGCGATGTGGTCGCAGGTGGGCGCGTGATCGCAATCGTGGCAATCCGATCGCGCCATTCCTGCCCCGCCGCGACATCGCCGCGTCGCCCAAGCTATCGCCCGCTGCCAGACGACGGTGGGCTGAAAGCGATCCCGGTGTTCAATTCCGGTTGCCAGCGTGGGCGACGGTCCGCGTTAGGCTCGAAGGCTGAACCGAGGTCTGGCTCGAAAGCGATCTGACTCCCGGCGAGGGGTGTCTTCCGCACGAAGTGTCGGCCTCGGTTCGTGCCTTCGAGGGATCGGTCTGACCTGATAGGAGCGTTCGCCTCCGGAGAAGGGGCGTCTACCGGGATGTTGTCGGCCGGTCCGCCAACAAGATTACCCCTGGGAGGTCGAAGTGAGTGGAGCGAAGAGGCGCGGTCCAGGACCGTCGCATTTGCTGATGACGCCCGATCATGCGGGCAACGTGGTCGGGGTCGACCCGCATAAGCGGACGTTGACCGCGACGGTCGCCGATGCGCGCGGCGGGATCTTGGCCTCGGCGCACTTCCGCGTCTCGGGCGCGGGGCATCGGGAGCTGGAGGCGTGGGCGCGGCAGTTCGGGCAGATCGCCCGGTGGGGGATCGAGGGATCGGCGGGCTGGGGCCGACACACGGCGGTGTTCCTGATCGGCCGCGGCCACGACGTGCGCGATGTGTGCGCGAACCGCACACCCCGCTCTGATCGCGCGCGCCAGCGCGGCAAGTCCGACATGCTCGACAGCGAGCGGATCGCCCGCGAGGTGCTCGCTCACCCGCTGCTGCCCAAGGCGTTCAAGCGCGCCGGCCAGGAGCAGGGCCCCGACGAGCGCCACCAGCTGCTCGCCCTGTGGCACAACCGGCGCCGGTCGATCCTCACCAGCCGCCAGCACCTCGTCAACGAAGCCGAGTACCTGCTCTGCGAGCTGCCGCTGGAGCTGCGCGAGCAGCTGCCCGACACCAAGGCGGTCAAGCCACGGCTCGCGGCGCTCGAACGACGCAACCGCCGCCGGCGCTACGACGCGCCGACGAAGCTGCGCCTGCAGCTGCTCGACGGCTATCGCACGCAGATCAAGGCGCTGGACCTCGAGGAGAAGCAGGTGGTCGCGCAGCTCGACGCGCTCGTTGACCAGAGCGGCTCGACCCTAGGCGACCTGTCGGGGCTGAGCACCCGGTCGGTCGCCGAGCTGCTGGTCGAGGTCGGCGACGCCAGGCGGTTCACCGAGGGTGGGTTCGCACGCTTCAACGCCTCAGCGCCGCTGCCCGCCTCGACCGCCGAGGGGCCCGGCGAGCCGGTACGCCACCGCTACAACCCCGGCGGCAACCGGCGGGTGAACGCGATCCTTCACCGGATGGCGGTCACCCAGCTGCGCTGCGAACCGCGCGCCCAGCGCATCTACGCGAACGCGCGCGCCAACGGACACACCAAGAAGGAGGCCCGGCGCATCCTCAAGCGCCACCTCTCCGACGTCATCTACCGGCGCATGATCCGTGACCTCGCCGCCGCCGACCGCGCCTCACTACCCGACCAGCCCCTCCTCGCCGCATAACCGCGCGCGACGCGGCCGCAGTCCAGGGATGGCCCGACAGGGCCGAGCGCCAGCGAAGCCGCGCAGCGGCATCACTTGACGGCGCCGCGGCGAGCGCCACCGTCCGGCGAGGAGGCAGCTGGGCGTACCCCCAACCGCGCCGACCGAACGGTCGCGCGACCTCCTCCCATGCCCGCAGAGTGCCTTACAACACGCCCACCAGCAACCTGCCGGTTGCCTATCGGCGCGTTCTCACCCGCTACGAACTTCACCCCGAAGCGCCTTGCACTTGACATAGGAGCCTTCGCGCCGGTGACGGCGCCCCGCGTGATCGGTGTGTCGCCGAAGACGTCCTGTGTCAACCTCCTGGGTTAGGTAGCGGATAGCGGCTTGCTGTCAAGCGCTGCGCGCTCGGCCTGCGGCCGCCCGTGGGGTGACAGCGGCGCCGGCCATCCGCTGGGTGGCGGCGAGGTCGGGCACGGGGCCCGACGAGCTGGGGATGGTCACGGTGATGTGGCGTTGCAGCGTGCGGTGTTTGGCAGGGTCGTATGGGGTGTGGTTGCGCCACCACACGATTCGGCACCAGGCGCGGCCGACGGTTCGGATCGCGCGGGGGTGTTCGTGACCGCGTTGGCGGGCTTGGGCGTAGAGGCTCTGGGCCCAGGGGTGCCAGTGGCGGCTTGAGTCCGCGAGGCGGCAGAACGCGACGCGGAGTCGCTTGTTGCAGGCTCGGCGGAAGCCGGCGGTCTTCCATTTCCCGGATTCGATCG
>DATMGZ010000012.1:0-6874 GCA_035555155.1 Solirubrobacteraceae bacterium | reverse complement strand
GTTGCCGGTCCACTTCGCGTACACCGAGCAGCGCCCGTCGATCGGCATCGTCAGCAGCACCAGGTTGCGGACGGGTGTCTGCTCGCCGTGGCGATCCAGGCCGCAGTACATCGCGCACATCGTCGCGCCCATGCACCAGCCGAGCAGCGACAACTCGTCCGCTCCGCTCGCGCGCAGGGTCTCGCGCACGGCCCAGTGCAGCTCGTCGCAGACGTATTCCTCGAACCCGGTGTCGGCGTCCTCCTCGTCGGGGACGCCCCAGTCGAGCAGGAAGATGTCGAAACCCTCGCGGAGCAGGTACTCGACCAGCGAGGCGCCGGGGCGCAGGTCGAAGATGTCGGGCCGGTTGATGAGCGCGAACACGAGCAGGATCGGCACTGCGTGGGTGCGATCATCGCTCTTGTAACGCCACAGCGTGACGCCGCGGTGGGTCCACACCACCTCGCGCGGGGTGGCGCCGATCACCGCGTCCGCGGTGGTCAGCTTGATGTTCGCGTACTCCAGCGCGTTGAGCGGCGTGCGCACGAACCGGTCGATCATGTCGATCGGGGTGCGTACGACGCGATCGAGCGCGCTCACCGGCCGGCGGCGCCCGTGTCCCCGGCGCGGGGAGCCTCGCGCGGGCCCGCGGCGGCGTCCTTGGACGAGCCGTTGGTGTTCGCTTCGCCCGCCTTCAGCTCGCGGGCCGCGAGCTCGTCGCGGAGTTCCTCCACCTCCTGCAGGACGCGCTCGAGCTTGTCCTCGGTGCGATGGAGCTGGCGGGCGAGCCGAGTGATGTCGGCCCGCCCGGCCACGCGCAGATTGCGCAGCACCAGATCCGCGAGATCGGTCCCAACCCGCGCGAGGGCCGCGACGTTCTCCGCCCCGCGCGCGAACACGACGCCGAAGCTCTGCTTCGACACGAGCTGCTCGAGCGCCTTGGCGGTCTGTGATTCGGCCTCCTCGTAGAGCTCGCGGGCCGTGTCCTGCGGCGTTTTGCTGCTGCGCTCCGCCATATCAGTCCTCCTGGGCCTGGGCGGCCGAGACCTTCTTCTCGAGCTCGGCCATGACCGCGGGGTCGCGGAGCGTCGTGACGTCGCCGAGCGCGCGGCCCTCTGCGATGTCCCGCAGCAATCTCCTCATGATCTTGCCCGAACGCGTCTTTGGCAAATCATCCGTCCACAGGATTCGCTTCGGGCGCGCGAGCTTGCCGATCTGCTCGGCCACGTGCGCGCGGATCTGCGCCTCGATCTCCGGGGTGCCCTGGAGGTCGCCGTTCAGCGTCACGAAGGCGACGATGGCCTGACCGGACATCTCGTCGGACTCGGCGACCACGGCCGCCTCGGCGACCTTCTCGTGGGCGACGATCGCCGACTCGACCTCAGCCGTCGAGAGGCGGTGGCCGGAGACGTTGATCACGTCATCGATCCGCCCGACGATCCACAGGTACCCGTCCTTGTCGCGGATCGCCGCGTCGCCGACGAGGTAGGTCTCGGGCCCGAAACGCGACCAGTACGTCTCCACGTAGCGGTCATCGTCGCCGTACAGCGTCCGCAGCATGCCCGGCCAGGGCCGCTTGAGCACCAGCAGACCCTGACCCTGGGCGACGCTTTCGCCGGTGGCCTCGTCGAGCACGTCGGCGACCACGCCGGGCAGCGGCTGGGTGGCCGAGCCCGGCTTGGTGTCAGTCAGTCCCGGAAGCGGGGAGATCATGATCTGACCGGTCTCGGTCTGCCACCACGTGTCGACGATCGGGCAGCGCTCGCGGCCGATCACGACGTGGTACCAGAGCCACGCCTTGGGGTTGATCGGCTCACCGACCGTGCCCAGCAGCCGCAGCGACGAGAGGTCCCGCGCGTTGGCGTGCTCGGGGCCCCACTTCATGCACGCGCGAATGGCCGTCGGCGCCGTGTAGAAGATGGTCACGCCGTAGCGCTCGCACAGCTCCCACCAGATGCCCTTGTGCGGGTAGTCCGGCGCACCCTCGTACATCACGCTGGTGGTGCCGTTGGCCAGCGGCCCGTAGACGATGTACGAGTGCCCGGTGACCCATCCGACGTCGGCCGAGCAGAAGAACACGTCGCGCTCGGGGTCGAGGTCGAACACGTAGCGGTGCGTAGCGCTGACGCCGGTCAGGTAGCCGCCGGTCGTGTGCACGATGCCCTTCGGCTTCGCCGTCGAGCCCGAGGAGTAGAGGATGAACAGCGGGTGCTCGGCCTCCACCGGCTCGGGCGCGCAACGCGCGTCGGCGGCGGCCATGATCTCGTCCATGTAGACGTCGCGGCCGGCCTGCATCGGCGCGTCGATGCCGGTGTGCCGGACCACGACGATGTGCTCGAGCTTCTCGAGGCTGCCCATGGTGGCGTCGACCTGCTCCTTGACCGGGGCCGTCTTGCCCTTGCGCCGCGCGCCGTCAACCGTGATCAGTGCCTTGGCGTCCGACACCTCCATCCGCTCCCTGACCGCCTCGGGGGCGAAGCCGCCGAAGACGACGTTGTGCGGGGCGCCGATGCGGGCGCAGGCGAGCATCGAGACGACGACCTCCGGGATCATCGGCAGGTAGATGCCGACGACGTCGCCCTTCTCTACGCCCATGTCCTTGAGCGCGTTGGCGAGTCGCTGCACGTCGCGGTGCAGGTCGGCGTAGGTGATCGCCCGCTCCTCGCCCTCCTCGCCGGCCCAGTGGAAGGCGACGCGGTCGCCGTTGCCGGCTTCGACGTGACGATCGACGCAGTTGTAGGAGACGTTGAGAGTGCCGTCGGTGAACCACTTGTAGAACGGCGGGTTGGACTCGTCGAGGATGGTCGTGAACGGCTCATTCCAGTGCAGCTCACGCGCCTGCTCGGCCCAGAACTCGTTGGCGTCAAGCTCGCCCCGGGCGTGCAGCGAGGCATCGTTGACGCGGGCGGCCGCGACGAACTGCGCCGGCGGCTTGAACAGACCCTGGTGCAGGAGCTCCTCGAGTCGCCGCTCGAGCTGCTCGCCGACGAGCGTTCCGACGCCGGTGCTGGCGGTGTTGGGGTTCATCTGTCTCTCCTCAGGACTCTCTCGTTGAACTGACGGTGCAGGCCGCCCGTCGCGTCTGCCCGTCCGGGCGCAAAGGCGACGGCCGGGGCGGAGGATGGACGGACCCATCCCCCGCCGGGGCCATGCGAACTTGTGTTACAGCGGCTTGATCGGCATCACGGTGCGGCCGAACGTGTCGTTGGTGACCTCGGCCAGCGCGGTGTAGCCCGCGGCGGCGGCCGTGATCAGCCCGAAGTAACCGCCCCAGTGGATCATCGTGACGTGGGCTCCGGCGTTGCCGATGCCCAGCAGGATGAACGTGATCAGCAGGAAGCCGAACACGACGTTGATCGCGCGGCTGGTGCGGAACGAGGCGACGAACATCAGCAGGGTGAACATGCCCCAGCCGATCAGGTACAGGCCGACGGCGTTGCCGGCCTGCGCCGCCGGAATGTCCTTGACGAAGAACTGGACCAGGGCCCAGAACGAGAGCCAGAAGGCGCCGAAGGCGGTGAATGCAGTACCGGCGAACGTGTTGCCGGTCCGGAAGGCCCACATGCCGGCCAGGATCTGGGCGATGCCGCCGAACGTCAGTGCGACGGCGAAGACGATCGGCTCGACGCCGGGGCTGACGAAGTTGGCGTTGACCATGCTCAGGAAGAACGTGGTCAGCGCGAACGCGCTCAGGCCGAGTGGACCAGGGTTGCCGATCACCGGGCCCGACATCGCTGTCGCGGCTGGTTCCGGCGTCTGCTTGTCGACCCCAACCTGGGGCCGCTCGGATACGACGTCTGCGGACATGTCGTCCTCTCCTCACCTCGGGGGAATGGTGCGCTGCGTCTTCTGTGCCGTATCGACCCCTCCTGCGGGTGGGTCAGGCGCAACTTAGATCCGAAGTGCGCCCTCGCCATCGGCCAAACACCGTCGCCTCGATCAGTAGTCGCCCCGTATTGGTGGGGGGACCCGCGCGGTACGGCGCGGGCGGGAGCAACGCTGCAGTCATCGCATCGCGGGTTCGGGCGAGAATCCTCATGGCGAGATCATCAGGTGTGGAGGACCGCTCGTGCATCCGGGATGAGCACGCATTGGTATTCGGCCTTTGCCGTAAGGGACCGCGTCACGCCTGTCCCCACGCGATCACGCCGGCGATGTCGAGCGTCGAGAGGATGCCGATCGGAAGCTGGGTGACCGGATGGAGCACGACGACGTGATCGACCTCGTGGGTGATCATCAGCTCGCCGGCCTCGAGCAGCGGCGTGTCGGTTCTGACCGAGATGACCGGCGCCAGCGCCAGCGCTGCGGCGGTCCGGTCGGCGCCGGTGCGGACGCCCGCGCGGACCAGATCGAGGTCGGAGATGATGCCCCAGACGACGCTTGCGCCGCCGCCTTCGGGCGCGATCCCGGTGACCGCGATGCAGTGGACGTGGTGGCCGGCCATCAGCCGCGCCACCTCGACCAGCGAGGCGTCGGCGGAGCAGGAGAGGATGCCGGGGTGCATCGCCTCGGCGACCGTGGCGTGCTCCAGGCTGGGAGTCAGGTAGCTGCCCTGATGGGGGAGAAGTGCGGTTGGCATGAGTGCCTCCTCGTGTGGCTCACGGCAATGCCGGAGCGCCGGGTCACCGCAGACACTAGATCCGGGCGCCACCGCCGGCATCCGCACGGCGTCCCGTCCCGGGTACGTAGATAGCCGCGCGCGTCAGGCGGCGTCGGCGATCGCGCGCGTGCCCTCGCGGGCTCCGGCCACGAGCGCCGGGCACCGGCGGCCGCGCTCGTGGTGCCCGGTGGCGTCAGTGCTTGCGGTGCGCCCGCGCCGCGGCGATCTCGGCCGATGGGACGACGATGACCGCGCGATCGGCGTGCTGGATGACGTGGTGCGAGACGCTGCCGAGCAGGACCGATTTGATGCCGGTGAGCCCGCGCGACCCGATCACGATCGCGTCGGCGCCGACCGCCTCGGCCTCGTTCAGGATCGCGTTCGCGACGCTCGTGACCTGGCTGCGGCAGCGGGGCTGGGCGTTGAGGCCGTCCTCGGCGGCGAGCTTCACGCCCTCCTCGGCCCGTGCGTGCGCGCCCTGCTCGTTGGCGGTGTCGATCTCGTCGACGTTGACCATCCCCGGGGACATGCCGAACCCGGACGGGGTCCGCGTCATCACCTCCATGAACGGCTCCCAGACGGTGAGCACGATCGCGGGATGGCCCTGGAGCACCTGGCCGGCCAGGGTGATCGCCGTCTTGGAGTCGGGCGATCCGTCGTAACAGATCAGGACCATCGCTACCGCCCAGCCCCGACCGGCACGGGCTCGCTCTCGAGCGTGCCCGAGTGGACGCGAACGACGCGGTCGAAGCCGTCCAGATGTTCGCTGGCGTGGGTGATGACCAGCAGCGCGCGTCCCGTCGTCCGTGCCTGGACGTCGCGCATGACGCGGGCGGCGAGCGGCGCGTCGAGGTGGACGGTCGGCTCGTCGAGAATCAGGAAGCGGGAGTCTGACAGCAGCGCGCGGGCGAGCGCGACGCGCTGGCGCTGGCCGCCGGAAAGCAGCGCGCCCTCCTCTCCGACGAGCGTGTCGAGCCCGTCCGGGAGGTCGGCCACGAAGCCGTCGAGCTCCACGTCGCCGAGCACCGCCCACAGATCCTCGGTCGCCGCCTCACGCCGCGCGATCAGCAGGTTCTCGCGCACCGTGGTGTTGAACAGGTGGGCGTCCTGGCCGCACAGCAGCACCTCGCGACGAAGGTCGTCCTGGGCCAGCTCCCGTACGTCGACGCCGTCGAGCGTGATCCGGCCCTCGCCGGGATCCAAGAACCGCACCAGCAGCTCCGCCAGCGTCGTCTTGCCGATGCCGCTGGGCCCGACCAGCGCCACGTGCTCGAACGGCGCGAGCTCGAAGTCGGCGCCATCGAGGACGAACGGTTCGCCGGCGCCGTAGCGCATCCGCACGCCGTCGACGGCGAGCGTGCCGCCACCGGGCAGGCGGCGCGGCGCGGGCGCGTCGACGATCGCCGGCTCGAGCTCGTTGATCTCCTCCAGGCGCGTCGCCGCGGCCACGCACGAGCGCAGCCGCCGGGCGGCGGCAGGCAGCGGCACGATCGCCTCGCCGGCGGCCATGAACAGGAACGCCAGCGCCGCCAGCAGCACGCCGGGCAGGGCGCCGCTGTGGACGGCGGGGATCCCGACCAGCAGTACCGCGAGCAGGCCGGCGCCCGCCAGCAGCGAGCTCAGCCCGGTGGCCAGCGCGCCGGCGCGGGCGTCCTCGCGGCCGAGGGTGGCCAGGCGCGCGTCGGTGACGGTGAGTCGCTGCACGTGCTCGGGCGCCCGTCCGGCCACCGCGAGCTCGGCCGAGCCGTCGATCGCCTCCACGAGCTGGCCGGTGAGGCGGGCCCTCACCGGCGCCTGACGCCGGCCGGCCGAGGCGGCGATACGGCCGCTGGCCCACGGCGACAGGGTCGCGCCCAGCGCGAGCGCGCAGACCACGACCGCGCCGGCTGCCGGGAGCATCAGCCAGGCGGCGATGCTCGCGCCGAGGACGACGACGACGGCGACCAGGGTGGGGATGATCACGCGCAGGTAGCTGTCCTGGAGCGTGTCGACGTCGCCGACGAAGCGGGACATGAGATCGCCACGGCTGCGGCCGATCACGTGTGCACGTGTGCACTAGGGCCCCTCCCTGCGTGGAGATGCGTATGGCCGCGTACATTGATGCCAGCTGGGAAGCAGGAGGGGCCGGAGTTCAGGATGACCGGGGACCGGAGCTCAGGGACGAACGGCCGGACCCGGGTAATTGAGGGGGCAACAGCGGACCGGGGAGAAGTACGGGGCCCCAGCCCGGGTCCGGGGCTCTCGTCTTCCCGGTTCCACGCCCGGTTGCGGCACACTCCAGCCCAAACCTCGTGC
>DATMGZ010000011.1:0-14112 GCA_035555155.1 Solirubrobacteraceae bacterium | reverse complement strand
CCCGGGCTGCCGCGGCTCGAGGCGATCGTCGAGGCCTGGATCGCCCACCTCCGCGCCGAGGTGTTCCCCGGCGGATGCTTCGTCACCACGGCGTCGGTCGAGTACGACTCGCGGCCCGGTCCCCTGCGCGATGACGTCGCGACGGCCGTCCGCCGCTGGCTCGGCGTGCTCGAGGCCGAGGCGCGGCGCGCGCAGGAGGCCGGCGACCTGCCCGCCGACCGCGACCCGGCCGACGTGGCCTTCGAGCTGCACAGCCTCGCCTCCGGCGGGAGCGTGGCCGGGCGGCTGATCGGGGACGCCGCTGGGCTTGACCGGACCCGCGCCGCGATGCGCCGCGCGATCGGGCTGCCGGCGGTCCCGCGGCGCTGAACCACCGAGCGGTCGCGTATCGCGGGCGGCCGGTATGCCACCTCGCCGGTCTCATCCGGTGCGGTCAACCCGCGCGCGGTGCCGCTCGGCGACGGCCGTGCTGAAGTCGCGCACGAGCGTCTCGAATACGAGGTCGACGATGTCCGCGGGGACGGTCTCGAGCTTCATGCCCGAGATCCTCTCAGACGTGGGGCTCTGGTCCCCGGTAGCGTCCCCGGCGTGAGGCTGCGCCCCCGCCGAGGAATGGAGTCCTTGACATGGCGGCCATCGGATCCAGGCCACTTCGCGCTTCACAACGCGATTCGCGCCGCGATCGTCGTGCCCCTCGTGCTGGCGCTCGGACGCGCGGTCGGCAACGACCAGACCGCCCTGTTCGGCGTCTTTGCCTCGTTCGCGTTCCTCGTCTTCGTCGAGTTCGGCGGCCCGACCGCGGTTCGGCTGCTCGCCTACCTCGCCCTGGCGGTGGTCTGTGCGGGGCTGATCGTGCTCGGGACGCTGTGCTCGCGGACGCCGGTCCTGGCCGCCCTGGCGATGGCGATCCTCGGCTTCGCGATCCTGTTCGCCGGCGTGGTCAACGGCTACCTGGCCGCCGCCGGCTCTGCCGCCCTGCTGGCGTTCATCATGCCGGTGCTGGTGCCGGCGAACGCCGCGCAGGCCCCGGGGCGCGTCGCCGGCTGGGCGCTCGGCTGTTGCCTGGCGATCCCCGCCGTGATGCTGATGTTCCCGTCACGCCCCCGCGATCGCCTGCGCGACGGGATAGCGCGCGCGTGCGACGCCGTTGCGCGCCTCGTGGCCGATCCGGGCCGGCAGACTGAGGCGGAGGCCACGCGGGCGCTCGGAGCCGTACGCCGGCAGTTCTCATCGACGCCGTACCGGCCGACGGGGCCGACCGGCGCCAGCGGTGCTCTGGCCGACCTGATCGACGAGCTCGACTGGCTGCGGATCGTTGCCGCAACTCCCGCCGGAGCCGTCGCGACCGGGGGACTGCAGGACGTCGAGCCCGAGAGCGAGCGGGCTCTGCGCGGGGTCAGCGTGGCCGCCCTCGGCTCGTGCGCGGCGCTGATCGGCGGGCGGGAGCGGCCCCTTCCCGACCGCGCGGCGCTCGAACATGGCCGCACCGCGGTGATCGACGATCTCCTGCGTACGCTGTCTGACCCTGGGATCCGCGCCGACGACAGCCGGCTGTGGTCGACCATCGTCCGCTCCTGGACGGTCCGGGTGATCTCCTTCGCCGTGCTTGACGTCGCCGCGGCCGCGACCGTGGCCGGCGGGCTCGGCGACGAGCGCGACGACGGCAGGTGGCTGGCGTTCATCCGACGGCAGACGGTGGCGCTGAGCGCCTCGGGCCGGGTCATCGCCGCCCACGCGGACGTGCGCTCGATCTGGTTTCGCAACAGCCTGCGGGGTGCGATCGGCCTGTCGCTGGCCGTGTTCGTGGCCCAGCTCGTGAGCTTCGAGCATGCGTTCTGGGTCGCGCTCGGAACGCTGTCGGTCCTGCGATCGAGCGCGCTCAGCACCGGCGCGACGATCGTGCGCGCGATGCTGGGCACGGTGGCCGGCATCGTCGTCGGGAGCCTGTTGCTGGTCGCTATCGGCACCAATGCCGCTCTGCTGTGGGCTCTGCTGCCGCTCGCCTGCCTGCTGACCGCCTACGCCCCGCGCGCGATCTCCTTCGCCGCCGGCCAGGCCGGCTTCACGGTGGCCATCCTCATCCTCTTCGACCTGATCGCTCCGAGCGGTTGGCGGGTGGGGTTGGTCCGGCTCGAGGATGTGTCGATCGGCTTTGCCATCAGCCTGCTTGTCGGCCTGTTGTTCTGGCCGCGCGGGGCGGCGGCCGTCGTGCGACGGTCGCTGGCCGCGGCGATGGCCGCGAGCGCGCGCTACGTCGCGGCCGCGATGGGGGAGGTGACCGCCGGCGGGTCGAGCGACGCGGTGCAGGCGCTCCAGGACGACGCCGCGGCGACGCAGAATCGGCTCGATGCCGCGGTCCGTCAACGCCTGGCCGAGCGACCGAGCGAGGATCCGCGGCTGGCCGAGATCGCGGGGCTGGTGGCAGCGACCGCGCGCATCCGGCGCACTGCCGACGCCGTGTCCGCCCTCGCCGTGACGATGCGCGAGGCCCCTCGCCCGCCGTCGGCGGCGCAGCTGCTGGCGGGAGCGAAGGATCTGGGCGCCTGGTTCGTCGCCTTCGCCGAATCCTTCGGCGTGCGGTCGCCGGTGCCCCCGCCCCAACCTCCCGACCCGCGCCGGCACGACGCGATGCTCGCAGCGGCTCGCAGCAGCGTCACCAATGACGATCGGGCAGCGATGTTCGCTGCCATCGCCTGCGCGTGGGTGGGCTTTCACATCGATCATCTCCGCGATCTCGAGGTCCGCGTCAGCGAGGCTGCGCTGAGGCTCGAGCACCCCGCCGTGTGAGGTGGTCCGCCCGCCGCGCCGAGGCACGGGCTCAGCTCGCCAACGCCGCCAGGGCGCCGCCGCGCGCGCGCACGGCCGCTCGGATGACCTCGCCGTCGACGGTGAGGATCTCCGACGGCTCGTCGGCGATGACGGTGGCGGTGCGGGGGACACGATGCAGCACCGCGATCTCGCCGAACGCGTCGCCGGGGTGCAGATCACGTCGGACCACGCCGTCGATACGGACCTGCGCCCGGCCGCTGAGCAGCACGTGGTAGGAGTCCTCGAGCTCCCCGCTGGTGACGATCGCGGTGCCGGCGTCGACCACGCGCGCCCGGCTCTGTTCCAGCACCTGTCCGATCACGGCCGGCGGAAGCGACTGCAGCAGCGGGGCGTGCGCGAGCGCATTCGCGGGTTCGACACGCTCGGCCCGGGCCGGCAGCGCGCGCCCCGGGTCCTCGAGCTCGACTCCGGCGACCGCGTCGAGGAAGTCCTCGCGCTCGAGCGCGTAGAGCGCGACGTCGCCGACGGCCCGGACGGTGGCCGAGCGGGCCACGCCGCGCAGGAGCCCCCGCTCGCCGAACTGGCTCCCCCGGCGCAGCTCGCCCACGAAAAAGCCGTCCACTTCCACGACGAGCTCGCCCTCGGCAACCAGGAACCATCGATGCGCGTTGCTGTCTCCCTGACGCACGATCTCGACGCCGGCGGGCATGTGCTCGAGCTGCAGACGTGCGGCGACCCCCTCGAGCGCGTCAACGCGCAGCGGCCCGAACACGGGTACCCCGCGCAGCAGCTCGAGGACCCCGAGGCGGGCGACAGCGCGGTCGTCGATTCGGGCGAAGCCGCGAGATCCGGCCACGACGACGATCGGCACCATCGCACCGGCGATGAACACGGCGGCCCGGGTGCCGAAGGCGAGCAGCAGCAACGGCGCGATGAGGCTGCCGGCGCCCTCGATCAGCAGCTTGCCGCTCTCCATCACTCCGGTGAGCGACCCGATCGAGTGGCCGGGGACGATCCGGTTCAGCAGCGTCTGCGCGCCGACGTCCGACAGGGACATGCCGATGCCCCAGACGACCATCAGGAGCAGTGCCGGCAGTGGACCGCTGGACACGCTCGTGCCGACGATCGGCAGTCCGCACAGCAGCAGTCCGAGCGCGAACCACCCGCCCAGACGACTGTTGCCGACGAGCCGGGCGCTCACGACGATGGCCGTCAGCGCGCCCGCGGCGGCCGCGGCCATGAGGTCGCCGAAACCGGACGGTCCCAGCGACAGAAATCGCACCGAGGCGACGACGGCCAGCGCCAGCCACAGCCCGCGCACGAGCGAGCGCAGGCACGAGTACACGAAGATCGAGCGACCCTCGCGGCTGTCACGCAGGCTGCCCACGCCGGCGCGCACAGCACTCATCCCGAGCGGACGTGGCGTGAACGACTGCGCCGGGCGGCCCCCGAGCGTCGCGAGAACCGCCAGGGCGTAGAGCAGCGCCGCACAGCTCACGGCGACCTCGATCTGCAGGCCGGCGACGAGCAGGCCACCGAGCAGGGCGCCGATCAGCTGCCCCGAGGACTTGACGTTGGACACCAGCGCGGTGGCCGCGGTCAGCTCGCCGGGCGAGCGAGCCAGCGCCGGCAGCAGCGCGGCCTGCGCCGGCCGGTAGCCCGATCCCCCGGCGGCATCCAGCCAGACCAGCGCGATCACCACACCAAACGGCAGCCCGAGGGCCAAGGCGATCGCGGCCACCGCGGTCGTCACGGCGCGCGCGGCGGCGGTCAGCGACAGCACACGGTGGCGCGTTGCGCTGTCGGCCAGGCGCGTGGTCCAGAGTCCGGCCACGGCGGCGGGGGCGAAGCGAAAGCCGACCAGTCCGACCGCGAGCGCGCCGCCGACCTGGTACGCGTGGACCGCGACCGACGTGCCGAGCACCCATTCTCCGAGTGTGATCGCGCCGAACCCGGCAATGACGCCGAGCACCCTGCGGTTCTCCAGTGCCGAGCGCGTGAGACCGGGATCTGCGTGCGCGCCGGCCATGAGGCGCCGATCATAGTCCGGGTCCCGCCACAGGCCTGGGACTCCGTCGGTGGCCCGGTCGGCGACGCTGCCAGACTGAGGAGCATGAAAACGACCACACTCCTCGGCGACAAGCCGATCAACCGCATGGGCTACGGCGCGATGCAGCTTGCCGGTCCCGGCGTCTTCGGTCCCCCCCGTGACCCGGAGGCCGCGCGCGCTGTCCTGCGCCGGGCGATCGAGCTCGGCGTCGACCACATCGATACCTCACAGTTCTACGGGCCCGATGTCGTCAACGACCTGATCTGCGACACGCTCCATCCCTACCCGGAGAACCTCAAGCTGGTGACGAAGGTCGGCGCCCGCCGTGACGAGCGCGGCGGCTGGATCCCCGCCCAGACCCCGGAGGAGCTGCGCGAGGGGGTCGAGGCCAACCTCCGGTCCCTCCGCGTCGAGCGCGTCGACCTCGTCAACCTGCGGCGGTTGCCGGCGAGCCACGGCTCGGGCGTTCCGATGGCTGAGCAGCTCGGCGCGCTCGAGGATCTCCGCCACGAGGGCAAGCTCGATCTGATCGGCGTCTCGAACGTCGATGCTGAGGGCGCCGAGCAGGCGATGGACCTGGTGCCGGTCGCCCAGATCCAGAACTCCTACAGCATCATGGACCGCGAGGATGACCCGATCCTGGAGCTGGCCCGGGAGCGGTCGATCGCGTTCGTGCCGTTCTTCCCCCTCGGCTCGGCGTTCACCGGTGGGCCGGCCAAGCTCGCGCAGGACCCGGCGATCACACGGGTCGCCGCCAAGCACGGCGCCACGGCCTCCCAGATCGCACTCGCGTGGCTGCTGGCGCACTACGAGCGCATGTTGCTGATCCCGGGCACGTCCTCGGTCGCGCATCTGGAGGAGAACGTCGCCGCGAGCGAGCTCGAGCTCGACGCGGAGGACCTCGCCGCGCTCGAGGCCGTGGTGCAGGTCGGTCGCCCGCACGCCTGAGCTCCGCGAGGCCGCCGGCGCGGCCGGGGCAGACCGGGCGCGGCCCTACAGCACCGCCTCGGCCAGCAGCTCCACCAGCGCCGGGTCGGCGGAGGCAGGGAAGCAGATCCGCCGACCAGCAATCCCGGGCGCGCGCCGTTGGCCGGCGCCGGCCCGACGCCGCCTTCGCCCTTCCAGAGCCGCGTAAGCTGCGCGAGCTGGTCGTCGAAGCTGCGCCCGCGCCTGGTGAAGTCGACCCCGGAGATCTCCTAGTCGTCCGGTCGCCCACCGACCGCGAGGCCGAGCGTCAGCCGACCACCGGACAGCGCGTCGATCGTGGCCGCCTGCTTGGCGAACAGCGGCGCGTTGGTGCGCAGCGGCGCGATCAGGATGTCGGTCACCAGTCCGATGCGCTCGGTCACCGCCGCGGCGGCCGCCAGCGAGATCAGCGACTCGTAGTTGGGATAGGCGATCCGGTCGACCGTGCCCAGCGAGGAGAACCCGGCCTGATCGGCGCGGCGCGCCCACTCGACGATTCCGTCCCGCTCGACGCCGCGCACTGCGTTGGGAAGCCCGATGCCGATGTCCATGTGAGCCTCTTCCGTTCTCGAGAACCGCCGTCTACGGTGGCGGTGATGGGAGCGAACTCGAGTCTAGAGAACGCCCCCCGGTGGGCCTGTGACCTGCTCGAGACCGAGCCGGTCGGCCGCCTGGGGCTCCTCGACGGCCGCGGTCATCCCCGCGTGCTCCCCGTCACCTTCGCCCGCGTGGGCGCCGAGCTGTGGAGCGCGATCGATGACAAGCCCAAGCGCGTTCCCGGCGCCGAGCTCGCCCGCGAGCGCTGGCTGCGGGCTCGCCCCGACACCGCGCTCACCATCGATCGCTACGACGATGACTGGACCCGGCTGGCCTGGGTGCAGGTGCTCGGCCGCACCGAGATCGTCGACGCCGGCGGCCGTGATGACGTGCTCGACGCCCTCGCCGGTCGCTACCGCCACTACCGCGAGCGCCGGCCGTCCGGGCCGCTGCTCCGCCTCAGCCCGTCGCGCGTGATCTACTGGCGCGCGGAAACTGACATTCTGCGCTGAGCTGACGAGGAGGAGAGGGGAGGGATATGAGGTGGCCGCAGGTGTCTGCCGTCGTGTCCGCGGTCGTGTGCGCGCTGATGGGCTCGGTCGGTGTGACCGCGCCGGCGGCGGTTGCCGCTTCCTCGCCTGGCGCCCGCGCCAATGCGGTGCTGGCGCGGATGACGCTCGAGGAGAAGCTCGAGCTGATGGGCAGCGGCGCGGCCGGCGTGCCTCGCCTCTGCATCCCGCCGCTTCGGTTCGTCGACGGCCCCAACGGCATCGGGGAGGGCAGCCCGGGCGTGACGGCATTCCCCAATGCGGAGAACGTCGGGGCCTCGTGGGGTCCGTCGCTGGCCTATCGCAACGGCGTCGCGCTCGGGGGGGAGGCGGCGGGCAAGGGCGACGCGCTGCTCGCGGCCCCGACGATCAACATCGTGCGCTCGCCCCTGTGGGGACGGGAGCCCGAGACCTTCGGCGAGGATCCGTTCCTGACCAGCCAACTGGTCGCCCCCGAGATCCGCGGCATCCAGAGCCGGCAGGTCATCGCCGAGGTCAAGCACTTCGCCGCCTACAACCAGGAGACGGGCCGGTTCGGGTCCCAGTTGCTCGCTCCCGCCGTCAACGTCGTCGCCTCCGAGCGCGCCCTGCAGGAGATCTACTTCCCGGGCTTCCGGGCCGCCGTGCAGCACGGAGGCACCGGCTCGGTCATGTGTTCCTACAACCAGATCAACGGGACGCCCTCGTGTCAGGACGCGCAGACGCTGGGCGTGCTCAAAGGGTTCGGGCCGGTGCCGGGGGTGTCCCCGAGACAGGCGTGCTGCGCTCCGCGGCGCGGTCCGGTGGGCTGACTCCGGCGCGGATCGACGACGCCGTGCGACGGATTCTGCGCGTCAGCTACGCGCCGGGCACGGTGCTCGACGTGCATGGCTGACCCGGCTCTCGTGGCGGTGCGCGACTGGTGGACCGCCAACGCCCGCGAGCTGCCGTGGCGCTCCAGCCGCGACGTCTACGCGGTGTGGGTCTCTGAAGTGATGTCGGCGCAGACGACCGTGGCCCGCGCGGCGGAGGCGTGGGCGCAGTGGATGCGCCGATGGCCGACCGTGGAGGACCTGGCCCGCGCGTCGCTGGCCGACGTGCTGGCGCAGTGGCAGGGGCTCGGTTACCCGCGGCGCGCGCGTGACCTGCACCGTTCGGCCCGGATCGTCGTCGAGTCCGGCTGGCCCGAGGACTTCACCGAGCTGCCCGGTGTCGGCGCCTACGTCGCGGCGGCGATCCGGTGCTTCGCCCTCGAGGAGCCGGTGCTCCCACTTGACGTCAACGTCGCCCGCGTGCTGCGCCGCCGCTTTCCCGACGGGGTGGACATCTCCGGCGACCCGTGGCGCTCCGGTCAGGCGATGATGGAGTTCGGCCAGCGGATCTGCGCGGCCCGGCCGCGGTGCGAGCGGTGTCCGGTGCGCGCCGGTTGCCGCGGCTCCGGCGACCTCGAGCCGGGACCGGCGCCGCGGTGCCAGAAGCCGTTCGCGGGCAGCCTGCGCCAGCGTCGCGGCCGGTTGCTGGCCCGGGTCATCGCCGAGGGCGGCGTCCCGCTCGAGGGCGCCGATCGGGACGCCGCCGCGGGCCTGGCGCACGACGGCCTCGTCGTGCTCGCCGGGGATCGCCTGCTCCCGCCGGAGTGACGGCCGGTACGGTGGGGGGATCGATAACGAAGCACGCAAGCCGCGGGCGACGGCGCAAGAGCTCGCGAGGGCGGTGCAGGGCGGCCGTGGCGTGGGCGCCGCCTTACGGCATCTCGACGGGCACGGGTCCGAGCCAGAAGCACAGCGCGTGGCGGACGCGCTGGCCCGGTTTCTCGTCGCGCGCTGCGACTCGCACCACGCAGGCTGGCGGGTCGTGCGTCAGGTCGTCGTCGACTCGGCGGCGGACGCGCCGTGGGAGAAGTGTGCGCGGCGGGCGATCCCGCTGGTGGCCGAGGACCTGATCAGCCTTGCCGGCGGGCGGGGGCGGACGCAGCTGGCGCGCGCTCAGCACATCGCAGCTCAGCGCCGCGCCGAGCAGATCGCCGGTCACGTCGATCACGCCGCCGTGTGCGCCGACCTCGGGCTCGGCCAGTCAGCGGTGACTCCGGAACAGTGGCGCGTCGCCCTCAGCAGTGCGGTCGGAGCCCGCTCACGCGAGCAGGTCGCGCGTGCGGTCGATCTGTCGCTGCGCGGGTGAGCATTCCGATGCTGCGCTACGTGGATCCCTACCGGCGGCGCGGTCGCCTGTACGGCACGGTGTGCCGACTCTCGATTTCGCCCGCGGGCTTGTGGCTGTCGGCCCACGTTGCCTGGAAACTCGACCCGATTCTGCTCTCGCTCACACAGGGACGGCTCAGCACGACGGGTCCGCTCGCCGCTGCGTTGCTCCAGACGCGCGGTGCGCGGAGCGGCCGGCCGCGCCGGAACGCAACGCTCTACTTCCACGACGGCGACCGCGTCACGATCGTCGCGTCCAAGCGCGGGTGGCCGGCGCATCCGGCGTGGTTCTACAACCTCCGCGCGCATCCCGACGTCATCTACGGCGGCCTGCCGTTCCGGGCCGAGATCGTCGCCGACGACGCCGAGCGCCAACGACTATGGGGTCTGGCCGACCGCGTCTTCCTCCGTTCGCCGACTACCGGGCGTGGGCGGCGAGCAGTACGCGTTCGAGACCGAGGACGACGGGCTCCAGGTCCGGCTCCGCCGGCACGACGAGTACGGAGCGTAGGCGTGGGTACCTTCGTCTTCAGACTCATCGCGCCGCGCCCGACCTTCGCCCTCGACATGACCGATGAGGAGCGCGAGATCATGGGCCGCCACGCGGCGTACTGGCAGCCGTACCTCGAGTCGGGCCAGATGGTCATCTTCGGGCCGGTCCTCGATGACACCGGGTCCTGGGGCCTCGGCGTGGTCGAGGCGGAGGACGAGGCTGAGCTCCGCGCCTTCGCCGCCGGCGATCCCGTGGTCACCACCGGGACGGCCCGGATGGAGGTGGGCACGATGCCGGCCGGCTTTGTGCGCCCGCGCGGGACGTCCTAGACGGCGGCGTCGGCCGGCGGGGGTGACCCGGGAGGCTGCTCGAGCGCCTCGTCGAACACGTCCTTGGCGCTCGGCGTGCTCTTGCCGCTGATCTTCGGATCCGAGCGGTCGAACTTCGCCTTCTGGTGCTCGACGTCCGCGAGCACCGGCACGGTGTCGCCTTCATTCAACCGCACCACGTGGGACATGAACGGCGGCTGCTTCAGCGTCGTCCGAAACGGAGAGCCGGAGCGCGGGGTGATGTCGGCCACGTACTCCCACGTTCCTGACACGTCGTCGGACTCGTGATACTTCTTGGCCACGATCTTCGCCGTCGCGGGCTCCCAGTCACGGCCGAACATGGCCGCGACCCTACCACCGGAAGCGCGCCGATCCGAGCGCCCGGGGTGAATCGGAGCCTGTGGCGGCCAGTGCGATGAACGCGTCCGGCGCCGTGGATGCCCCGCCCGTGGCGGCGTACCCGGCGGCGACGCGACGAGCCCCTCGGCCTTCGTCATCGCCAGGCGGATCCTGCTGCGCAACTAGCGTCTTCGGGCCCGATGGCCTGAGCTACAGTCGATGGCCCGGAAAGTCGAAGACGAGGGTGAGGTGGTCGCGTTGTCCGAGCGCGTCGACGTACACATGCGCGACAGCGACGCCTTCTCCTGGTACATGGAGAAGGATCCGCTGCTGCGCTCGACCGTGGTGTGCGTCCTGCTCCTCGACCGCAGCCCGGACTGGGATCGGTTGCCAGAGCGGCTCGAGCGCAGCACGCGGCTCTCGCCCGGGTTCCGTCACCGGGTGGTGACGCCTCCGCTCCGACTGGCCACGCCGCGCTGGGTCGTGGATCCCGACTTCGACCTCTCGTGGCACGTGCGCCGGTTCGAGGCGGCCCCTCCGAAGACGTTGTCCACGGTGCTCGAGTTCGCTCGTCAGACCGGGATGGCGGGCCTGGATCGTGACCGGCCGCTGTGGGAGTTCACGTTCATCGAGGGGCTCGAGGGGGGGCAGACCGCGCTCGTGATGAAGCTCCATCACTCGCTGACCGACGGCGTGGGGGGCATGGACATCGCCCGCCTGCTGTTCGACGTCGAAGTCGATCCCGGCGATCTGGGTCCGATGCCCGAGGCGCCCGTGGGGGAGAACCTCGGCACCGTCGAGCTGGCCAGGGACGCGCTCGGCTACGACTGGTCGCAGCTGTTCGACTTCTCCAAGCGTCGCCTCACCTCAGCGGTCGGCGACGTCGCGCATGCGCTGCGTCACCCGCGGGAGACCGTGACCGAGACGGTCGCGACCGGACAGTCGATCGCGCGCGTCGCCGCGCCGGTGTCCGACACGCTCTCACCGGTCATGATCGAACGCCACCTGGCCTGGCACTACGACGTCCTCGAGTTCCCGCTGGATGAGATCCTGGATGCCGCGCACGCCGCGGGCGCCAAACACAACGATGCCTTCCTCTCGGGCGTCACGGCCGGCCTGCGCCGCTACCACGAGCGGCACGACACGCAGGTCGACGAGCTGCGGGTCACGATGCCGGTCAGCATCCGCAAGGCCGACGACCCCATCGGCGGCAACCGCATCACGCTGATGAGGTTCAAGGTCCCCGTCGACATCGCCGACCCGAGCGAGCGGATGACCGAGACCCACCGTCGCTGCGAATCGGTGAAGACCGACCGTTCGCTGCCCTTCACGAACGCGATAGCCGGCACGCTCAACCTGTTGCCGCGCTCGGTCATTGGCGGGATGCTCAAGCACATCGACTTCCTGGCCAGCAACGTGCCCGGAACTCCCGTGCCGCTCTACCTGACTGGTGCGAAGGTCGAGCGCTTCTACGGCTTCGGTCCCACAATCGGCGCCGCCCTGAACGTCACGCTGATGTCGTACTGCGGCACCTGTTGCGTGGGCATCAACATCGACACGGGTGCGGTCACCGACCCCGACGTGCTGATGGAGTGTCTGCGGGAGGGCTTCGACGAAGTCCTCGCCGTCGGCTGCGGGACCGTACACGCGGTGTCCCCGACCGGGGCCGGCTAGGCCGGCCCCGAGTTAGTGTTAGTCGTCGGTGCCGACGCGACCCGTCTCTGCCGCCGCGCCGGTGATCAGACGGGCGCCGCGGCCGCGCGTCACGAAGCTGAACCCCCAGCGGATGAACACGAGCAGGCGGTTCTCGAACCCGACCAAGTACCAGAGATGCACGAACAGCCAGACCGCCCAGGCGACTGACCCGCTCAGCTTCAGCCCCTTGATGTCGGCAACCGCGGCCCGGCGGCCGATCGTCGCGAGGTTGCCCTTGTCGTGGTATCGGAACGGCCGGGGCTTCCGGCCCTGTAAGCGGACCCGGACGATCTCGGCGGCGTAGCGCCCCTGTTGCATCGCGACCGGCGCGACACCCGGGAAGACCTCGGCCTGCCCGTGCCGATTGAATACGCGCACCATGTCCCCGATCGCGAACACCTCGGGGTGTCCCGGCAGCGTGAGGTCGGGATTGACCGTCACGCGGCCGGCGCGGTCCGGCGTGGCGCCGCTGGCAGCAGCAAGCGTGGAGGCGAGATCCGAGGCCGCGACGCCTGCGGCCCAGACCACGGTTCGCGCGGCGATGCGCTCGGCATTGCCCTGGCCGTCGTCGACGGTCACGCCATCGCCGTCGAGCCCCACGACGGTCCGGCGGAGGACGGGCGTCACGCCGAGCGCCTCGAGCGACTGCGCCGCCTTCGCCGACAGGGAGGGCGGGAAGCTGGTCAGCACCCGGTCCGCGGCCTCGACGAGCAGGATCCGCCCGGCGCCCGGATTCGTCGTCCGGAACTCCCGGCGCAACGTGTCGCGCGCAAGCTCGGCGATCTGTCCCGCCATCTCCACTCCCGTCGGGCCTGCGCCGACCACGACGAAGGTGAGCCACGCGTCACGCCGGTCGGGATCGGGCTCGAGCTCGGCCGCCTCGAACGCGCTGAGGATCCGACTGCGCACCACGAGCGCTCTCTCCAGCGACTTCACCTCGGCCGCGGACTCGCTCCATTCGTCGTGTCCGAAGTAGGAGTAGCGCGAGCCGCCGGACACGATCAGCGTGTCGTAGGCGATCGGCGACGGGGTGGGCAGATCGCCGACGGGGCGCAGCTGAAGCTCGCGCCGCTCGAGATCGAACCCGGCGACCTCGGCCATGACCACGCGGACATTGCTCTCGCGCTTGAAGATCGCGCGGAGGGGATAGGCGATCTCTCCGGCCGACAGCGCGCCCGTCGCGACCTGATAGGTGAGGGGCTGGAAGAGGTGGAAGTTGCGGCGATCGACGAGCGTCACCTCCACGGGCGCCCGGCGAAGCCCGAGCGCCGCCTGTAGTCCACCAAAGCCTCCCCCGACCACCGCAACTCTATGGACGCCCGTGTCCGCCACGGAGGGCGAGCCCGTGGTCAACCCGACCCGCGGGCCGATCGAGCCCGCCGTCCGCCGTCCCAGGAGCTGAGGTCGATGAGAAAGGCCAGGATCACGAAGAACCACTCGAAGCCGGTCACGTGGTGCCCGGGTCCCCAGTCCCAGAACGCCGCATAGGCGAGCGTCGTCCACGGCAGCAGGAAGAACCCGAGCAGCGGGATGACCCAGCTGTCGAACGCGCGGCTCAGCACATTGCTGAAGACCGCCAGCAGGAACAGGGCCAGCCGCGGCGATATGAGCGCAAAGAGCGCGAGCAGGCACGGCATCGACGCAGTGTCGCGCCTGGCCTCGGTCAACACAAGACCACCGCGGGAAGGTTTTTCGCCGCGCGGAGTCTCTGGAGGTGATGGCCGGCACTCGGCCGGCTCGATTGCGCGCGGCCCGGTCGCGCGCTGGAGGTGGACCTATGGGCGGAACAGCATCTCGGGCGCGGTTCGCGTCGCGGCCACGTCGCCGGCCAACCGCGTGGCGGCTTGGCCTTTTGGCCGTGGTCGCGAGCGCGGCGGCGGCGATTCCGGTGGTGGCGAGCGCCGGAACGAGTAGCCAGTACCGGCAGACGAACCTGATCTCCGACATTCCAGGGGTGGCGCGGATCACCGATCCCAATCTGGTGAACCCGTGGGGGCAGGCGGCGGCGAGTCCGACCTCACCGCTCTGGGTGGCCGACAACGGCACCAACGTCTCATCGCTCTACACGGGCGGTGTGAACGGAGGGATCCCGCAGATCGCGCCGCTCGTCGTGAGCATCCCCGAGGGCGCGCCGACAGGCGTCGTGTTCAACCCCACGGGCGACTTCGTCGTCCGCACCGAGGCGGGATCGGCGCCGGCCAATTTCATC
>DATMGZ010000010.1:0-8262 GCA_035555155.1 Solirubrobacteraceae bacterium | reverse complement strand
TCAGGAACCCGCGGGGCGCACCGAAGCCGGCGTTGGCGAACACGACGTCGAGGCGGCTGAACTGAGCAAGGGCGGCCCGCACCATCGCCGTCTGCTGGTCCCACTCGGTCACGTCGCACTCCACGGCGAGTGCGCGCTGATCGCCGCCGAGCTCGCGCGCGAGCTCACCGAGGCGATCGACGGAACGGGCCGCGAGCACGAGCCGGTAGCCGGCCTCGGCGGCATGGCGGGCGGTGGCGGCGCCGATGCCGCTCGATGCGCCGGTGATCAGAAAGACGGGGTGGGAGTCGGACATGGCAGGATCATCGCATGCACGACCGCGCGCGCATCCACGTGCAGGCCGGCGGCGGCGGCGACGGCTGTCTGAGCTTCCGCCGCGAGGCGCATGTTCCCAAGGGCGGCCCCGACGGCGGCGACGGCGGCCGCGGTGGCGATGTCGTGTTCGTCTGCGACGACTCGCTCCGTGACCTGCAGAGCTTCCGCCGGCGCTCGCACTTCAAGGCCGGCCGCGGCGGCCACGGCCAGGGTGCGCTGCGCCACGGCGCCGACGGCGAGACGCTCGAGATCCGCGTCCCGCCGGGCACCGAGGTGCTGGTCGAGGCCGACGGCACGCGCCACGACCTCGTGCGTCCCGGCCAGCGCGCCGTGGTCGCACCGGGCGGCTCGGGCGGTCGCGGCAACAAGCGCTTCGCCGGCCCCACCCACCAGACGCCCCGGTTCGCCGAGCACGGCCTGGCGGGAGGGGAGAGCTGGGTCTCGCTGCAGCTGAAGCTGCTCGCTGACGTGGGGCTGGTCGGGCTGCCCAACGCCGGCAAGTCATCGCTGCTCTCCCGGATCACGCGCGCCGCCCCGAAGGTGGCCGAGTACCCGTTCACCACGCTGGCGCCGGTGCTCGGCACGCTGCAGGGCGAGGAGCGCCAGCTGGTGATCGCCGACATCCCGGGGCTGATCGAGGGGGCGAGCGCGGGAGCCGGGCTCGGGCACGACTTCCTGGCCCACATCGAGCGCACGCGCATGCTCGTGCACGTGCTCGACCTCGCGCCGCTCGACGGAAGCGACCCGGCGACCAACTTCGCCACGGTCGAGAACGAGCTCGAGCTGCACGACCCGCGCCTGGCGCGGTTGCCGCGGCTGCTGGCGCTGTCCAAGGCCGATCTGGTCGATGCCGAGACCGGCGCACGGGCCGTGGCCGACTGGAGCCGGAAGCTGGGTGCAGAGGTGCCGGTGTTCCTGATCTCGTCGGTGACCCGGCAGGGACTCGATGAGCTCGCGGCGCAGCTGTTGCGCCTCCTCCCGCCGCTGGCCGGCGAACCCGACGAGAGCTCCGTGCTCGGGGCGCCGGAGCTGAGCGCCGATCTCGACGGGCTCGCCGAGCACCGCGTCTTCCGGCCCGCAGCGACGCGCAACTTCAACGTCGAGCGGATCGGCGATGGCAGCTTCCGGGTCAGCGGCGAGGCGGTGGAGCGGCTGGTGGCGCGCTACGACCTCGACAACGAAGAGGCGCTCGCGCACCTCGAGCGGCGGCTTCGTGGGATCGGTGTCATCCGGGCGCTGGAGAGCCATGGCTTCGAGCCCGGCGACGACGTCGAGATCGCGGGGGTGGTGTTCGAGCTCGACCCCGGCAGCCGCTGAGCGCCGCGGTCGCCCAACGAGCAGCCGCCGACCCCGACCGGGTCGGCCGGCGCCGAAACAACCAACCGGACCGGCGCCGATGAGCCACCGCGGCCAAACCTGACGGGGTCGCGGGAATCCCCGCTACGATGGCCGACGGGCAGGACCCACGCAGGAGAGAGAGGAGTACCGATATGCGTCGTACCGCATTTGCCGGTGCGGCATCGCTGGCCGCTTCGGTGGCCGTGCTGATGGCTCCGGTCGCCGTCGCCGGCGCGCACGTGTTGCGCGTTGGGACGTACAAGGGCGTGGCGGGCCAGTACAAGTCGATCCAGGCCGCGGTCGACGCCGCCAAGCCCGGCGACTGGGTCCTCGTCGCCCCCGGCGACTACAAGACCAGCTCGACGCGCCTCGTGCCAGGTCGCACAAATGAAGCGGCCGGCGTGCTGCTGACCAAGTCGGACGTGTACCTGCGCGGGATGAACCGCAACACGGTCGTCGTCGACGGCACCAAGCCCGGGACGTCGAAGTGCAGCTCCAAGAAGTCCGACCAGAACTTCGGGCCCAAGAGCGCGAACGGGCCGATCGGCACCAACGGTGTCGTGGTCTGGAAGGCGTCGGACGTGTGGGTCCAGAACCTGACCGCCTGCAACTTCCTCGGTGGCTCCGGCACCGCCGGCAACGGCATCTGGTGGAACGGCGGTGACGGCAGTGGCAAGGTGTTCGGCGGTCACGGCTACCTCGGCTCCTACCTGAACGCCACGAGCACCTACTTCGATCCGTCCAATCCCGGGACCGCGGCCACGTACGGCATCTTCTCGAGCAACTGGAACGGCGGCACGTGGGATCACACCTACGCCAGCAACTTCAACGACTCGGGTTACTACATCGGCGCCTGTCAGCAGATCTGCAACCAGGTCGTCGACCACGCGTGGGGCGAGTACAGCGCGCTCGGCTACAGCGGCTCGAACTCGGGCGGCTCGCTGATCATCAAGAACTCGCAGTTCGACCGCAACGAGGATGGGTTCGACACCAACAGCCAGAACGGCGACAACCCGCCGCCGCAGAACGGCGCCTGCCCGCACAACGGCACCAGCCCGATCACGCACACGCACTCGTGCTGGGTGTTCATGAACAACTACGTGCACGACAACAACAACCCGAACGTGCCCGCGCTCGGCCCAGCCGCCCAGGGCCCGGTCGGCACCGGCATGTCGGTGTCCGGCGGGCGCAACGACACGATCATCAGCAACCGGTTCGTCAACAACAACGCGTGGGGCATCATCTTCGTGCCCTTCCTGGACAGCGGCAAGCCGTGCACCGGCGGGACCTACGGTGGCACCTTCGGCGCCGACAGCTGCCTGTTCGACGGCTTTGGCAACGCCCTGCTGAACAACACGTTCACGCACAACGGCTCCTATGGCCATCCGAGCAACGGAGACCTGGGCTGGGTCAGCCTCGAGAACGGCCACCCGACGAACTGCTACCGCGCAAACAAGCAGTCGGGTGGGGGCGCGATCACGCCGGCGGGAGCCGCGGCATTGCAGACGGCCAGCCCCTTCTGCACCGGGAAGGCAGCCAACGCCGGCGCGAGCGACCCGCAGTTCCTCGGCGAGGTGCTGTGTGACTCGCAGGTGCAGATCGTCTCGGGCACGCCGTCCGCGTGTCCGAACGGGCAGTACCCGCTCCGCACCACGGTTGTGATGCACGCGCTGCCCCGCGGGCTGAAGTCGATGCCCAACCCGTGCTCGGGAGTCCCGACGAATCCGTGGTGCCCGGCCAGCAAGCCGGTGAGGCCCGTGACGCCGGTGGCGCCTCCGCCCGGGCTTGGATAGGTAGCGAGCAGGACCTCGGGGCGCGTCCCGCGCGCGCCCCGAGGCTCCGGCCGGACACGCTCCGAGCGGGATAGACCCTAAGCTGGCGGCCATGGGATGCCTGGTCATCAAGCTCGGGTCGAGCATCGTCGCCAATGATCGCGGCGAGGTGCGTCGCGACGTGCTCGCCCGGATCTGCGACGAGGTGGCGGCGCTGCGCGACTCCGACCGCGAGGTGATCATCGTCACCAGCGGGGCGATCGCGCGGGGGATGGGCGTGATGTCGCTGCCGCTGCGCCCGCGGGCGATGGACGAGCTGCAGGCGGCGAGCGCGGTCGGGCAGGGCAAGCTCTACCAGGTCTACGACGAGCTGCTGCTGGCCCGCGGCGTGCCCACCGCCCAGATACTGCTGACGTTCTTCGACATGAGTGCGCGCACTCACTACCTGAACGCGCGCCAGACGCTGCGCAAGCTGCTCGAATGGCGCGTCGTGCCGGTGATCAACGAGAACGACACGACGACCACCGACGAGATCTCGTTCGGCAACAACGACTTCCTGGCCGCGCAGGTGGCGATCCTGCTCGGCGCCGACTTGCTGCTGCTGCTGACCGATGCCGGCGGCGTGTACACGGCGGACCCGCGCCGGCACCCCGGCGCCGAGCTGGTGCGCGAGGTGGAGGACTTCGATGCGTTGTCCGGGCTCGACATCGGGCACGCCACCTCGCCGCTCGGGTCGGGCGGGATGCGCTCCAAGGTGGTGGCGGCGGAGATGGCGACGGCGGCCGGGATTCCCGCCATCGTGGCCAGCGGCCTCGAGCCGGGGACGATCCTGGCGGCGGCGGGGGGCGAGGAGGTGGGGACGCGGTTCGCCGCCCGCGAGGGACGCTATTCGAGCTTCAAGCTGTGGCTCAAGTACGCCAAGCCGGTACGCGGCCGGGTGCTCGTCGACGCCGGCGCCGCGCGGGCGCTGCGCGAGGGCGGGACGAGCCTGCTGCCCGTGGGCGTGGTCGAGGTCTCGGGCGAGTTCGATGCCGGGGACGCGGTCGAGATCGCCCACGACGACAGCGAGGTGGGCAAGGGGATCAGCAACTACTCGGCGGCCGAGCTGCGCCAGGTGCTGGGGCTGAAGTCCGCCGACGTGCGCAACGTGTTCCCGCGCGCCAGCGCAGAGGCCGTCCACCGCGACTACTTCGTGCTGGCGTAACCTGTGTCGTCATGGCCACCACCGCTGTTTCCGTAGCCGAGCTCTGCGCCGCCGCCCAGCGGGCGTCGCGGACGCTTGCCATGCTCCCCTCGGGGGTCAAGGACGCCGCGCTCGAGGCGATCGCTTCGGCGCTGGCCGAGCACACGGCCGAGATCCTCGAGGCCAACGCCCGCGACCTCGACGCCGGGCGCGACGCCGGTCTGTCGGACGCGTTGCTCGACCGACTCGCCCTCGACCACGACCGCGTCGCCGCGATGGCGGCCGGCGTGCGCAAGATCGCCGCATTGCCCGATCCGGTCGGCGAGGTGATCGACGGCTCGCGGCTCGCCAACGGGCTCGACGTGCGCAAGGTGCGCGTGCCGCTCGGAGTCGTCGCGGTCGTGTACGAGGCCCGCCCCAACGTGACCATCGACGCCGCGGCGCTGTGCCTGAAGTCGGGCAACGCGATCGTGCTGCGCGGGTCGAGCTCGGCGACGCACTCGAACGCCGTGCTCGCCTCGGTCGCCGCCGCGGCGGCCGAGTCGGCCGGGCTGCCCGCCGGCGCGCTGTCGCTGGTGGCCGGCGGAGGGCGCGAGGAGCTGGCCGAGCTGGCCACCCAGGCCGGTGTCGTCGACCTGATCATCCCGCGCGGCGGCGAGGGCCTGAAGGCCGCGCTCAAGGGCGTCGCGACGGTGCCCGTGATCTACGCCGCCTCCGGCAACTGCCACGTCTACGTCGACGAGAGCGCCGATCTCGAGGCGGCCCGCGCGATCGTCCTCAACGCCAAGCTCCAGCGCCCCGGCGTGTGCAACGCGGCCGAGAAGCTGCTGGTGCACTCCCGCGTGGCGGCGGAGTTCCTCCCCGGCGTCCTGCGCGAGCTCGCCGACAGCGGCGTCGTGCTGCACGGCGACGAGCGGGCCCGGGCGGCGTCGCCCGGCCTCCCCGTCGGTCCTGCGAGCGATCAGGACTGGGACACCGAGTACCTGGCGCTCGAGATCGCGGTGGGGATCGTCGACTCGACCGAGGAGGCGATCGAGCACATCAACCGCCACGGCAGCGGACACTCCGAGGCGATCCTCACACACGACACCGACTCGGCCCGCGCATTCCAGCTCGGCGTCGACGCGGCCTGCGTGTACGTCAACGCCTCCACGCGCTTCACCGACGGTGGCGAGTTCGGGATGGGTGCCGAGATCGGCAACTCGACCCAGAAGCTGCACGCCCGCGGGCCGATCGGCCTGCGCGAGCTGTGCACGTTCAAGTACCTGCTCGAGGGCGCGGGCCACGTCCGCTCCTGAGTGCGCGCCGAGCATCGAGACCGTGGGGAGCAGGTAGGCGCATCGTGCGAGTCGGGATCCTGGGCGGCACCTTCAATCCGCCACATCTTGGTCACCTGGTCTGCGCCCAGGAGGCGTACCTTCAGCTCGGACTCGACCGCGTGATGCTGATTCCCGCCCGGATACCCCCGCACAAACCCGTCGAGGATGAGCCCGGACCCGAGCACCGGCTGGAGCTGTGCCGTCTGGCCGTGGACGGCGACGAGCGCTTCTCGGTCTCCGATCTGGAGACGTTCAGGCCCGGACCGTCGTTCACGGTCGATACCCTGCAGGAACTGCACGCGACCGAGCCCGATAACGAGCTGTTCCTGATCGTCGGCGGCGACGTCGCGGCCGGCCTGCCGCTGTGGAATGAGCCGGAACGGGTGCTCGAGTTGGCCCGGCCCGCGGTGGCGAAGCGCCGCGGCACACCGCGCGCCCGCGTGGATCAGGCCCTGGCCGGCCTCCGGGGCGGCGAGCGGGCGGCGTTCTTCCAGATGCCGCGGATCGGAATCTCCTCGACCCTGTTGCGCCGCCGCGTGCGCGCCGGCGAGCCAATCCGCTACTTGGTCCCCGACGCCGTCGAGCGCTACATCGGCGCTCAGGGGCTGTACGCATGACCCCCGAAGAGACCGCCCAGGCCATCGCCGGCTACGCCGCCGACCGCAAGGCGATCGAGATCGTCCAGCTCGACCTGCGCGGGATCATCGGCTACACCGACTACTTCGTGATCTGCACCGGCCGCAGCGACCGCCAGACGAAGGCGATCCACGACGGCATCCACCTCGGCATGAAGCAGGATCACGGGCTCCTGCCGCGGCGGGTCGAGGGGCTGACCGAGTCGTCGTGGATCCTGATGGACTACCTCGACGTCGTGGTGCACATGTTCACCCCGGACATGCGCGAGTACTACCGGCTCGAGCAGCTCTGGGGCGAGGCCCCGGCGCACGCCGTCGTCACCGGCTGAACGCCGGCAAACAGGCGGGCGGAGCCCGCCCCATCGCACCCGGCGATACACGCCGCCACCGCCTACAGCGTCGCCATCAGCTTCGGCGCGACTTCCTTCTTGCGGCTCATCACTCCGGGCAGCGGGATCACACTGTCCTCCGGGTCGGCGTCGAAGGACCGTGACACGGCAGCGATGTCGCCGGAAACGAGCAGGTCCGTGCCCTTGCTGAGGACGTCGGTCACCATCAGCGCGTAGAGGGCCAGGCTCTTGTCGGACCGGGCGCGGCGCATCGCCTCGAGCAGCTCGTCCTTGCGCTCGAGCAGGCCCTTGCCGACCACCTCGACCTGGGCGATCGCGATCTTGTTGCCGTCGCGGACCTGGTACTGCTTCGCGTCGCGGGTGACGATCTCCTCCGCGCTCACCTCCGAGACGTCGGCGGTGGCCTCGAACATCTCGCGGCCGAACTCGCCGGCGTCCATGACCAGCACCCGCTCGAGGTACTCGACCACCGAGTAGTCGCGCTCGGTGGTGGTGGGGGAGTTGAGGATGACGGTGTCGGACATGATCGCCCCGAGCAGCATCACCGCCGTCGCGCGGCTCGGCTCCATCCCGTTCTGGCGGAAGCGCTCGATCACCAGGGTCGCGGTGGAGCCGACGGGGTCGAACGTTGCCCGGACCGGGACGCGCGTCTCGATCGAGCCGATGTGGTGGTGGTCGAGAATCTCGATGATCTCGGCGTGCTCGACGCCGGGCACGCTCTGCGCCTGCTCGGCGTGGTCGACCAGCACGACCCGCCGCGGGTGGGGACCGACGAGGTCCGAGCGTGCGACGAGGCCCTCCGGCTTCCCGTCGGCATCGAGCGCGACGGCGGTGCCGTAGTGGATGTCCTTGATCTGCTCGGAGATGTCGGCGATGAGATAGTCGGCCGTGACGGTGAGCGGATCCTTCTCCATGAACGCGCTGCAGGGCGCGGCCAGGGTGATCATGCGGCCCGAGACGTACGTGTCGAGCGGCGAGACGATGACCGCGGTCCCGTGCTCGCGGGCCAGCGCCAGGACCGCGTCGGTGGGACGCGATCCGTTGCTCGTGACCAGCAGCGCGGCGCCAAGCTCGATCGCCAGGCTCTGCGCGTCGGCGCGGTTGCCCGTCACCACCACGTCGCCCTTGGAGATCCCGCTCTTGGTCGTGGGGTCCATCGAGTGGACCCACACGCGGCCGGCGAGCTGCGTGTCCTCGCCGGTGACGATCTCCCCCTCGAGCACGTCGGCGACCGCCCGCACGTACGTCGGCGCCTCCTGAAGCGTCGAGGTCTGGCGCGACTCGCGGATGTAGCGCCGGGCCAGCGCGCGCTCGGTGACCACGCCCACAAGCGCGCCGTCGTCGTCGACG
>DATMGZ010000009.1:0-3204 GCA_035555155.1 Solirubrobacteraceae bacterium | reverse complement strand
GGTGCCGTCGCCCAGAACGCCCTCGAGGTGGCGCGCTTCGGCGGCCTCGCGACCGACGAGCAGCCCTCGCCCTACGTGGTCGAGACCGAGCAGCGCGTCTACCGGCTGCGCCATTACCACCCCGGCCGCGAGCAGCCGGGGCCGCCCGTCCTGCTGGTGCCTCCGATGATGCTCGCCGCCGAGGTCTACGACGTGTCGCCCTCGACCAGCGCGGCGAGCATCCTGCGCGAGCACGGTGTCGATCCGTGGGTGGTCGACTTCGGTGCCCCGGAGCGGGAGGAGGGCGGGCTCGAGCGCACGCTCGCCGACCACGTGCTCGCCGTCTCCGACGCGGTCGACCGGGTGCGCCGGGCCACGGGCCAGGACGTGCACCTGGGCGGCTACTCGCAAGGCGGGATGTTCTGCTACCAGACCGCGGCCTATCGGCGCAGCGAAGGACTGCGCTCGCTGATCACGTTCGGCAGCCCCGTGGACACGCGCGTCGCGGTCCCGTTCGGGATCCCCGAGCAGCTCGCCGCCGACGCCGCGGGCGTGCTCGCCGACCGCGTGCTCGGCGGCTGGGCGCTGCCGGCCTGGGCGAGCCGGACCGGCTTTCGTCTGCTCGATCCGGTCAAGTCGCTGCGAAGCCGGATCGAGTTCATCCTCCAGCTCCACGATCGCGAGGCGCTGCTCCCGCGCGAGCGCCAGCGGCGCTTCCTCGAGGCCGACGGCTGGGTGGCCTGGCCGGGGCCGGCGATGGCCGACTTCATGCGCCAGTTCGTGGCCCACAACCGGATGCTCGAAGGCGGCTTCGTGATCGAGGACCGGTTGGTGACGCTCGCCGACATCGTCAGCCCGATCCTGTCGGTGGTCGGCACCGTCGACGAGATCGCGCCCGCGGCCGGCGTGCGCGCGATCCGTCAGGCCGCGCCCCGGGCCGAGGTCTACGAGCTGGCGCTCCGCGCCGGCCACTTCGGCCTCGTCGTCGGCTCGACCTCGAACGAGGTCACGTGGCCGACGGTCGCGGCCTGGGCGCATTGGCGCGACGGTGACGGCGAGCGGCCCGAGGAGATCACCCCCGTCCCCGACCAGACGGCGCTCGAGCTCGCCCCTGAGGTGCGCAACCGGATCGGCTACGGGCTCGAGCTGGCCACCGGCGTGGGCACGGGGATGGCGCGCTCGGTGCTCGGCACGGCGACGCGGACCGCGCGCAGCGTGCGTGAGCTGACCCGCGAGGCGGCCGGAGCGCTGCCCCGGCTGGCGCGGCTGGAGCAGATCCAGCCGAGCACGCGGATCTCGATCGGCCTGCTGCTCGAGGAGCAGGCGCGCAAGGCGCCGGACCACATCTTCTTCCTGTTCGAGGACAGTGCCTACACCGCCCAGGAGGTCAACGAGCGGATCGACAACGTGGTCCGGGGTCTGATCGCGATCGGCGTGCGCCAGGGCGAGCACATCGGCGTGATGATGGGCACCCGCCCGAGCGCGCTGGCGGTCTCAGTGGCGATCAGCCGCCTCGGCGCCGTCTCGGTGCTCCTGCGGCCGGACGGCGACGTCACGCGCGAGGCCGAGCTGGGCCAGGTCGAGCGGATCATCGCCGACCCCGAGCGCGCTCCGAGCGCCGCCGGCCTGGGCACCGTGCACACGTTCGTGCTCGGCGGCGGCGGTGGCCCGCGGGAATTCGATGTGCCGGTGACGACCGACATGGAGCAGATCGACCCGGAAGCGGTGTCGCTGCCGGGCTGGTACCGGCCCAATCTGGGTCGCGCCAGCGACCTCGCGTTCGTCGTCTTCACCGGCGAGGGCGCCCGCACGCGGATGAGCCGGATCACCAACCGGCGCTGGGCGCTGTCGGCGTTCGGCACCGCCTCCTCGGCGGCGCTCGGCTCGGGCGACACCGTCTCCAGCGTCACGCCGCTGTATCACCCCTCGGGGCTGATGATGGCGATCGGCGGCGCGATCGCCGGCGGCTCGCGGCTGGCGATGACGTCGACGTTCGATCCGTCCACCTTCTGGGAGGAGGCCCGTCGCTACGGCGTCACCGTCGCCTCGTACACCTGGACGCTGCTGCACGACCTCGCGGAGGCGCCGCCGCAACCCGGCGAGCGCCACCACCCCGTGCGGCTGTTCATCGGCTCGGGGATGCCGCGAGGGCTCTGGCGCCGCGTCCAGGCGCGCTTCACGCCCGCTCGCGTGCTCGAGTTCTACGCCTCGACCGAGGCCGGAGCGATCCTCGTGAACCTGCGCGGCGCCAAGCCGGGCTCGATGGGCCGGCCGCTGCCCGGCAGCGCCGAGGTCAAGATCGCCGCGTACGACATCGACCATCGCTCGCTCGTGACGGGCAGCGACGGCTTCGCGCGGGAGTGCAACGCCGACGAGGTCGGCATGCTGCTGGCCCGGGTGCGCTCGAGCGAGCCCGCGAGCACCACGCCGCTGCGGGGAGTGTTCTCCCGCGACGACGCGTGGCTCGCCACCGGGGACCTGTTCCGCCGCGACGCCGACGGCGACTTCTGGCGCGTGGACAACGTCAACGACGTCATCCACACGGCCGAGGGACTCGTGTTCACCGGCCCGATCCGAGATGCCCTCGGCGATGTCCCGGCGATCGACCTGGCGGTGGCCTACGGCGTGCTGCCGCCCGGCGGCGAGCACGAGGTCGCGCTGGGCGCGGTGACGCTGCGCCGCGGCGAGGAGCTCGACGGCAACGAGATCGCCCGCGCGCTTGACCCGATCGCGCTCACCGAGCGCCCCGCGATCGTCCACGTGGTCGACGAGATCCCGGTGACGACCTGGTACCGGCCGCTCACCGGACCGCTGCGCGAGGCCGGAATCCCGGAGCCGGGTGAGGGGCGGCAAGCCTGGGTCCGCTCCGGTAACGAGTACCGGCCGCTCACCGAGGCCGAGCACCGTCGCCTCGCCGGTCAGCGCGCCTGACCGTAGCTCGGAGCCATGGACTGCAGCCGAGGTGCGGAAGAAACCAAACCTGGGCGCTTAATTCGCGCCGCCCGGCTGCCGATAATGGGGTAAGGAAAGGGGGACACATGACCGCACGAGCGAAGGTACTCCAGCAGCTGATTCGGGAGTCGCTGTACGTCATTGACGAGCATCTCGTCGCGGACGCGATCGTGCTCCGCATGCACGCGCATCAGACACTTCCCGAGCTCAGCCTGCGCAGTGACGCCCGCGGACCGCAGATCCGCTCGTTCCGGCGTCACGACGACGCGCGCT
>DATMGZ010000008.1:0-17791 GCA_035555155.1 Solirubrobacteraceae bacterium | reverse complement strand
CGATCAAGTCCCGCGCGCGCCGCGCCGCGCAGGAACTGGCCGGCGAGCTGCTCAACCTGTACGCCGAGCGCAAGCGCCGCGAGGGGCACACCTTCCCCGTCGACACCGACTGGCAGCGCGAGTTCGAGGACGCCTTCCCGTTCACCGAGACCCCGGACCAGCGCGACGCGATCGAGTTCGTCAAGGCCGACATGGAGGCTCCGCGCCCGATGGACCGGCTGATCTGCGGCGACGTCGGCTACGGCAAGACCGAGGTGGCGCTGCGGGCCGCGTTCAAGGCGGTGCAGGACGGCAAGCAGGTCATGCTGCTCGTGCCCACGACGATCCTCGCCCAGCAGCACTTCGGGACCTTCTCCGAGCGGCTCAAGGACTACCCGGTCACGATCGAGCACGTTTCGCGCTTTCGTCCCGCGCCCGAGCAGAAGGCGGCGATCGCCCGCTTCGGCACGGGTGAGGTGGACATCCTGATCGGCACCCACCGGCTGCTCTCGCGCGACGTCCGCGCCAAGGACCTGGGCCTGCTGGTGGTCGACGAAGAGCAGCGCTTCGGGGTCAAGCAGAAGGAGCTGCTGCGCCAGCTGAAACTGAAGGTCGACGTGATCGCGATGAGCGCCACCCCGATCCCGCGCACGCTGCAGATGTCCCTGGCGGGCGTGCGCGACATCTCCGTGATCGAGACGCCGCCCGAGGGCCGGCGGCCGGTCAAGACCTACGTCGGCGAATACGACGAGGAGCTGGTCAAGCAGGCGCTGGTCCGCGAGCACGGGCGCAAGGGACAGGCGTTCTTCCTGCACAACCGGGTCGAGACGATCGAGGAGACGGCCGAGCGGCTGCGCGGCCTGTGTCCGAAGATGAAGTTCGAGGTCGCCCACGGGCAGATGGAGGAGCGCGAGCTCGAACAGCGGATGCTGCGCTTCCTGCGTGGCGACGCCGACGTGCTCGTGTGCACGAGCATCATCGAGTCGGGGATCGACATCCCCCAGGCCAACACGCTGATCGTCGAGCGCTCCGACGCCTTCGGGCTCGCCCAGCTCTACCAGATCCGGGGACGGGTCGGTCGCTCGCGTGAGCGAGCGTATGCGTACCTGCTCTACCCGAGCGCCGCCGCGCTGACGGTCGAGGCGGCCCAGCGCCTGTCGGCGCTCTCGGACTACACCGAGCTCGGCGCCGGCTTCAAGATCGCCATGCGCGACCTCGAGATCCGCGGCGCCGGCAACCTGCTCGGCGACGAGCAGTCAGGTCACGTCGCCGCGCTTGGGTTCGAGCTCTACATGCAGATGCTCGACGAGGCGGTCGGGGCGCTCGAGGCCGAGGGCGCCGGCGAGGACTGGGAGCCGGTCCGTCTCGATGTCAACGTCGACGCCTACGTGCCCGCCGACTACATCCCCTACGAGCAGGCCAAGGTGGACGTGCACCGGCGGATCGCCGCCTCCCGCGAGGTGGCCGATCTGGCCCTGCTCCGCGACGAGCTCGAGGATCGCTTCGGCGAGCTGCCCGAGCCCCTGCAGAACCTGATCGCCCTGCAGCAGGCGCGAATCAAGCTCGGCCAGGCCGGCGCCCAGGCCGTCACCTTCCGTGGCGGCCGTCTCGCCGTCACCCCCGTCGAGCTCGACTCCGTGCGCGCCAAGCGCATCCGCGCTGAGATCCCCGAGGCGCTGTACGAGTCGGGCAAGTCTCAGCTCTCGCTCCGGGTGCCCGACGATCCCGCCAAGCGCTTCCCGGCCGTGGTCAAGGCCGCCGATGTGTTGCTGGCGGTGACGCGGGAGGCGGCGTAGGGAGGCGTGGACGCTGTTGACCACGAATACCGTGTGTGGCGGGCGCCGCGGGTGATCGCGCCGCGGTTCTGGACCGGCCTGTCGGTGTTGCGGCGCCCGCCGCCCTTCGACCGCTCTTCGACCGCTCTTCGGCACCCTTCCACCGCTCTTCAGCACTCTCCCGCTACCATCACCGCCTGTTGATGAAGTCAGTGGTCAGGTCCATCCAGGCGCTCGGCGCTTTTTTTGTGGTCGCGATCGTGGTCGCGGGGTGTGGCAGCGGCGTGCCCGGGGACTCGGTCGCCGACATGTCCGGCAACCCGATCACCCAGGCGGCGTTCAACCACTGGATGTACGTCGCGGCCAAGGGTCAGGCCTCGCAGTCGCCCGGCTCGCCGGTGATCGTGCCCGACCCGCCGAACTACACGAAGTGCGTGGCGACGGTGCGCAAGTCGATCCCGTCGCTGGCCAGCACGCCCACCAAGACGCTCAAGACCGAGTGCGGAACGCTGTTCACGCAGCTGCGCGACCAGGTTCTCGACTTCCTGATCCGGTCCTACTGGTACCAGGCGGACGCCGCCAAGCAGAACATCAAGGTCTCTGACGCCCAGGTCCAGAAGGCGTTCAACACCGCCAAAGCGCAGCAGTTCCCGACCGACCCGCAGTTCCAGGCCTTCCTGGCCTCTTCGGGACAGACGCTGAACGACATTCTCTACCGCGTCCGCGTCAACCAGGTCTACACCAAGCTCCTGGCCAAGGCCGGGTCCACGGTGACCCAGGCGCAGATCGCGGCCTACTACGCGGCCCACACGACGCAGTTCGGCAAGCCCGCGACTCGCGACATCCGGATCATCCTCACCAAGACGAAGGCCCAGGCCGACGCCGCCAAGGCCGCTCTGGCCGGCGGCGCGACGTGGGAGGCCACCGCGGCGAAGTACTCCACCGACGCCGCCACCAAGAACAAGGGCGGATTGCTGGTCAACGTCACCAAGGGCCAGCAGGACGCGGCGCTCGACCAGGCGGCGTTCTCGGCCTCGCCCGGGGTTCTGCTCGGACCGGTCCAGGGCCAGTTCGGCTGGTACGTGTTCAAGGTCACCTCGGTCACGCCCGGCAACCAGCAGACGCTGGCCCAGGCGACGCCGACGATCAAGCAGGTCCTCGCCCAGCAGAACTCGACGGCCGAGCAGGCGAAGGTCGATGCGCAGGCCAAGAAGGCCTGGCTCAGCAAGACCGAGTGCCGGTCGGGCTACGTGATGGCGGACTGCAACGGCTACAAGGCCCCCGCCAGTTCGACCACCACCACGACGACCCCGTCGACGACCACGACGACCCCGTCGACGACCACGACGTAGTGACGCCGGTCCCGCCGGAGGAGATCGTCGAGGCGCTCGGACGCCTTGACGCGATCACCCGGCGATTGCGCCGTGAGTGTCCATGGGACCGCGAGCAGGACGAGCGCACGATCGTCCCGCACACGCTGGAGGAGGCCTACGAGCTGGCCGACGCGGCCAACCGGCGTGACGACGCCAAGCTGCTCGACGAGCTCGGCGACGTCCTGTTCCAGGTTCACTTCCTGTCGCTGCTGCTCGAGGAGCGTGGCGCCGGCGACCTGGCCCAGGTGGCCGACCACTGCCGCGAGAAGCTGATCCGGCGCCACCCCCACGTGTTCGGCGAGGCGGAGGCGGCCAGTGCCGGCGAGGTGCTGGCCAACTGGGACAAGATCAAGCAGCAGGAGCCCGGTCGCGAGCAGGGGCTGTTCGGCGAGGTGCCCGAGAACCTGCCCTCGCCGCTCTACGCGCGCAAGGTCCAGCGCCGCGCCGCCTCGAGCGGCTTCGACTTCCCGGGCGTCGAGGGGCCGCTGCAGGCCCTCCGCGACGAGCTCGAGGAGCTGGCCGCGGCGGGCACGCCCGATGAGCGCTTCGATGAGCTCGGCGACGTGCTGTTCGCGGCCGTCAACGTGGCCCGCAAGCTTCGCGTCGACCCGGAGCTGGCGCTGAGGGCGGCATCGGACCGGTTCCGCGGCCGTGTCGGCGCGGGCGCCGGCCTGGCCGCATCCGAAGGGCGTAGCTGGGACGATCTTGAACCCGGCGAGCAGCTCGCCTACTACGCGTGCGCCCGCCTGACCGAAGGAGCCACCGACGAATGAGCCAGATCGAGCAGATCCACGCCCGGCAGATCCTCGACAGCCGCGGCAACCCGACCGTGGAAGTCGAGCTGAGCCTTCGCTCCGGTGCGTGGGGGCGTGCGGCCGTCCCGTCCGGGGCCTCGACCGGCGAGTTCGAGGCCACCGAGCTGCGGGACGGCGGATCGGACTGGCTGGGCAGGGGGGTCACGCGAGCGGTGGACAACGTCAACGGTGAGATCGCGACCGCCGTGCACGGCCAGGACGCGGCGGCGCAGGCCGCGCTCGACCGGGTGCTGGTTGAGCTCGACGGTACACCGAACAAGTCACGCCTGGGTGCCAACGCGCTGCTGGCGGTCTCGCTCGCGGCGGCCCATGCCTCGGCGGCCGAGGAGCGGCTGCCGCTGTGGCGCTACCTCGGGGGCGAGACGGCACACGTGCTGCCGGTGCCGATGATGAACGTCCTCAACGGGGGCGTCCATGCTGACAACAAGGTCGACTTCCAGGAGTTCATGATCGTGCCCGTCGGCGCACGCTCGTTCAGCGAGGCGCTGCGGATGGGAGCCGAGGTGTTCCACCACCTCAAGCGCACGCTGCACGCGAAGGGGCTCTCGACCGCCGGCGGCGACGAGGGCGGCTTCGCCCCCGATCTGAACTCCAACGCCGAGGCGCTCGACGCGCTCATCGCCGGCATCCGGGCGGCCGGCTACGTGCCCGGCGACCAGATCGCGATCGCGCTCGACCCGGCCGTGAGCGAGCTCTACCGGGGAGGCGCCTACGTGCTCGAGCACGAGGGCATGACCCTGACCTCGGAGCAGCTCACCTCGTACTGGGCCGACCTCGCCTCCCGCTACCCGATCGTGTCGATCGAGGACGGCATGGACCAGGAGGACTGGGCCGGCTGGGCCACGCTGACCGAGCGGCTCGGCAAGTCGATCCAGCTCGTCGGCGATGACCTGTTCGTCACCAACACGCAGCGACTCAAGCGCGGCATCGATTCCGGCGTGGCCAACTCGATCCTGATCAAGGTCAATCAGATCGGCACCCTGACCGAGACGCTGGCCGCGGTGCGCATGGCGCGCGAGGCCGGCTACACCGCGGTCATGTCGCATCGCTCGGGCGAGACCGAGGACGTCACGATCGCCGACCTCGCGGTGGCGACGGGGTGCGGGCAGATCAAGACCGGCGCCCCCTCGCGGACGGACCGCGTGGCGAAGTACAACCAGCTGCTGCGCATCGAAGAGGCGCTCGGGCCGGACGCCGCCTACCCCGGGCGGGCGGTCTTCCGGGCCTAGTTCGACTTGGGGCTCGAGGGCGGAGCGCTCCGGGGGGAGCAACGCGGGTTGCAGCACGAGCAACGCCGGTTGCAGCAGGAAGGAAGGCGGGCGCGGCGAACGAAGCGCTCACGGGATGCCCTCCGCTCGCTCCGCCTCCGCCGCCGCCCGTAGCCAACGCGCCGCGCGTGCCCCTCGTGTCCGTCCGCACCGGGGCCCGCGCCTCCTCATCACGCGCTCCGCGGCGACGCGGGTGCGGTGGGACCGGGTCGGTCGCGTGGGGCTGCTGATCGTGCTGGGCGTCGTCGTGGTCCTGTACTTCGAGCACACGCTGTCCTACATCTCGACCCGTCAGGAAGCGGGCCGGGAATCGGGGATCGTGCAGAAGCTCGTCCGCGACAATGCCGGGCTCATGCGCCAGGAGAAGTCGCTCACGGATCCGGCGACGATCCAGAAGGACGCCCGGGCGCTCGGGATGGTGCGGCCGGGCGAGCGCCCGTACGTGATCACCGGCCTGCCGAACAACTAGCTTTCCGTTCCCCTCCAGAGAGCCGGCGGGGCGCCTCTGCGATCCTGTCGGCTGTGCGCTTCAACGACGTGATCGGGTTGTGGGAAGAGGGTCGGCGACGGCTGGCCGGCGCTGATCCCGTCGAGCGGCCGGCGCTGGAGCGGGTCACCGACGAGCTCGTCGATGAGCTGCGGCGGAGGTTGGGCGGCCCGTTCACGACCGAGGATCTCGCCGCCGTGTACTCGGACGGGACGGACTGGTGCTTCGACATCGCCACGCAGGTGGCGCCGACGACACCGGCGGCGTGGGACGTGCCCACCGTCGCCGGGGCCGCGTTCGCGCGCTACGTGCGCAGCGCGATCGACTACGCGGGCGGCCGGAGGATCGAGGACCCCACATGAGCGTGAGGGCGTCCGGCAGCGCGGCCGCACCACGGCCGGCGCCTCCCAACGAGGGGAGTGGCGGCGCTACTCGTCGTCGTTGTCGTCGGAGCCGGCGCGGCGGATGACGATCTGGTCTTCCTCGATCGTCACCTCAACCGGCCGGTGACCGGCCCAATACTCGGCGTACACGGGGTCGTCCTGCACGGCGGGATCGAGCCAGAGGCCGTATCCCTCTTCGCCGTGATCGAACGTGGCCTCGAGCGGACCCGAGGTCCGTCGGCGGCCACGGGCAGTTCCACGACCGCCGCGGCGGGAGCGGCGGCGGCGGGCAGGCTTCTCCTCGTCACCGTCCCCGTCCTCGTCGGCCTCCTCGTCTTCTGAGCGCTCCGCTTCGGCGGCATCGAGCTCGGCGGCGATCAGCGCGTCATCCTCGGCGCGCAGGTCGATCTCGTCGTCGTAGTCGGCGGCGGGAGTCGGGCTGTCGGGATCTCCTGACGGCTCGAGACCCTGCTCGCGCTTGAAGGCCTGGATCTGCTGGACGGTGACCTCGAGTTGGTGTGCGATCCAGGCGTCGGTGCGTCCTTGACGCACCCAGGCCCGAATCTGATTGAGTTGTGGGCGTAGTGATCTGCGGGTCATCCGGGGCCGGAGACTAGTACAGCGGGCGGCGTCGGGCCCGTCTGGGGGCTGCAGCTCTCGCTTGTGCTATCGGAGATACGAGCGGTATGCTGGCGCTCGAGCGGGCCGGCTTCTGCTCGAGATGCACCGGCCGGACTGGCTTTCACAACCATCAGGCAAGCAGGGAGGCCATTCCCATGTTGGTACTGACGCGGAAGTCCAACCAGAGCATCATGATCGGCGACGACATCGAGGTCTCTGTGCTGGCGATCATGGGGGAGAAGGTGCGGATCGGAATCCAAGCCCCCCGCGACATTCCTGTGTTCCGGAAAGAGGTGTACCTCGAGATCCAGCAGGAGCGGGTCGCGAGTGGTAAAGGCGTGCGCGAGGAAGTCGACGCCGCCCTGCGTGGACTCGGAGAGTCCAGCTAAACAGCAGCCGGCCGGCGGGGGCGGGGCGGCTCAGCACGAGCCGCCTCGAAGACGGCTCACCCGAGCAGGTAGTACAGGGTCTCGAACATCGCCACGGTCACGATCACCGCGGTGGCGATCAGCGACAGCACGAGGAAGCCGAAGCGCCATGAACTGCGCTTCAGCTCCTTTTCGTGTGCGCGCTTGCGCGAGCGCTGAGCAGCCGAGCGCCGCAGGTGATCCCTGCGGCGCCGATCGCGCTGCATCTCGTGCCGGAACTCCTGCTCGATCTGCGCGAGACTTTGGCGCATCTTGATCGCCATCCCGGTGCGAGCCTACCAGCCTCGTGGGCGTGGGTGGACGCTCTGTGGGCGTCAGTGGACGCTCTGGCGCTCGTACACCTCGACGAATTGCAGGTAGTTGTCGGCGATCTGCGACGCGGCAGCGGTGCGCTCCAGGTCACCCGAGAGGAACCCCTTGAGGGCGTCCCACCAGATCGACCGCCCGATCGCGAAGCCGATGAAGCCCTCCACCGGAGCTGCCTGCTCGAGCCAGTGGATGACCTTCTCGTTCGACGCGCCGCGCCCGAGCAGCACCGAGGTCACGTGCTCGCGCCCCGGGCCCGAGCGCGTCTGCTCGGCGATCATCGCCGCGTCGGAGCGCTCGTCGACGCCTTCGATCTTCCACACGTCGACCTCGATCCCGTAGTTCTGGATCTCCTCGATCGTGCGGCGCATCAGCTCCGGCCGCAGCTCGGCGTCGTAGCGGTCCGAGTCGCCGCCCACCTGGGCCAGCTGGCCATCGGTGGCCGGCACGAGCAGCTCGAACAGGAACTTGCGATCGTTCGCGTGCAGCCAGTCGGCGAGCCGCTTGAGGCGACCGAGCTGGCGCTCGTTGAGGACCGCATCGTCCTCCGGGTTGTAACGGACGAGGACCTTGGAGAAATCGGGATCGAACGTCTCGATGTGCTCCCCGAACGCATCGCCGTAATCGAAGTCGAACTCGTTCTGACCGGACTTCTCGACCGGCATCGCCAGGGTCAGGCCCTCCGCGCGGGCGCGCGGCGGGATGTCGGAGCCGAACTGCTCGTCGACGAGCACCCCGGTCGCCTTGCGGTCGGCACCGCGTGATACCGCCTCGAGCATGCCCTCGAAGATCAACCGCTTGGCGTCGCAGATCGTCTCCGTCTCTTCAGGGGTGGGATCACCCTGGATCCCGAACATCTTCTTCTGGAAAGACCCTCGGTGATCGAATGCGAGGATGTAGAGCTTGCCGTCGTAGCCCAGGGCCATCTGTTCGTCCTTTGTTCTTGGTCGGGTCGCTCCCAGTCTAGGACGGCGGCCGCGCAATGTGCACTACGAGGTTTCGCGCTTGCCGCCCGCGCCAACCCCTAGTCTCACGCGCTGTGGAGCACCATTTCGACGGACCCGCGTTCACGATCGGGATCGAGGAGGAGCTGATGATCCTCGACGCCGAGTCGCTGGAGCTCGTCAACGCGATCGAATCGCTGCTCGAAGACGCTCCCACGGGTGAGATCAAGCCCGAGCTGATGGAGTCGGTGCTCGAGATCTCGACCGACCCGTGCGCCGACATGACCGAGGCCGGTGTACAGCTGCGTGGTCTGCGCCGGCAGGTGTCTGACACCGCGGCCCGGCGCAATCTGGCGATCGGCTCCGCGGGCACCCACCCGTTCGCGATGTGGGAGGACCAGCGCATCGTCGCCCGGCCTCGCTACCGAGACCTGATCTCGGCGCTGCGCTTCGTCGCGCGCCAGGAGCTGATCTTCGGAATGCACGTGCACGTCGGGATCGACGGCCCCGACAAGGCGATCCACGTCGCCAACGGGATGCGGGTGCACATGCCCGTGTTGCTCGCGCTGTCGGCCAACTCGCCGTTCTGGCGTGCGGACCTGACCGGCCTGGCCTCGACCCGGACCCCGATCTTCCGCGCCTTCCCGCGTGTCGGCATGCCCCCCACCTACAAGAACTGGGAGGACTACGAGCGCCGGATCGATTTCATGATCGGAACCCGGGTGATCGACGACTACACATACCTCTGGTACGACATCCGCCCGCATCCGAATTTCGGGACGGTCGAGATCCGGGTCATGGACTCCCAGACCCGGATCGAGCACACACTGGGGTTGGCCGCGCTCGTCCAGGCGATGGTGCGTGAGCTGGCCGTCCACTTCGACGAGGGTAAGCGGCTCTCCAACTACCCCTACGAGATGCTCGACGAGAACAAGTGGCTGGCCGCCCGGCACGGACTCGAGGGCGAGCTCGTCGACCTCCCCCACCGAGAGCGGGTCTCAACCCGCGAGCTGGCCCGCCGCCTGATCGACCGGATGCGCGAGCACGCCCAGGATCTGGGCGCCTCGGGCGAGCTCGACGGGGTCGAGGATCTGCTCGAGCGGGGCAACGGAGCCGCCCGGCAGGTTGTCGTCTACGAGGCCAATCACGACCTCCGAGAGGTCGTGGCCGAGATCGTCGCGGCGACCGCGGTCTAGCTGACGGCACCGCTTTCGGCCGGCTCACCGCTCCGACGCGACGGAACCTTCTTGAGCGCCACGGTGGGAGCCCTACAATCGACTGCTGTGAGTGCCGGCGGTCCCGACCTGTTCGTGGTGTGCAAGAGCTGCGGATCAGAGGTGAGCCCTTACATCACCGAGTGTCCGTACTGCGGCAACCGTCTGCGCAAGCGGGCGCCGAAGATCGACCGCGAGGGACGCGTGACCGAGAAGCGGCTGCGCCGGCCGCCCCGGCCCTCGCTGCCGCGCCTGCGCAGCGGCGAGATTCCCGGGATCGCACCCGACACACGCCCATACGCGACGATCGCCCTCCTCATCGGCGGCCTGGCCGGCTGCCTGCTGTGGCGCACCGCGCTCGTGCACCTGTCGCAGGTCGCGATCGTCGGCAAGCCGACCGGCCACTGGTGGCGCGTGGTCACCGCGGCGTTCACCTACACGAACACCGGCTATGCGTTCGTCACCCTGTCGTCGATCGCCCTGTTCGGCTGGCTGCTCGAGCGCCGTCACGGTCCAGCGGTCGTGCTGCTGCTGTTCGTGGTCGGCGGCATCGGCGGTCTCGCTGCGACGGCTGCGCTGTACGCGATCCCGGTCGCGGTCGGCGCCAACGGCGCGGCGCTCGCGCTGCTCATTGCCTGGGCGCTGCCCGACCTGCTCGACCTTCGCTCCGGGCGGGAGATCGAAGGCGACCTGATCGGCGCCGCGGTCCTGGCCGGAGTCCTGCTGCTGATGCCGCTCGTCGCGCGTGAGGCGAGCTGGGTGGCCGGCGGCGTCGGCGTGCTCGCCGGGCTCGTGATCGGTCTGCCGCTCTCGCGCGCCGCCCGCCGCTGACCCGCCGCTCACTATCAGCCGACCCGCCGCTGACCCTCAGCTGACCCTCAGCCGACCCGGATCGAACCAGCCCGCCCCGCCACCAGGCGCCCGATCACAGGTCCCGGCACCTCGCCGGCCCGCTCCGGCGCCACGGCGGCCAGCAGGCCGCCGGAGGTCATCGCGTCGGACACGAGCCAGCGCCGGGCCTCGGGAACGCCCGCCGGCGCGAAGGTCGTGAAGGCGGCCGCATACTCGCGGTTGCGGCGCGTGCCGCCGGCGAGGGCCCGCTCCTCGGGATCGGCGAGCAGCTCCATGACCCCGTCGATGGCGGGGACCAGGCCGGCGTCGAGCTCGGCGGCGAGGCCGCTGGCCTGGGCCAGCTCGTGCAGGTGACCGAGCAGTCCGAAGCCGGTCACGTCGGTGAGCCCGTGGACGCCGGCGCGCTGGGCCGCCGTGGCGGCGTCACGGTTGAGCGTGGTCATCACTGCGATCGCCTCGGCCACCGGCGCCGGCAGGCCGCGCTTGGCGGCGGTGGCCACGGCACCGACGCCGAGCGGCTTGGTCAGCACGAGCGCATCGCCCGACCGTCCGCCGGCGTTCGTGAGCAGCCGATCGGGGTGCACGAGGCCGGTGACGGCCATTCCGTACTTCGGCTCGGGATCGTCGATCGAATGGCCGCCGATGATCGCCATGCCCGCTTCGGCGGCGATCGTCGCGCCGCCGCGGAGGATCTCGGCCAGCACGTCGGCGCCGAGCGTCGGGATCGAGAACGCGACCAGGTTCAGGGCGCTGATCGGCGTGGCTCCCATCGCGTAGATGTCGGAGATGGCGTTGGCCGCCGCGATCCGACCGAAGTCGTATGGGTCATCGACGATCGGCGTGAAGAAGTCGACGGTCTGCACGATCGCGAGCTCGTCGCTGACCCGGTAAACGCCGGCGTCGTCGGCGGTATCGAACCCGACCAGCACGTTCGGATCCGTGCTCGCGGCCATTCCGTCGAGCAGCGGCCGGATCGCGCCCGGCGGCAGCTTGCAACCACAGCCCGCGCCGTGGGACAGGGAGGTCAGCGACACCGCCACCTCCCTATCATCCCCCACCTTGACCACTCTCGGTCCGACCGAACCGACGGCGAGCCCCGAGTCGAGCACGTAGTGCCGGACCGCGCCTACACCGACGCCGACCTCGAGTCCGCGATCGCGGCGATCGCCGCTCCTGAGCGGCTGCGCGCGGCGGAGGACATGGTCGCCCGCTCGGCGCCCTCGCTGCAGCGCGTGCTCAACCAGGCCCTGGCCGAGGGTGGCTGGTTCGGCGACGCGCACGAGCAGACCGTGCTCGAGGCCACCGGCACCGCGGACCCGGCGGACCGTGCCCGCGCGGTGCTGACCCTGATCGCGGAGGAGACCCGGCTGGGGATGCTGGTCGGAGTCGCCGTCGGATTTGAACTGGCCCGGGAGCTGACCGCCCCCGCCCCCACCCCGGAACCCAATCAGGAGGACTGATCGACCATGGATGTGCGTTTTCTCGGCCACTCGTGCTTCTCGCTCTCGGACGGCGACACCACCGTGGTGATCGACCCGTTCCTGACCGGTAACCCCAAGGCCGCCGTCAGTGCGGATGAGATCGACCCGACCACGATCCTCCTGACCCACGGCCACGCCGATCACATCGGCGACACGGTGGCGATCGCCAAGCGCACCGGCGCCACCGTGACCGCGATCGCCGAGCTCGCGGGTGAGATCGGCGGCGAGGACGTCGAGGTGCGCGACCCGAACCTGGGCGGCACGATCGCGTTCGACTGGGGCTGGGTCAAGCTCGTGCCCGCATGGCACACCTCGACCACGCCCAACGGCACGATCAACACGCCCGCCGGCCTGCTGGTCAACTTCAAGGACACGATCGTCTACCACCTCGGCGACACGTCCCTGTTCTCCGACCTGCAGCTGGTCGGCAAGCGCACCCCGATCGACATCGCGCTGATGTGCATCGGTGGTCACTACACGATGGACCGCTTCGACGCGGTCGACGCCGCGGCCCTGGTCGGGGCGCGCACGGTGATCCCCTGCCACTACAACACGTTCCCGCCGATCGAGGCCGACGCGCAGGCGTTCAAGGCCGACGTCGAGTCGGCGACGAGCGCCGGCGTCGTGGTGCTCGACCCCGGCGAGACGCACTCGACATGACCCACGCGATCGTCCTTCTCCAGGCCGAGCGCTCGGCGCTGGCCAGCCTCGGTGGCGAGCTCGCGGACATCGAGGGTGTCGCCGAGGCCTACTCGGTGACCGGCGAGTGGGACTTCGTGGCGATCTTGCGCCTGCGCACCCAGGATCAGCTGGCGCAGGTCGTCACGGCGCGGATCTCGCAGCTGCCCGGGGTCGTCAAGACGCAGACGATGGTGGCCTTCGAGGTCTACTCACGCCACGACCTCGAGGCGCTGTTCTCGGTCGGACAGTGACGGAGCGGCGGGCGTGAGCGCCCAGTCCTGCGCCGCCGAGATGCATGCCGGCGAACGCCTGCGCGTGGCGCTCGTGCCCGACCGCGCGCACTGGCTCGAGTGCCTCTGCGCCGAGCTCGGCGTCGCCGCCGACCGCGGCGGCGGCGAGGTCGCGCACCTCGGCTGCGCCGACAGCCCCTACACCGAAGAGCTGCTGGCGGCCGGCGCGTTGCTGCACACGCGCCTGGTCCGCGTGGCTCGCGTGACCGGCATCGACGTGGACGAGCACGGCCTCGAGCTGCTGGCGCGCGCGCTCCCCGACGAGCGGCTCCTGGGCGCGGATGTGACCGCCGAGGTGCCGCCCGAGGAGCGGGGCCGCTACGCGCTCGTGATCGCCGGCGAGGTGCTCGAGCACGTCCCCGACGCCGATGCCTTTCTGCGCGGCTGCGGGGAGCTCTTGGCGCCGGGTGGCCGGCTGTGCGTGACGGTCCCGAATGCCTGTTGTCCCAAGATCGGCCTGCGAGCGCTCGCCGGGCGCGAGTCGGTGCACCCCGATCATCGCGTCTACTACGGCCCGCGCACGCTCGAGCGGACCCTGCGCGGCGCCGGCTTCGAGCCGCTGTCGGTCGCCTCGTGCTTCGCGCCCGTGGCCGGACGCGCCGGGCGCACGATCATCAACCCGCTCCTGCGCGCGAGCCACCGCGCCTTTCAGGGACCGGTGGGGGACGGCCTGATCGCGCTGGCCAGCGCGCGGTCGAACGCCGCCAGCATCGCGTCGTAGGTGTAGGGGGCGACGGCGGCGCGGGCCGCGTCGCCGAGCCGCCGGCGCAGCGCATCGTCGGCCAGCAGGCTGTCGAGGGCCCGCGCCAGCGCCCGCCGGTCGCCGGGAGCGACGACGAGCCCGGTCTCCCCCCCGCGGACGAGGCCGCCGGCGACGGCGCCGACACCGGTGGTGGCGACGACCGGCCGGCCCTGGTGCATGGCCTCGTTGCAGACCAGACCCCACGGCTCGCGAAAGCGGGGAAACGGCACCGAGGGCACCACGGCCAGCTCCGCGGCGGCGTAGGCCACGGCCAACTCCCGGCGCGGCAGCGGTCCCAGGAAGCGCGCCCCGCGCGTCGCCGCCGCGCGGACCGCGATCGGGCCGTCGCCGACCAGGACGAGGGTGGCGTCCTCGGCGAGGAGGGGCCACGCGTCGAGCAGCACGTCGACGCCCTTCTCGGGCACGAGCCGGCCCGTGTACAGCACCAGCGCGCCCATCCCCAGTCCGTGGCGGGCGCGGAAGCTCGCGATCTCCTCGGCGGCGACCGGGCGCGCGAACAGGTCCGGCTCGACGGCCTGGGGGGCGACGAACACGTCGTCGTCGCGCCCGCGGATGGCGGCCACGAAGCGCCGCACGTGCTCGCCGTAGGCGACGACGGCATCGGCGTGGCGATAGATGTGCCGTGTCGCGGGCAGCGCGAGCGCATGGGTGAGGGAGCGCGGCTGCGCCCATACCGAGGCCCAGAGCACGAACGGGCGAGCTCGGGCCTTCGCGCCGGCGTAGACCGCGGGCAGGATCGAGCCGCCGGCGAACGGGGCGATCACCGCCTCGTAGTGCGCCCCGACCATGAACGCCTCACGCGGGCCCGAGAGCCGGCGGGCGGGAAAGGGCGCCGCCTCGAGCTGGTCGTCGAGGTCCCGAAACCAGGCCGGAACGTACCGATCGCCGCCGCCGAAGCAGAGCACCTCGACGCCGTGGCGGGCGGCAAGGCGCTCGTACAGGGGGACGCGATATCCGGCCAGGTATGTCGTCACGAGCGCGATCGCCATCGCCGCGCAGCATGCCAAGCCGGGGGAGACGGGGCTGCTTGCCACAATCGGCGGCCTCCCGATGCGCGTCCTGCTCCTGCACAACCGATACCGCGCCGAGGGCGGCGAGGAGCGCGCGGTGCGGGACCTCGCCGCGCTGCTGCGCGCCCGCGGACACGAGGTCGGGGTGCTCGAGCGCGACAGCGGCGAGCGCTCGGCCGCCGCGGCCGCCGCGGGCCTGCTCCGCGGCGGTGTGAAGCCCGAGGAGGTGACGGCCGCCGTACGGCGTCTGCGCGCGGACGTCGTGCACGCGCACAACCTCCATCCGCTGCTCGGCTGGCGGGCGCTGGCCGCTGCGCGGTCCGCCGGGGCGCGAACGGTGCTCCACCTGCACAACTACCGCCTCTTCTGCGCGATCGCGATCGCGTACCGCGACGGTGCGCCGTGCGCGCGCTGCCACGGCCGCAACACGCTCCCCGGCCTGCGGCTGGGCTGCCGCGGCTCGCTCACCGAAGCCGCGGTGTATGCCGCCGGCCTGGCCCGCCAGCAGCCGGCGCTGCTGCGCGAGGCCGACGCCCTGGTGACGGTCAGCGCCGCGACCGCCACGCGGCTGCGCGCCGGCGTCGGAGCTGCGGCCGAGCGGGCCGTGGTGCTGCCCAACTTCGTGGCCGCCGGCGCATTCGCCGCCGCCAGCCGCGCGGACGTCGGGACCTATGCCCTGGTGGCCGGGCGCCTCGTGGAGGAGAAGGGATTCGACACGGCGATCACCGCCGCGGGGCGGTCCGGGGTGCCGCTGCTGATCGCCGGCGAGGGCCCGGACGAGCCTCGCCTGCGCGCATTGGCCGCGGGGGCCGAGGTTCGCTTCGCCGGCCGGCTGCGCCCGGAGGCGCTGGCCGAGGCACGCGCCGGCGCCGCCGTGGTGCTCGTCCCCTCGCGGTGGGAGGAGCCCTGCCCGTACGCGGTCCTCGACGCGATGGCGGCAGGGGTGCCGGTGCTGGTCAGCGACCGTGGCGGGCTGCCGGAGACGGTCGGCCCGGGCGAGGCGCTGCCGGCCGAGGACACCGCAGCGTGGCGGAGGGCGCTTCGCGAGCTGTGGAGTGATCCGCAGTCGCGGCGGGCGAGCGGCGGGCGAGCGCTCGAGCGGGCCCGGGCGCGGTTCGGCGAGGATCGCTACTACGAGGCGCTCCTGGCCGTGTACTCAGGTGATGGCTGATTATGCCGGCGGTGGCTCCTCGACGTCGACCACCGGTGCGCGTCGAGCCGCGGGCGGCTCACAGCGGGTGCGACTCCCGGCCTCCTTCCGCGTCGAGCCTGGCGGCGCGCCGGGCACTACGTGATCGATGTCGACGGCTCACCCCGGGGCGCGCTCGACGTCGGCGGCGAGCCCGGGCGGTAGGCGCCGTCCACGCCGGGCGGCGCGGCGCCGGCCTCAGGCGATCCGCGAACCCGGCGCCGCGTCCCGGTCCGGGCGCAGCAGCACGACTCCGTTGTCCTCGTCGAGCGCGCCCAGCACGAGCACCTCGGAGGAGAACGGTCCGATCCGCCGGGGCGGGAAGTTGACCACGGCCACGACGAGCGAGCCCTCGAGCTGCTCGGGGGAGTAGTGCGTGATCTGTGCTGAGGAGCGCTTGCGCCCCAGCTCGGGACCGAAGTCGATCGTCAGTTTCCAGGCCGGCACACGGGCCTCAGGGAAGTCGTCGACGGTGAGGACGCGGCCGACGCGCATGTCGACCGCCTGGAAGTGGTCGATGTCGATCATGTCGGTCCCGGCGATCTGATCAGAGCCGCTCGGCGGCCCGGGTCAGGAGGACGGAGGGGTCGAGCCCGGGTCGCCCGCGGAGGCGCCGGTGCCCGTCGCGCTCGGGTCGCTCTGGCTCTGTGGGGCGCCGCCGCCGGTCAGGGCGCCGCCGGCCGGAGCGACGGGCGCCGGCGTCGGAGTGGGGGTCGTGGGGACGCCTGTCGCGAGGGAAGCAGGCGGCGCCGTACCGGGGTCGGTCGCGCTCGGGTCGCCGGCCGTCTGAGCGGTCGGCGCCGGCGTGGTCTGAGCCGTGCCGGTGCCCGGCGCCGGCGTGGCGGTCGTCGAGGTGATCTCGGTGATCGCACCCGATGACGGAGCCGCGGTGCCCGGCGTCGTGGTGGTCGGCAGGATCGTGGTGTCGGTCGTCGTCTGGGTGCGGCCCGGAGCCGCGGCGGGAGCGGCCGTCGCGGCCGCGGTGGGCTTGTCGCCCGGCTTGACGGCGGCGGTGCTCGCAGCGACGGGGGCCGGCGCCGTCGCCTTGACGGCGGGCTTCTTGGCCGTGGTCAGCAACGCCGTGTGCCGCTTCAGCCGGGGCTTGGCCGCGCGGGCCACGACGGGGGCGGAGTACGGGCTCGTCTCAGCGGCCTGCACCGAGGCGACCGGCACCGCCGCATGGTGGACGTGATGCGTGGCGGCACGGTCGACCTCGACCGCGCCGGCGGTGACGAGGGTCGCGACGGCGAGCCCGGCCGCCGCCTTGGTGGCGATGGCGCCGACGCTGGCCGAGAGCAGGCCGCCCGCGCCGCCCGCGAGCACGCCGGTGCCGGCCACGCCGGTGCCGGCTGCGGCAGCGCCGGCCGCGGTGGCGCTCGAGCCGGCCGCGGTGGCGCTCGAGCCGGCGCCGGCCGAATGGCCGAGGTGGGCGATGGCGGCCTTCTTGAGGAAGATCAGCGGGCCGATCGGCAGCACCGCCGCGAGCGCCTTGTTGGTGCTGCGAAGCTGGGAGCGGAAGGTTGAGCAGCGCTCGCACGCCTTGAGATGGCGGCGGACCAGCGGACTCGGGCGGCGGCGCAGACCCTCGGCGATCTCGCCGAGCTCGATTCTGACCTCGTCGCAGGAGAGCAGCCGGGCTTCGGCAGCTTCGGCCAGTGAGACGCGGGCGCGGACCAGCAGCGACTTGACGCTCGGGACGGTGGTCTCCATCGCCTCGGCGATCTGCTCGTAGGAGAGCGCGTCCATCTCGCGCAGCAGCAGAGCCGTGCGCTGCGTCTCCGGCAGGCCGTGGATGTCGTCGACCAGAAGCCGGAACTCCTCGCGGCTGTGCACCTTGTCGGCGGCCGAGTCGCCGTGGTCAGACAGGTGCAGGTCCATCGAGTCGACGGGGACGGCCTGAATCCGACGCAGGTGGTTGAGGCTCCGGTTGCG
>DATMGZ010000007.1:0-3910 GCA_035555155.1 Solirubrobacteraceae bacterium | reverse complement strand
GCCTGGTGGATGCCGGCCGATCTGCTCGCGCTGTACTCGCTGGTGCCCCCGGGCCAGATCCTGTTCGCCAGCGACGCGCCGTACGGTGCCACGCTGTTCTCGGCGGCCTTCATGCTCCGCTCCGCCGTTCAGGCCGGGCTGTCGCCGGCGCAGGTCGCGTCGATCGGCTCCGAGCAATCGCTGCGGCTCGCCCGCGGCGAGGATCTCAGTCCGTGCGGTCCCGCCGTCGGCGAGCGCGAGCGGGCGCCGCACGTGCTGCTCGACCGCGTGGCCGAGTTCCTGATGCTGGGGACGATGGCCTCCTTCCGCGGCGGCGACGGCAGCGAGATGCTGGCGCTGGCCCGGCTTGGGTGCGACGTCCCCGACGAGGTCGACGACGCCCCGGTGTTCGCGGCGATCCGCGGGCTGCTCGACGCCTATGAGCAGGCCGCCGCCGCCCGCCCGGACGACCGCCGGGCGTTCGCGTTCCTGATCCTGGCCGTCACGGTGGCGAGCACGCCTGACGTGCCGATCCCGGCCGCCTGAACGACGGTCAGGGCTCGTTCCGCTCCCAGATCAGCCGCAGTCCGGTCAGCGTCAACAGGTCGTCGACCTCGTTGATCGTCTCCCGCACGAACGGCACGAGCGCGTGGGCCAGGCCGCCGGTGGCGAGCACCGGAGTGTCCTGGCCGAGCTCGTCCCGCAGGCGACGCACGATGCCGTCCACCTGGCCGGCGAACCCGTAGACGATCCCCGAGCGGATCGCGTCCACCGTGGACTTGCCGATCAGCGACCGCGGCTCGGTCAGCTCGACCCGAGGGAGCTTGGCCGCCCGCTCGCTCAGCGCCTCGATCGAGATCTCAGCCCCGGGGCTGATGATTCCGCCGAGATACTCGCCGGCCGCGGAGACGGCGTCGTAGGTGATCGCGGTCCCGAAGTCGACCACGACGCACGTGTCGCGCACGCGGTCATATGCGGCGACGGCGTTGACGAGGCGATCGGCGCCGAGCTCACGCGGGTTGTCGATCCGGATGGGCATCCCGGTCCGGAGGCCGGTGCCGACGACCGGCATCGTGTGCCCGAGATACCGAGAGGCCATCAGCGACCACTGCTCGCTCAGCTGCGGAACGGTGGAGGAGACGATCGAGGCGAGGATGTCCGTGAAGCCGAAGCCGCGCAGCCCGAGCAGGTTGGACAGCGCCGCGCCGAGCTCGTCGGCCGTCGACACTCGCACGGTGGCGAAGCGCCAATGCTCCACCAGCTCGGTGCCGCGCAGGACGCCGAAGTGCGTCTGGGTATTGCCGACGTCCACAACGAGCAGCATCGCGTGGGCATTATGCTGCAGCGCCATGCGAGTGAAGCTCTATGTCGTGCACGGCTCTCATCCGTGCGCCGCCGTCGCCAAGGCCCTGGAGCTCAAAGGGCTGCCCTACAGCGTGGTCGAATGGCCGCCGCCCATGCACGCCCCGATCCAGCAGCTGATCTTCGGCGCCCGCACGGTGCCCGGAGTGAAGCTCGACGGCGAGAAGATCTCCGGCTCGCGAGCGATCATGCGCCGACTCGATGAGCTCGCGCCCGAGCCGCCGCTGTACCCGGCCGATCCCGCCGCCCGCGACGCCGTCGAGGAGGCCGAGCGCTGGGGCGATGAGCTGTTCCAGCCGATCGCGCGGACCCTGATCTGGCCGGCGATGAAGCACAGCCCCGAGGCGATGGTCGGCTACAGCGAGGGCTCGAAGCTGCCCATGCCCGCGACCGCGATCAAGGTGATGGCGCCCGTGGTGACGCGGCTCGAGTGCGCGCTGAACCACACCAGTGACCGCGCCGCTCAGGCCGAACTGCGGATGCTCCCGGGGCACCTGGACACGATCGACGCGTGGATCGCCGACGGCACGCTCGGCGCCGAAGCGCCCAACGCGGCCGACCTCCAGATCGGCTCGACGCTCCGGTTGATGCTGACGCTCGCCGACGTGCGGCCGCTGATCGCGGGCCGGCCGTGCGAGGCGCTGGCTCGTCGCGTATTCCCCGACGCCGCGGGCGAGATGCCGGCCGGGTCGCTCGTCGCGGTCTAGTTGGCACCGGGTGAGTGGACCGTGAGCGGCTCCCCGGCCTGCCGCACGTCCTGACCCGATCCCAGGGCCGACAGCGCGCCGGCCACGCGCCTGCCGTCGGGCAGCGTCAGCTCCGGGTCGAGCTCCAGCAGCGGCACGAGCACGAAGCGCCGGCTCGTCACCTCGGCGTGGGGCAGCGTCAAGCGCTCGGAGACGTACTCGAGATCGCCGAGCAGCAGCACGTCGACGTCGATCGGCCGCGGGGCATGGCGCACCCCGCCGGCGACGCGCCCGAGCGAGCGCTCCACCGCCTTGCACACGTCGAGCAGCTGATCGGGCTCGAGGGGGGTGCGGATCCGCACGCAGGCGTTGAGGAAGTCGGGTTGGTCGAGTATCTCGCCGACCGGCTCGGTATCGTAGACGGAGGAGCTGGCCAGCACGGCGACGTCGTGATCGGCGAGGGCATCGACGGCGCCCTGGAGATTGCCCCTGCGGTCGCCGACGTTGGAGCCCAGACCGAGGTAGCCCGTCCGCACCCGCTAGTGGGCCCCGCCGGAAACCACTACTCCGCCTCGCGCCAGACCTCGACCGAGACCTCGCTGACCGGGTACGCGAGCGGAGGCTCGGGCTTGGCCGCCTTGACCCACACGGCGTGGGCGCCGTACTGGTCGAGCAGACGATCCGCGATCGCCGCGCACAGGCGCTCGAGCGTCTTGTAGTTGCGCTGCTGGGCGACGAGGTTTGCCGACTCGCACACCTGGCCGTAGTCGATCGTGTCCTCGATCCGGTCGGTGACCGTGGCGTCGCACTCGCCGACATCGAGCCGGAGGTCGAGGAGCAGGCGCTGGCCCACTTCGCGCTCCGCCGCGGTCACTCCGACATGGGTGAACAGCGACAGGCCGCTCACCTCGATCGTCACCTCGGGCTCTGAGCCGCCCTCGTCGTCGTCGTCGAGCTCGTCGTACTCGTCGGCTGGTTCGTCGTCGGGCTCGGGGGCGGCCATCGCCCGAGGACCGTAGCAGCCGTCACCGCCAGGGCGTCACGGACCGGGCGCACGTCGTGGACGCGAAAGACCCGCGCGCCGCGCTCGTACGCGAGCACGTTGGTGGCGATCGTCCCGAACACGCGATCGCCGACGTCGCTGCCGGTGATGCGGCCGAGGAAGGACTTGCGCGAGGTGCCGATGACCACCGGTCGCCCCAGCGCGGCGAGCTCACCGAGCCGGCGCAGGAGCTCCAGGTTGTGATCGATCGTCTTGCCGAACCCGATCCCCGGGTCGAGCATGATTCGCTCCTCAGCGACGCCCTGGCCGATCGCGAAGGCCATTCGCTCCTCGAGGAACGCCTTGACCTCCGAGACGACATCGTCGTAGCGAGGGTCGTCCTGCATCGTGCGTGGGTCGCCGAGCATGTGCATCAGGCAGCAGTCGGCCCCGCGCTCGGCCACCAGCGCCGCCATCTCCGGGTTGTGACGGAAGGCGGTCACGTCGTTGACATAGCTGGCGCCGGCGTCCAGCGCCACCGCCGCGACCCGGCACTTGGAGGTGTCGATCGAGATCCGTGCCCGGGTGCCGGCGCCGAGGAGACCCTCGATCACCGGAATCACCCGTTCGAGCTCATCGACTGCGGAGACGCCGAGCGCGCCCGGGCGGGTCGACTCACCACCGATGTCGAGGATCGCGGCGCCCTCGGACTCGAGCTCGATCGCGTGGGCGATCGCCGCCTCCGGATCGAGGTACAGGCCGCCGTCCGAAAATGAATCCGGGGTCACGTTGACGACGCCCATGAGGAGGAAGTCGGGGGGCTCGGCCGTCATCACTCGGGGTCGTCGGGCCAGCGCCCGGTGCGATCGAAGTACACGCGCGCCTCCTCTTCGCGATCGCG
>DATMGZ010000006.1:0-92742 GCA_035555155.1 Solirubrobacteraceae bacterium | reverse complement strand
TTCGAAGTTGTGGAGGGTTCGAATGCTTCGGCACATCCCACAAGGGTAGAGGTCGGACCTTCATCGAGAAAGGTGCGCGGTTTGGCGAACCACGAGCTTCGTGATCGACGACACCGCGCTGAACGTCTCGTGAGGATCAGCGGGCGGTGGCGGACTAGCCGTCCGCCGCCGCCTGCTCCTCCTTGATCTTCCCCTCGAGCTGGGCCATCACGTCCGGGTCGCGGAGCGTCGTCACATCGCCCAGCGCCCGTCCCTCGGCGATATCGCGCAGCAGGCGGCGCATGATCTTGCCCGACCGGGTCTTCGGCAGGTCGTCGGCCCAGCTTCAGCTTGCACTCAGCGTCGGTGTGCTTGACCACAATCACGTGCTCGAGCGTGGCCAGATCGCCCATCACCTCATCGACCTGCTGCTTGACCGGGGCTGTCTTGCCCTTGCGCCGAGCGCCGTCGACCGTGATCAGCGCCTTGGCCTCGGAGAACTCCATCCGCTCGCGGACCGACTCCGCCGAGAAGCCGCCGAAGACGACGTTGTGCGGAGCGCCGATGCGCGCGCAGGCGAGCATTGCCACGACCACCTGGTGTGTGGCTGTTGACCTCTTTCTACCCGAACTGTCTGCTTATCCCACGGTCAGCGGGTGGTGGGACGGCTGAGCGGCGCCACCGGCAGCACGACGCGGCCGAAGGTCGAGTTGACTGCGTCGACATCTGCTCCTCCTACTCGCTGGACTTGTCGCGCGGAAACGTGCATCCGGGCCGGTGCGCTGTGCAACAGCGGATCGGTGGACGGTGCCGGCGAGCGGTCCAGCGGCGCCGGTGGCACGACGAACGGTCACCGGCCACCGGACAGGCCCCGCAACCCCGACCCCTGGCGTGGACAGGGGTCGGGGCAGTCTCGGCCGGGGCGTTACCCGTCGCCGTGCACGGATCTGCTCAGAGGGCGCAAGCCCTCAGAACGTGGCGCAGCGGGCGACGGGGTAACGATCGAGAGAGTTGGCACGGGTGGTGGTTACGGCGGGAACGAGGACCCTGAAGCTGTGGGTGCCTCCCCCGCCTTCGTGCCGGGATAGGCGCCTCTGAGATCCGTCATCGGCAGCCGCGGCGCGGGCACACACCCGCACGGACGGATGTGCGAGCTACTTGCGGCGCTTGCGCTTTCGCTTGGACGTCTCGGCGCGCGGTCCGCGCGCACCGGTGGCGGGGACCGGCTGGGGCGCCGGAGCGCGGGCGGGCTTCGTCCTGGCGCCCGCCTTACCGCCCGCCGGGGCCGCCTTGGTTCGCTGCTCGCGCATCGCGGCCGAGGACGGCCACGGCTCGGCTCGGCCGCTCTTCCACGCCGGCGGCACTCCGGTGGGCCAGCGGCCGGCCAACAGGTAGGCCAGCGCCAGCAGCCAGAAGCCCTGCACCACCGGCACCGGCGAGCCAATCGGGAAGATCACCAGCACGCCCGCGAAGATCCCGAGGTAGCCCATGAACCGGGTCAACAGGCCGACTCGCAGCGCATTGAGCGACGTCAGCACGAATCCGATGGCCAACAGCAGAGCCGCGGCCTGGCCGATGAACGGCATCACGAGCACGATCGTGGCCTGCGTCAGCTGGTGGGCCTCCTGGTAGGTCTGCGTGCCGTGGCTGACGAAGTCGTTGGCCTTGGAGGCGATCACGAACGCGTAGATGACACCCGACAGGGCGGCCAGGATGCCCCCCACGATCGTCACGATCCGGATCCACGACTTGAGCTCGGGCTTGCGCGCCATCACAGCCCCGTACAGATACGCGAGCGTGCCGGCGACGGCCAGCAGAGCACACGCGTTCACGAATGCGCCGATGATGTCGAGCGGATACCGCTTGTGGGCGACGATCAGGTCAGCCGTCAGCTCGTCGACCTTGACGTGCAGACCCGAGAGCTGGATCGCCGCGGCGACGACCAGCAGAATGCCGGCCAGCGCAGCGAGCACGGCGTACCGCGTGCCCACGCGGGCCTCATACTGCAGGCGGTCGTCTGCCTTCATGCGCCTATGCTAGCCGCGCGGCGCCGATCGCCGTGCGCGCTCGGGCCCGATGCGGAGCGGCGTTCACCGCGACCCACGCTGGGCATGGAAGGAGCGTAGTCCTCGCGGCGCCGACTCGCCCTCCCGCGCCATCCGCGCCGGACCGTAGTCGACGTCGTCCGGTTCGAGCACGCGAGCCACGCGATCGCCCACGAACAGCAGCAGATCGAGCAACGGCTCGACGACCCTGATCGCAATCTCGATTCGGTCGCGACGTCGCGCCCGGTTCTCGTTCGGCGGCGGCATCGACGGGCCAGTCTACGGTGACAGCGGGAATCGGCGTTCGGCCGGCGCCGCCGAGGACCTACACCCGCCCACGTGGATCAGCTCGCTTCGGGCGCCGGGAGGTGTCCGGCCTGCGGCGGCACCGTCGCCGTACTGGCCCGGCGAGAGCCCGCGCACGCCACCGGCTACCATTCAGTCCATGGAAGGAAGCGGATTCGGTGGTTTGTTCGGTGACCCGGACGAGTTGCAGCGCAGGCTCGGCGAGTTCGCCGAGCAGATGCAGGGCGCTCAGCGCCTCGCGTGGGCCGACAACGCGATCAAGCTCGCGGTCGACCTGACCGTCGCGGCGATTCAACGCGCCAACATCCAGGGCACGACCGAGCAGCAGGCTGAGCAGCTGCGCGCCGTGATGGCGGTCATCTTCCCCGAGGCCGTGACGCTCGTGCGCGAGGCGCGCGAGGGTCTGCAGTAACCCTCGCGCGCCCGGGCGCCGGCCGGTGCTAGCTCGCGAGCGCGCCCAGCACGAGCGCGTCGTGCTCAGCCGGCTTGACCTTGCGGAACACGTCCGTGATCACGCCGTCGGGCCCGATCACGAACGTCGTGCGCTCGTTGCCCATGTACGTGCGCCCGTACATCGACTTCTCGACCCACACCCCGTAGGCCTCGGCGACGGCATGGTCCTCGTCGCCGAGCAGTGGGAAGCCGAGCCCGTGCTTCTGGTCGAACTTGGCGATCTTCTTCACCGGATCCGGTGAGACGCCGAGCACGACGGCATTCGCCTGCGCGTAGTCGGCGCTGTGGTCCCGGACGCCGCACGCCTGCGTGGTACAGCCGGGCGTATCCGCCTTGGGGTAGAAGTACAGCACGACCTTCCTGCCGCGGAGCGACGCGAGCGAAACCGGCTCGCCGTCCTGGTTGGGAAGGGTGAAGTCGGGGGCTGCGTCGCCGGGGTTGAGACTCATCGGGCTCCTATTTCAGCAGTCGCGACAGCCGACGGTCCTTGAGCAGCTTGCCGTCGGTCTGGCAGGTCGGGCAGTAGCACATCACGTAATCCTCGTAGAAGACCGCTTCCAGCTGATCGCCGCAGCGTGGGCAGGGCTCGCCGTTGCGGCGGTGGACGGTGAGCAGCATCGGGAGCTTGTCGGGGATCGGCAGCGCGATCACCTGCTCGTAGTGCTCGATCGCCCCGCCGACACGTTCGATGATCGCGGCCCGCAGGCGCTCGGCCTCGTCGCCGTCGAGGTCCGAGCCCCGCTTGAACGGGGAGATGCGGGCCGTGTGGAGGATCTCGTCGACCCACGAGCGCCCGATCCCGGCGATCACGTGCTGGTCGCGCAACAGCGCGTAGAGCGGACGCGGTACGTCGAGGAGGACGTCGAGCGCAGGGGGGTCGGGCCACCCCTCGGGTCCGAGCGCGGCGAGCGTCTCCTCCGCATCGACCTCCGAGGAGCGCAGCAGCTTGACCCACGCGCGCTGCTTGGTGCCGAACTCGCGCAGCCGCAGCTCGCGTCCGTCCTCGAGGCGCACGAGCAGACGGGAGGTGCGATCGCGCAGCGAGGCCCGCGTGTCGAACAGCTGCAACCGCCCGGCGGACATCAGGTGGATCAGCACCGTGAGCTCGTCGCCGACGTCGATCAGGAACAGCTTGCCGCGGCGGCGGATCCCGCGGATGGCGAGCCCGTCGAGCGCGGCCAGCGGCGGGTCGTACGTCTTGAGCGCGTTGATCCCGGGCGCGAGCGCCGACTCGATCCGGACGCCCGCGGCAGCCTCGCCGATCAGGCGCGCGGTGATCTCGACCTCGGGTAGCTCAGGCATGGCTGAGCCACCGAGGTTAGACGGTGTCACTCGGCCGGCACGAGAACCGTTTCCGTTTTGTTAGAGCGCGTTCAGGATCGCTTTACCGCGGCGAGGAGACTCGATGTCATGAGCGATCTACTGGCAATCGTGGGACCGGCGGAAGCCGATACAGAGCTGTTGGACGAGATCGAACGCGGTCACCCCGATCGCGTGACGGTGCTGGTCGAAGACGGTGACGAAGGGTGGGCGCTTGACGACACGGCGCCGGCGATGGCGTTGCGCGACCGGCTCGCGGCCCTGCTGGGCCGGATCGAGGCGCGAACCGGCGCGGTCGTGATGGGCGTCGTCGGCAGCCGAGACCAGCTTCGCGGCTGGCGCTTCGATCGCATCGTTGGCGAGCACACGGCCGCGCTTCCGGCCTGAAGGCGAGCCCGGGCAGTGAGCCGGAGCCCGTTTCGGCGGGCTCCGTTCGCCGTCAGGCAGCCACCGGCAGGCTGAAGCGCACGCGCGTGCCGACGGCAGACTCCGGCAGCCAGATACGGCCGCCGTGGGCCTCGACGATCGCGCGGGAGACGGCCAGGCCGAGTCCAGCGCCGCTGCCCGTCCGCGCGGCATCGGCGCCACCGCGGTAGAAGGCGGTGAATACCCGCTCGCGCTCCGCCGGCGCGATCCCGTCACCGGTGTCGGCGACCTCGATCTCGATCCGGTCGGCGACCGTCTCGGCGCGGACCACGACGCTCCCGTCGGCCGGTGTGTGCCGGATCGCGTTCTGGATCAGGTTGAACAGCACCCGCTGGAGCTTCTCGGGGTTGGCCTGCGCGGGACTCAAGGCCAAGGGCACCTCGGCCGAGACCGCCACGCCCTTGATCTCCGCCTGCACCCGCATCGCCTCCACCGTCTCGCCTACGAGCTCGCCGAGCGGGACCCGATGGAGCGACCAGGTGATGTCTCCGGCCTCGAGCCGCGAGAGCTCGAACAGGTCGTCGATCAGAGCACTCAGCGCGTCGATGTGGGTCCGCATGCGCTCCAGGTAACCGCGCCGGGTCTCGCCGTCGACGATGTCGTCGCCGACCGCCTCGGCCAACAGCCGCAGCGAGGTGATCGGCGTGCGCAGGTCGTGCGACACGGCGGCCACGAGATCCCGCCTGGCGGCATCGGATTGATCGCGCGCCGCCTCCTCGGCCGCCAACCGGGCGATCATCGCATTGGCGGCAGTCGCCAGCTCGCCCAGCTCGTCCCGGGCCCCGGTGCTGATCCGCACGTCGCGCTCCCCGCGGCCGACTGCGACCAGGCCGTCCCGGATCACTGCCACATCGCGCAGGATCCCGTCGGCCGGGAGCCGAGCCGCGATCACCGCGACCACGCCGACGAACAGCACGATCACGGCCACGAGTGCCGCATCGTGCCCGGAGACGAACATCAGCAGGCCGATCAGCACCAGCGCCAGGAGCACCGGCGCCACGACGATCGCCACCGCAAGCGCGAACTGCCGCGAGAGCGGGCCGGCCCGTCCCCGGGATCGCGCGAGCGCGACCGCCTGACCAGCGCCGATCGCCGCCGCGGCGATCACGAGCAGTACGGCGAGCGTCTCCAGCGCGCCGGACCCGCCGAGCGACGCGACCGCGATCACGCCGGCGACCACCACCGCTGCGAGAACGACCACCAGGCGGGCGGGTGTCACCGCGCTCACGGCTGGAAGCGGTACCCGACGCCCCACACCGTCTGGATGTGGCGGGGCTGCGCAGGATCGGCTTCGATCTTGGCGCGCAGGCGACGGACGTGAACGGTGACCGTCGAGGTGTCGGTGTAGAAGGAGTACTTCCACACGGCATCCATCAGCTGGTTGCGCGAGAACACCTGACCCGGATGCCGGGCCAGGAACAGCAGCACCTCGAACTCGCGTTGGGTGAGCTGCACCTCGTCCCCGCGGACGAACACGCGGCGCGCAGTCGGATCGATGTTCATGTCGCTCAGCTCGATCGCCGCTTCCTGGCTGGGCGAGGTGTCGATCCGGCGCAGTACCGCGTCGACCCGCGCCACGAGCTCAGCGGGCGAGAACGGCTTGACCACGTAGTCATCGGCGCCGAGCCGCAGTCCGATCACCCGGTCGGACTCCTCGCCCTTGGCCGTCAACAGGATGACCGCGATGCGCTCACGATCCTGATCGCGCAGCCGACGCATCACCTCGAGCCCGTCGATGCCCGGCAGCATCAGGTCGAGCACGACGAGATCGGGGCGCTGCAGCGCGGCCGCCTCCAGCGCCTGGACGCCGTCGGCGGCCACCCGCGTGCGGTATCCAGCGCGCTCGAGGTAGCGCGCGACGACCTCGGCGATCGTCGGCTCGTCGTCGACGACGAGAACCGAGCCTCGGGCGTGATCGTCCATGCGATCGATTGTCGCAGCGAAACTGCGTCGCGCCCCCCCGCCGGCGGCCTAGTTCACCGGCTGTTCAGAAGCCGATTCGGCAGGCCGGCGTGGGCGCCGGCCGCTATGACCGTCCGTCGAAGCAGCTGTGGCGAGCAGTCGCACACAGCGATGGCGCATCGCGCCCAGCGGCTCGTCGAGCCCGCCCAAGACAACCTCGAGCACCTCGAGCCAGGCCAGCGCGCCGGCGTAGTCGCCCACTGACTCGGCGGTGGCCGCCCACTCCGCGGTCTGTGCCACAGCTCGTTCGCGTCGCAGCGTTGCGTCGTCATTCGATTGAACCCTCGTCGTCCCGACCCCGGGTTTCACACGCCCCAAAGTACCGAAGCCGATGGCTGATCGATACCAGCCGTAAGGGGAACTACGTCAGCTGGGATACGCCCCTCAGTCGCTCTCCATGAGCAGAATTGCGCCCGCCATATCGCCGTCCGGAGCGGCCAGCGGAGCGATGCGCACGCGGCAGATGATGTCGCGGCCACGCCGGTCGCGTGCCTCCAGGCGCCGCTCCTCGCCGTCCGAGGCGCCCGCGAGGCACGCGCGCAACGGGTCGCGCAACTGCTGCACGGGGAGACCGATGTCGAGGTTCAGGAAGTGCTGATCGCGTACGTCGGCGGCGCCGAGACCCCACAGCTCCTTGCAGCGGTCGTTCCACATCTGCACGAGCAGCTCCCGGTCCACGACCGCCACGCCGACGCCGAGGCTCATCATGATCGAGTCGACGAGCACGTTGACCCGGTTGAGCTCCTCGGTTCGCCGGCGAAGCTCATCGTTCATCGTCTCGAGCTCCTCGTTCGAGGACTGGAGCTCCTCGTTCATCGTCTCGAGCTCCTCGTTGGTCGACTGCAGCTCCTCATTGGTCGTCTCGAGCTCCTCGTTGGTCGACTGCAGCTCCTCATTGGTCGTCTCGAGCTCCTCGACCGTCGACTGGAGCTCCTCATACGCCGTCTCGAGCTCACGTTTGGAGGTCTCGAGCTCGGAGGTGATCCGGTTGTAGCGGGTGACGTCGAGGAAGGCGATGCTCGTCCCCCCGCCATCGCCGCGATCGCCCAGCGCCGTGACCTCGACCTCGAATGAGCGATCGACGTCGTCGCGGGATCGGAACGCGACCGGCTCGGCGGTGACCGGCTGCCCCTGGGCGTGCGCCTCGTCGATCAGCGAGCGCAGCTCGACCGGGCGGTAGGAGATCTCGAGGTCCTGCAGCGGTCGCCCCAGATCGTGGTCGCTCAAGCCGAACAGCTTGCGCAGCGGCTCGTTGCCGAGCGCGACCAGCCCGTCGGCGTCGAGGACGAGCTGCGCGATCGGACTCACCCGGAACGCCTCCAGCACGGCATCCGGGATCTGGTCCGCCGGCCGCTCCGCCCGGACCGGCGCCAGCATCGGGATCCCGTCCCGGAGCCTGGTTCCCCCGACCTTGCGGAACACGCGCAGGCTCTGATTCCCCGGCGTGAATCCCTCGCTGTAGCTGAGCAGCAGCTCCGACTTGCCCAGGACGAGCGCGCCGCCGTCCCCCAGCGCCAGATGCAGGCGGCGGATCACGCCGGCCTGCGTCTCGGCGTTGAAGTACATCAACGTGTTGCGGCAGAACAGCAGGTCGAGCCTGGAGATCGGGGCATCACGGACGAGGTCGTTGCGCCCGAAGATGACCGCTCGCCGCAGTTCCTTGCTCAAGCTGAGGTTGCCGTTGGCGCGCTGGAAGTACCGCTCGATCAGGTCGGCCGGCACCTGCTCTGCCTGCTTGGGCGAGTACACGCCCTGCCGGGCCTGGTCAAGTGCGCTCTCGTCGACGTCGGTGGCGAAGATCTTCACCCGCTCGGCGTAGGCCTCGAGCCCGAGCGCGTCGGCCAGGAGCATCGCGATCGAGTACGGCTCCTCACCCGTCGCGCAGCCGGCCGACCACACGCGGATCGGGGCCAGCGCCGGCCCTGACTCGAGCACCCGGGGAATCAGCTGAGCGGCGACGTAGTCCCACACGGCCTCGTCGCGGAAGAACGAGCTGACGTTGATCAGGATCGTCGCGAACAGATCGGCGAACTCCTCGGCCGACGCCTCGAGGTGATCCTGGTAGTTCTCGTACCCCTCGATCCCCAGGTCCTGCATCCGCTTCCCGACCCGGCGCCGCAGGCTCGAGCGCTTGTAGCCGGTGAAATCGAAGCCGCGGTTGCGCTCGATGTACCCGAGCAGACGCTCGAACGCCTCGCTCTCCCCGGGACCGAGCGCCTGGAGGTCGGCGGCGCTCACGGCCGATCAACACCGCTGCGGTCGGCCAGCGCGTTCGCCGCGCGCTCAAGCTCCGCCGCACCGTCGGGCTCCATCACGCCCTCAGCTATCTGAACGGGCTCGGCCTTCGCTGCACCGGGTCGGGACGACGCGGCGCCGTCCATCGCCTGGCGCATCTCGGACGCGCGGCGCAGCGCGTCGTCGGCCTGTTCCTGGAAGTAGCGAGCTGAGCGCTCGCGGCCCTGGGCGGAGGCTCGCCCGGCGAGCCGGCGCAGCAACGCGCCGCGCTCGCGCAACATCCGGATCGGACGCCAGATCGCGGTGTCGAGACCCTCCCCCTGCACGGCCAGCAGGCTATCGGCCGAGAAGGCATGGCCAGCCTGACAGCGGTACATCGTGAGCTGGTCATCGATCTCCTCCCACAGCACGCCACCGCATTCCGGACAGGTGATGTCGGTGCGCATCCCCGGCGGCTCGGCGTCGTCGTCCACGCCGGCCGGGGCGCCCGGCGGGACCGCGGTGCCGTCGTCGGAGGGGTTCGCCCGCCAACGAGGATGGCGCACGAGCTCATCGAGGCACGTGGCCAGCTCGGCGATCGGTAACACCTCGTCGACGTCGACGTTGCCGATCGCGCTCTGAGGCATGTTCGCGAACGCGGCCTCGCTCGGCTGCTGGACGAGCGCCCAGCCGCCCTGAGCGCGGATCTCGCCCAGGCCTGCGGTGCCGTCGTCGAGCATGCCGGAGAGCACGACGCCGATCGCGTGCGGGCCGAACTCGCGCGCGGCGCTGCGGAACATTGGGTCGATGGCGGGCCGCACACCGTGCTCGGTCGGGCCCTGGCCCAGGCGCACGCGCCCGTCCTCGACCAGCAGGTGCCTACCCCGCGGGGCGACGTAGACCACGCCGCGGACCAGCGACTCGCCGTCGGCCGGCGACACCGCGTGGAGTGACCCGACACGATCGAGGATCGACGGGAGCACGCTGGCGCCGGTCATGCCGACATGCAGCGCGACCATCACGGGCGCGCCGAAGTCCTCGGGGAGCCGGGACAGCAGCTCGGCCAACGCCTCGATCGCGCCGGCGGACCCGCCGATGAACACGCAGGCGTCCGGCCGCTGCAGGCGGACCGCCTTACTCCGTGGCCACACCGCGGGCATCTCAGTGGGACTTACGGAGCGCTGCACTAGCCGGCCGTCCCAGCGTCGGTCTCGGGGCCGCCCGATCCGTTCCCGGCCGGCGACGCGTCGCCACCCCCGACGGCCGGCTCTCGATCGACGCGCTCGGCGGCGCGGGCAGCGCGCTCGGCCGCGCGATCAGCGCGATCCCGCGCGCGGAGGTCGACCGCGCTCCTCGCAGCGCGGGCTTCCCGCGTGCGTCGCAGCTCGTCCGAGAGGGCCATCGACGCGGTGCGGACCTCGGCCGCCCGCGTCCGCATCAGCGTGAACTGCTCCTCATGCGTGGCCTGGTGGTCGGAGAGGACGCTACGCAACGTGTCGAGGCGCCTGGAGATCTCCCGCGCCGCCGTGGCGCGGGACCGGGCCGGCGCGTCGGCGAAGCCGCGGCGGCGCACTCCGAGCGCCGACGGGAGCAGCATCTCCTCGAGACCGGAGAGAGCGTGATGATCCTCCGCCCCCCCTTCGGAGAACAGGCTCCCGAGCACCAGCCAGGAGCCATCCTCGCGCTGCTCGATCAGCCCCGCGGTGCGCAGGCGTCCCACCGACGCGGTGACGGTCGGCCGCCGCGAGCCGATCAGCCGGCCGAGCCGCTCATGGCTGACCGGCGCCTCGATCACGACCCCTCTCGGGAGCACCACGCCCCAGTGGGCCGCCAGGTGCCACAAGAAGGCCAGCAGCCGCACGTCGATCGACGGGAGCGTGCGGATCGCCTGTCCCACGACGAGCCTGGAGCCGCGGCGCGTGGCGCGTTCGAGCAGCGCCGCCACGATCTCGGGCCACGCGCTCGCCTGCGTGGTGAAGGTCTCGTCGAGCATCGCCAGGCGGACCGGCGTGAGCGCGCTCCACGAATCCGCGCGCGGCAGCATCGAGGCGTCTGCGGCCGTGGCGCCGGTGCGGATCAGGTCCTCGGGACCGACCAGGTCCGCTGTCGTGCGTCCGGCGATGGTCACCTCGTTGACCATGAACCCGTCGAGTACGAGGGCTCCAAGCCGCGTCTCCTCGAGCGCCACGGTCAACTCGCGGGACGCCCCAGCCTCGAAGGGCATGTACGTGCCGGTGATGGCCCCGATGGCCCGGTCCAAGCGGTCGTGGTCACCAATCGCCCGCCCGAGTTCGGGATCCACCTCCAGCAATCGGATCGTGTTCGCCACCTGTGAGCCAGTGTAGTCGTCATGGACGGACGCGCAAATGCCCTGATTGCGTGAGAAACGATGACTCGGCACAGAGCAAATGCATCATCGCCGGTCATGGCGATGACGTCAGCTTCCGGTCCAGGTGCTTGGCCTCGACGGTCACGGAGCTTACGGTGCCCGGTCGTGAGCGCCGCCCCCCAGCCAGTTCGGCGTCGCCGGCTGTGCATCCCGTCCCAAGTGAGGGTCCAGCTCACGCCGTCGCAGTCGCGGACGGGCGCGCGACCCCCGAGCCCCCTGCGCTGAGACGCGCCAAGGCGCTCGACGGCCCGTCATCCCGCGCGCGCCGGTACGCTCCGCACCGATGAGCCTGGCTCCGGCGCCCGACGACATCGTCCGCTCTCACGCCGACGTCGGCGGGGGGGCCCGCGAGCCGCTGCTGGTGATCAACCCGCTGCTCGAATTCCTCGCTCGCCACGGACTCGAGGCGCCACCCGAGATCGATGCCGTGCCGATCGGGGACGGCCATTCCAACGTGACCTACGCGCTCAGCACGGGAGTCGTGCTGCGGCGGCCCCCGCGCGGCCCGCTGCCGCCGAGCGCGCACGACGTCCTGCGCGAGGCGCGCCTGCTGCGCGCGCTCGAGCCGACGCCGGTGCGGGCTCCGAAGGTGCTCGCGGTCGGCGAGGACTCCGCGGTGATCGGTTCTCCGTTCTACGTGATGGAGATGGTCCCCGGGCATGTGGTCACCGACGCGATGCCGCCCGAGCTCGACACCGAGCAGGAGCGCGCCCGGGTCGCGGACGACCTGATCGACGCGCTGGTCGACCTGCACGCCGTCGACTGGCTCGCCGTCGGCCTGGAGGGATTCGGCCGGCCGTCGGGCTACCTGGAGCGCCAGCTGCGGCGCTTCAACGGCCTGTGGGAGCACAACCGCACCCGCGACATCCCCGAGGTGGAGACGGTCGGCGCCTGGCTGGCCACGCACGTCCCCGAATCACCTCCGGCGACGATCGTCCACGGCGACTACCGGCTCGGCAACACGATCCTCGCCCCGAATCCACCGGGGCGCGTGGCCGCGATCCTCGACTGGGAGATGGCGACGATCGGCGACCCGCTGGCCGACCTCGCCTACCTGATGATGTTCTGGGTGCAGGCCGATGACCCGGGTCTCGGCATGTTCGACCTGCAGAGCGCCACGCGGCTGCCCGGCTTCCCCACCCGGGCCGAGATGATCGCGCGCTACGAGGAGCGCTCCGGCCGCTCGATGGGCGAGCTCAGCTGGTATGTGACGCTGGCGCTGTGGAAATCGATCGTGTTCATGGAGGGCAACTACAGCCGCGCCCTCGCCGGCTCGACCGACGATCCGTTTCTGAAGTCGTTCGGCGCCGGCGTCGTGGAGCTGGCCCGGCGGGCCGTGGAGGTCTCCGAGCATGGCTTCTGAGGACGGGAGCTATCGCGGCCTGCTGGTCGACTGGGGTGGGGTGCTGACGACCAACCTGTTCGACTCCTTCCGCGCTTTCTGCACCGCCGAAGGACTCGAGCCGGAGTCGATTCGCCGCCACTTCCGCGAACATCGGGAGAGCCGCGAGATGCTGATCGACCTGGAGACGGGCAACCTGCGCGAGGAGGAGTTCGAGCCGATGTTCGCCGCGGCGCTCGGCGTCGAGCCGACGGGGCTGATCGACCGCCTGTTCGCCGGCTCCGGGCCCGAGCCGGCGATGTTCGCGGCCCTGCTGGGCGCCCGGCGGGCGGGGATCCGCACGGGGCTCATCTCGAACTCGTGGGGGACGCGGCGCTACCCCCGCGACCAGTTCGCCGAGCTCTTCGACGGCGTTGTGATCTCGGGCGAGGTCGGCATGCGCAAGCCGGCTCCCGAGATGTACACGCTCGGAGCCGAGCGCATCGGCCTGCCGCCGCACGAGTGTGTCTTCGTCGACGACCTGCCGTTCAACCTGACACCGGCGGCCGAGCTCGGGATGGCGACCGTGCATCACGTCGCGGCCGAGCAGACGGTCGCGGAGCTCGAGGCGCTCCTCGGATTCGAGCTGCGATGAGAGCTCGCATGGCGCTGGCAGCGGCCGGCCTGATGCTGGCGGTGGCCGGGTGCGGCGGTGGCGACTCGCTGTCGGCCAATGACCTCCGCATCGGTGCCGGCTCGATCTGCGCCGCCGCTCGGGCCCAGACGAACCGGATCGCGGCGCCGTCGTCCCCGGCCGGGGGCGCCGTCTTTCTCACCCGCGGCGTCGCGGTGCTCAAGTCCGAGCGCTCCCAGCTGAAAACGCTCAAGCCGCCAGACGGCCTGGAGCCGGCGTGGCGCACCGCGATGGACGCGTTCTCACAGCGACTCGCGGCCGTCTCCGCGGCCGTCCGCGATCTCGCCCGCGGCGGTGACCCCGTGACGGCGATGAAGAGGCTGCAGCAGAAGCTGACACCGATCGAGGCTCGCGAGGACGACGCCTGGCAGCAACTCGAAGTCCCGGCCTGCGTGAACCAGTAAAGAGGCTGTCGGCCGTGGCTAGCCCGCGAGCGCCGTGGCGGCGTCCTCGAGACGGTCATCGCCCCAGAACAGGTCCTCGCCGACGGCGACGGTCGGCACGCCGGTGACCCCGCGGCTCACCGCGGCCTCGGTCTCCGCGCGGAGGGCGTCCTTGATCTCCTGGCGCTCCATCCCGGCCCGAACCGCCTCGGCGTCGAGCCCGGCGCCCGCGGCGGCCTGCAGGACGGTGTCGAGGTCGGCCAGGTGACGGCCGTCGACGAATGCCGTGCGGAACATCGCGCGCGACAGCGCCCGGCGCTCGCGCTGGTCGCTCACGAACAGGGCGGCCCGGAGCGCGATGATCGAGTACGTCTGCACCGGCCACCCCTCCGGGTAGCGCACCGGCGGCAACCCGCGGGCGGCCGCCCGCCGCGCGATCTCCTCGAAGTCGCCGTTCCGGTCCGGCTGCAGCGACCACGGGACCTTGCCCGTCTGGCGGATGATCACGCCGAAGGCGATCGGGCGCCACTCGGGTGAGACGGGCAGAAGCTCATCGACCCGCGCTGCCGCCAGGTAGGCGTACGGCGAGCTGAGGTCGTAGTAGAAGACTGGCCGGCCCAGAGCCCGGATCGTACCGGGCTCCGAGCCGGTCCAGAGCAGCTAGACCTTCGTGAACTTGAACGTGTCCGTGCAGGTGGTGTAGATCCCGTCGAGCGTCTTGCATGTGCTCGTGCCGGTCCCCTTGGCACCCTGGTACAGGCCCGTGCCGCCCTTCACGGTCAGCGTGCCGAGGTAATCGGTCTCGCTGAAGCCGGTCGGGCTGAACGCCCCCTCCTGCGGGGTCAGGTCAAGCGTCCCGTGCACCGTGCCCGTCGGCAGCCACAACTTGAAGCTGGCCACGGTGTCACCGCTGTCGGGCACCGTGAAGGCATCCGACTGCACGCCGCTGCCCAGCAGCTTCCCGCACACGGCGGATCCGTACTCGTTGCCCTGCGCGACCGGCGGGAACACCGAGGTGTCACCCGGCGCGACCATGATGCCGACCTGCGTCTTGCACGTGACCGTGACCGTCTTGGCCTTGGCGGCCTTGGTGGTCTTGGCGGGTGCGACTGCAACTCCGAATGCCAGCGGGGCGGCCAACGCAGCCCCGAGTAGGCAGATACGACGTCTCACAACGACCTCCGTCTCGGGTATCCGAACAATCCGTGGCCCGGTCGCGACATCGCGACCGGGCCACGGCACCATTGCCTCGAGCTCCGCGGGCTAGAACCGGCCGAGCGCCGCGTTGTCAGCGCGCACGATGTTCGACGGCAGCGGCGCGAAGTCGAGCCGCGGTCCGAACGCCTGACCCGACCGGGAGAACGCGAACGCGACGAACGACTTCAGCGCCGCCACATTGGGCCTCGAGGCCGGGATGATGGCGTAGGTGAACGTCGAGATCACATACGCGGCCTTCGCGCTCCGCGGAGGGTTCACGATGTGGATCTCGTCGTTGCCGGGAATGCTGTGCACGACCGCCGCCGCAGCGGTGATGTTCTTCAGGTTCGGCACCTCGTAGTTCCCCGCGTTGTTCTTGATCGCCGCCGCCGGCAGGCTGTGCGCGATCAGGAACGAGACGGCGATGTACGCGATCGACCCGGGCGTGCTCTCCTCAGCGGTCACCATGCCCGCGTTCTTCGGAGCCCCGGGGCCCACCCAGCCGGTCGGCTTGGTGGCCGTGCCGACCTGACGGCGGAACGCCGAGCTCACCCGCGAGAGGTAGTCGGTGAACGCGTACGAGTCCCCGGAGCCATCGCTGCGGTGAATCGGGGTGATCGCCTCGTTGGGCAGGTGAACGCCCTTGTTGAGCGAGGTGATCCGCTTGTCGTTCCAGCGCTTGATCTGCCCCAGGTAGATCTCGGCGATCACCGGTCCGGTGAGGTGCAGACGGTGGATCCGGCCCAGGTTGAAGCTGACGCCGGTCGCCGACAGCGCCCACGGGATCTGCAGGCAGCCGTTGCACGCTGTCGATGAGGCGGACAGCGGCGCGTCGGAGCCGCCGAAGTCGACCTGGTTCGTACTGGCATCGAGTAGCCCTGACCGGAGCCGACGGGCTGATAGTTGACTTGATTTCCGGTTGCGTTACCCCAGGCTGCCGCCCACTCGGCTTCGATCGGGGCGACCAGCGTGGACCCGGCACCGTTGAGGGTGGTCGCCGAAGCCACAGCGGCGGATAGGCCCGACACGGCGCCTGCGAGCAATGCCGCACACGTCAGACCGGCCAATCTCTTGGAGAGCAAAGCAAATTCCTTCCAGTTGGAACAACAGTGAGAGAGAAAGAGCTCGCACGCCGGCCGCGCTGTCGAGCCACCGAGCAGGATCGCGATGACGATCTGGTGGCTCGTTGCCAAGCTGTAACCAAGATATGACGATTTGGTGAGTGGGTCTGCGACGACAACCCGAGGCGACGCTTTTCTCTACCCTGCCCGGCCGTGTACTGCGCGGGAATGTCACGCTGATGTCGGCGCTGCGACTGCGATTCCGGGCCGGCAGCGGGACGGAGGCGAACCGCGCCGGCCGGACCGGGGATCGCATTCTGTTCGCGCTGTGCGCGGGTGCGGGACTGCTGGCCGTGCTCGTGCTCGGCGAGGTCGTCTACCAGGTGATCAGCGGCGCACGTCCGGCGATCTCGAAGTTCGGGCTCGGCTTCCTCGTCCACTCCCGCTGGGCGCCCAACTTCAGCGCCTTCGGCGCCGCGCAGGCGCTCGTCGGCACCGCCATCACCTCGATCATCGCGCTGTCAATCGCGACACCGCTGGGCATCGCCATCGGCGTGTACCTGGCGATGATGGCGCCGCCGCCGGTGCGGACGGTGGTCGGCCCGCTGGTCGAGATGCTGGCCGCGATCCCGAGCGTCATCGTCGGCTTCTGGGGCCTGATCGTGTTCTCACCGTTCGTGGCCAATCACATCGAGCCCGCACTCCACAACGTGCTCGGGTTCATCCCCCTGTTCGGCGTGGCGCAGACCACGGGCTTCAGCCTTCTCACCGCCGGGCTCGTGCTGACGATCATGGTGCTGCCGATCATCGCCGCGCTCAGCCGGGACCTGTTCCTCACCGTTCCCGTCGAGCTCAAGGAGGGTGCCGCGGCGCTCGGCGCGACACGCTGGGAGATCATCCGTGGCGTGGTGCTGCCGACGACCGCGTCCGGCGTCGCAGCCGCCACGGTACTCGGACTCGGCCGCGCCCTCGGCGAGGCGATCGCGGTGCTTCAGGTCGTCGGCGACGGCACCGGCATCCACTCGTCGCTGTTCCAGCCCGGCGAGACGCTGGCGGCCAGGATCGCGAACGAGTTCACCTCTCCGGAATCGAAGCTCCACATCCCTTCGCTGTTCTACCTCGCCCTGATCCTGCTCGTGATCGGACTCGTGACCAGTGTGCTGGCCAGGATGATCGCGACCCGCTTCGACGTGCACCGGACGCTCGCGTGATGACGGCTCAACTCGACGTTCCCGAGCGCGACCCCGGACTGCCCGATCCCTCGGCTCCGCTCATCGCCTCGGGCGACCTGCGCCGCCGCGACGCGGTCAGCCGCGCCGTCACCGCCAGCGCCACCGTCGCCGCCTTCCTCGCCGTCGCGGTGCTGGCGATCCTCGTGTTCACGGTCATCAGCAAGGCCTGGTCGGTGTTGAGCCTGAGCTTCATCTTCACGAACCCGTCCGGTCTCGACAGCGGCGGCATCGCCAACGCGCTGCTGGGGACGATCGAGATCGTTGCCATCGCGGCGGTGATCGCGCTTCCCGTGGGGATCCTCACCGGTCTCTACCTGACGGAGTTCGCGGGCGCCAACTCGCGCTCGGGGCGATTTCTGAAGCTGGTTCTCGACCTGCTTCAGGGTCTGCCGACGATCATCGTCGGGGTCGTCGTCTACGGCCTCATCGTCGCCGTCACGCACAGGCAGAGCGGATTCGCGGCGTCCGTCGGACTGTCGATCGTGATGCTGCCGCTGATCGCGCGCTCGAGCCAGGAGGTCCTGCTGCTCGTGCCCGGCACGCTCCGGGAAGCGGCCGATTCGCTCGGCGTCAGCCGTTGGCGGACCGTCCTCGGTGTCATCCTTCCGACGGCAGCCGGCGGAATCGCCACCGGCGCGATCCTCTCGATCGCCCGAGCCGCCGGCGAGACGGCACCGCTGCTCGTGCTCGACTCCATCTATGACCCCAACGCCACGCAGCTCAACCCGTTCGGGCATGGTGTTCCCAATGTGCCGATCCTGATTCTCACGACCTCCGATCTTCCCAGCCCCAGCGCGCTCACCCGCGCGTGGGGAGCCGCCTTTGTCCTGCTGGCGGCGATCCTCATCGCCAACGTCGCTGCCCGGATCATGCTCGCCCGTAGCCGCCGGAAGATGATGGGATGATCGAGCCGGACGACCAGACGGGCCACGGCCCGGCCGGTGAGCGCGTCCTCGGCCGCGTGCGGATCCAGACCGAATCGCTGCCGGCGGCGCCGGCGCCTCTGCCCGCGCGCAATGGCGGCGCACCGCTGATTGCGCGCGATGTCGTGTTCGACATCCGCGACATGGCCGTCTACTACGGCGACAACCAGGCCCTCGGCTGGACCACGTTCAAGATCTACCGGCACCTCGTCACCGCGGTGATCGGCCCGTCGGGGTGCGGGAAGTCGACGTTCATCCGCAGCCTCAACCGGATGAACGACGCGATCCGGGGCTTCCGGATCGAGGGCCAGATTCTGTACCACGGCCACGACGTGTACGGCGCCGAGGTCAACCGCGTCGAGGTCCGGCGCCGGATCGGCATGGTGTTCCAGAAGCCGAACCCGCTCCCGAAGTCGATCTACGACAACATCGCCTGGGCGCCGCGCAATCTGGGGATGCGGGAGGACCTGGACGCCCGGGTCGAGCGCGCCCTGACCCAGGCCGCACTGTGGGACGAGGTCAAGGACCGTCTGCGCGACAGCGCGCTCAGCCTGTCCGGCGGCCAGCAACAGCGACTCTGCATCGCCCGCGCGATCGCGGTCGAGCCCGACGTGCTGCTGCTCGACGAGCCCGCGTCGGCACTTGATCCGGTGGCCACGACATCGATCGAGGATCTGATGCATACGCTCAAGAACCGCTACACGATCGTGATCGTCACCCACAACATGCAGCAGGCCGCACGGGTGGCCGACCAGGTGGCCTTCTTCACCCTCGACCCCGGCGCCGATCGGGTCGGCACGCTGGTCGAGTACGCCGACACACAGACGATCTTCCGCAACCCCAGGGACACCCGCACCCGGGACTACGTCACCGGGCGGTTCGGGTAAGCGCGGACCCGGGTCGGCGCGGCCGCGTCAGCGCGGCCGCTCGCCGGCGACGGCGATCGCGTCGCTCGGGACCTGCAGCATCAGCGGCTGGCCGCATTGCCAGCAATAGGCGGCGCCGACCGAGTGGGGAGCGCCGCAGGAACCGCACTCGCCGGCGGTCGAGTTCTGCTCCAGTCGCAGGATCCGCTCGACCTCGGCGAGCTCCGCGTCAACGCCCTGGAGTGCCGCCGCGCGGCGGACGAGGACGTCGACGCGGATGCTGTCGCGGATCGCCATCTCGTACACGAGGCCGCCGAGGTCCCACTGCAACTCGGCCACCCTGGCGCTGAGTTGGTCACGGCGGCGACGCAGGTCGACGACCGCGCCGTCATCGCGCGGGGTGGATCCGAACGCGCCCTGGCTGCCGGCGGCGCTCCTGCCCTTGGGCTTCCTGCTCGGGACCACCTTGCGCACGGCTCCACCGGCCCGCTGCGAGAACGATGACTTCGTCACGGTCCGAAGAAGTTGCCGGTGAACTTGCCGCCCTGGCAGCCGGCGCCGTGACTGCACGCCTGCCCGGGCTGCACCGTCGTCGGGGCGAGGTTCGACGCGCCGCCGCCCAGCGCGTTGCCCGCGGCGGCGTTGGCGGCGGCGGCGACCTTCTTCGTGACCACCACGCGGGCGGCCTTGACGTGCGTCTTGGACGACGAGGATGAGGAGGAGGACCTCGGCGCGCTGGAACCCCCGGTCGCGCCGGAACCGCTTGCGGTCCCGCCGCCGCCCGCGACCGTGATCACCTGTGGCGCGGCCGCCGCGGCACGCGTGTTGCCGTTGTTGTTGGCGTTCCCGATCAGGAAGCCGATGCCCATGGCCAGGAGCAGCGTCGCCACGCCGGCGATCAGCGTTGCCCCCGATGACGGCCGCGGCGCGCGCTCGCGCTTCGGACTGGGGGCCGGCGCCGGGGCCGGAGCCGCGGGCGCCGCGAAGTTGAACCGCGCTTTCCCCCGCCGCTCCCCGCAGGCCACGCAATAGCGCTGGTCGCTGGCGAACGGAGCCTGACAGTTGGTGCAGCGATCGCCGACGGCGGAGCTGACCAGCTCCTGTGTCTGGGCGTCGTCGTGTGCGGCGCGGGTGACGTCCGTGGCCTCCATGCCAGAAGCATGACGACTCACCGCGCACAACGGTGAACCAATCGTTACTCCCGGTCGGTGCTTTTTCACATGTCATTCACACCTGCCCCGCTCATCACCGCCTGGTTACAAGTTGGTCACATTTGGGTGCGGGTCAATCACATTTGGGTGCGGGTCAGGTAGTGAACTGCGGATAACCTGAGTTGCCATGTCTGAGGCGAGCCACGAGAGCAGCGTGCACAGTTGCACCGAATGCCACGCCGCGCTCGCCTACGATCAGCGCTATTGCGTGAACTGCGGCGCGCGCCGCGGCGCGCTGCCATTCGGGGTGGCGGGGACGATCGCCGGCATCCTCGAGCAGGGACGGCCGGTACCGGCACCGCGCGGGCCGGCGGCGGGACCCGACCCGGCGCCAACGCCGGCCGCGAGGACGGGCTGGACTCCGACGCCGCGCGCGACAGCGGTCGCCGTGCTCAGCATGCTCGGCTTCGGCGTGATCGTCGGCTCGACGGTCGGCGCCGGCGCGGCCAATGTGCTCAGCAACCCGCTGATCCTGGTCGAGGGTGGCGCCTTCGGACAATCCTCCGGCGCCGGCGCCGGCGCCAGCGGGAGCGGGAGCGGAGGCGCTGGGGGAGGCGGCGGCGTCATCACCGAGACGATCACCGAATCGACGCCCGCTCCGGCGGCGGCACCGCAGCAGGCTCAGTCGGGACTGGGATCAGGCTCGGTCACCACGACCCCCGGCACCAACACCTCGACCGGGAGCAGCAACCTGCTCGGCCTGCCGCCGGTCAAGCACTTCTTCCTGATCGTGCTCTCGGATCGTGGCTACAAGCAGAGCTTCGGCTCCAAGGACCCGTATTTCTCCAAGACCCTGCCCAAGCAGGGCAACCTGCTGCAGTACTACTACGCGATCGCCGGCGGCGAGCTGGCCAACGGGATCGGGCTGATCAGCGGCCAGGGCCCGACCGTTCAGACCGCCGGCAACTGCCCGGTGTTCTCTTCCTTCACCGCCACCGGCAAGGGCACGCTCGGCCAGGATCTCGGCAGCGGATGCGTGTACCCGACGACGACCCCGACCCTGGCCGGGCAGTTGAGCGCCCCGAAGCAGGGGGGCTGGAAGGCCTACATCGAAGGCGTCGACCAGGGGCCGAAGGGAACGGTGAAGGCCTGCCGGCACCCGGCTCTCGGAGCCAAGGACGCCAACCAGGCTCCTGGGCCCAAGGACCCCTACGTGACCTGGCGCAACCCGTTCGTCTACCTGCATGCCGTGAGCGGCGCCAAGTCATGCCAACAGGATGACGTCGCGCTGCCCCGGCTGGCCACGGACCTGAAGACCGTCAAGACGACGCCGGCACTGTCCTACATCGCGCCGAGCGCCTGTGACGACGGCAGCGATCAGCCCTGCCGGCCCGGCGCGCCGTCAGGTCTCGGGCCGGCCGACACCTTCTTGAAGACGGTGCTGGCGGAGATCGAGAAGTCGCCGGCCTACAAGGCGGACGGGGCGATCGCGATCACCTTCGACCAGGCTCCCCAGACCGGTCCGCTCACGGACCCGAGCGCGTGTTGCGACCCGCAGACCTTCCCGAACCTCCCCGCCACCACGACCGGCACGACCACCACGCCCACGGGCACGACCACCACGCCGGCGGCGACCACCACCACACCGGTCGCGACCACGACGACTCCGGCCACGACGACGACTCCGGCCGCCACGGGCACGACGACCACGCCGGCCGGCGCGACCACCACCACGCCGACGACCACGACCACGACTCCGACCGGCGGCCAGACGAACCCCACCGGCGGGGGCGGGCAGGTCGGGCTCCTGCTCATCTCGCAGTACGTGAAGCCGAACACCGTCGACCTCGTCGACTACTACAACCACTTCTCGTTGCTGGCCAGCATCGAGAACCTGTTCGGACTGAAGCGGCTCGGCTACGCCGGCGACCTCACGCTGCCGGTGTTCGACCAGTCGACGTTCAACGCCGGCGCCCCGTAGCGACCGGCCGGGGGCTCTCAGCCCGCGGCGATCAGGGCGACACCGGTGAGCGCGGCCACGATCCCGGCCTCCTGGACGCGGCGCACCCGCTCGCCGAGCACGACCCGCGCCAGCAGGACCGTGGCCAGCGGATAGAGCGACGCGACGACCGCGACGATGCTGAGCGCCCCGTGTCGGGAGGCGACCGCGTACAGGGCGTTGGCGGTGAGGTCGAGGCAGCCCATGATCGCGAGCGGCCGGAGGCCGGCGCGCAGCGACACCGGGGCGAGGCCACGCGCCCAGGCCAGCGCGCCGACCGCGACCACGGCGCTGAGGCGCGCGGCGAGCAGCGCCCAGGAGACGTCGGCGCGCGCCCCGGCCCGCAGGCCGACCATGAACGTCCCGAAGCCCACCGCGGCACAGAGGGCGAGCAGGATGCTGCGCCGCACCGCGGCGGCGGCCGCGGGTCGCCCCGAGCCCTCGCGGCTGGCCAGCACGACACCGACGACCGCCGTGGCGATGCCCACCACCTGCAGCGGGGCCGGGCGGTCGCCGCTCGCCAGCCCCACGATCACGGGGACCACCACCCCCGTGGCCGAGATCGGCGCCACGATCGACATCGTCCCGATCGCCAGTGCCCGGTAGAAGCACGCCAGGGCCACGACACCGCCCAGGCCGGCGCCTGCGGCCGGCAGCAGGCGGACCAGGTCGGGCGGGGGCTGACCGCGCGCCGCGACCCAGACCAGCAGCCCGACGAGGCCGACCGTCTGACTGACCAGGACGACGCCGAGCAGGGGCGACTTCCGGCTCTGGACGCCGCCGATGAAGTCGGCGACCCCCCAGCACAGCGAGGAGCCGAGCGCGAGCGCGAGCGCGTACATGCCGGCCTAGTATCCGCCGCGGGCGCCGGCGGTGCCCGAGCGCACCCGCGGCCCGCGCCGCTCAGTCTCGCTTGGCGCGGCCGTAGATCAGCTTGTTGTTCGTCGAGTGGAACGCGGCGGCGTTCGCCGCCCGATCGAGGTTCGCATCCGCGCACACCATCATCGGGTCCTTGCCGCCGAGCTCGAGATAGCAAGGCACGAGCGCCTCGGCCGGTGTGCGCGGCAAGGCGGAGGACTGGCTGGGCGGCCAGTCTTGACCGTCCGCCCTCCCGGCCGGCGCGCGCTACTGCGGATCGAGCTCGATCGACTCGATCTGCGGCGGGTCGACGGGCCGGTCGCGGGCGCCGGTGGGCAACCCTTCGATCGCGTCGACCGCGTCCATGCCGGCCGTCACCTGGCCGAACACGGTGTGCTTGCCGTCGAGCCACGGTGCGGCGTCGATCGTGACGATGAAGAACTGGGAGCCGTTCGTGTTCGGGCCGGCGTTGGCCATCGCGAGGGCGCCACGGACGACCTCGTGATCGTTGAACTCGTCCTCGAACTTGTAGCCGGGACCGCCGGTGCCGGTGCCCTCGGGGCAGCCGCCCTGGATCATGAAGTCAGGGATCACGCGATGGAAGATGAGCTCGTCGTAGAAGCCGTCTGCGGCCAGCTTGCGGAAGTTGGCGACCGTCTTGGGCGCGTCGTCGTCGAAGAACTCGATCGCGATCGTCCCGTGGGTGGTGTTCATGTTTGCTGTTGACATCGTGGGAGGTTACCTCCGCGGGGCTTCCAGGCCCGCGATCTGATCAGCTGCTCGGCGTCATGCGTCGCTTAACGACGCTCGGGGCGCTCACTACGCGTTCGCCGGCTCGAGGCGGATCTCGTGACCGCGGACCTCGGTACCGCTGACCTGCTCTACGACCCGCTCGACGTCCCGCTCGGGCACCTCAACGAAGGAGAACCGCTCCAGGATGCGCACGTTGCGCACCGCCTCGCCGTCCAGGCCGGTCGCGGCCGTGATCGCGTGGATGATGTCCGAGGGCTCGATCCCGGCCGCGCGACCGCCGGAGACGATCAGCTTGCGCGCCGGCCCGTCGCCGTTGGGCGACACATGCGGCTTGGAGTGACGACGCGGTGGGGCCGTCACCGGCGTCGGGGCGACGCGGGCGTCCTTGACCCAGGGCGACAGCTTGACCCCGGCGTGCTTCTCGATCGCCGCGATCTCCCGCTTCTGGCGCGGCTCGTAGAAGGTGATCGCGCGCCCGCTGCGCCCGACCCGGCCGGTTCGCCCGATGCGGTGCACGTACACGTCCGGCGAGGTCGGGACGTCGAAGTTGACGATGTGCGACACGCCCGCGATGTCGAGCCCGCGGGCCGCAACGTCGGTGGCGACGAGCAGCGGCAGGCGGCCGTCCTTGAACGAGATCATGACCCCGTCCCGCGAGCCCTGGCTCATGTCGCCGTGCAGCGCCTTGACGTTCATGCCCCGGTCGCGCAGCGTGCGGTACAGCTGATCGCAGCGTATCTTCGTGCGCACGAACACGATCGCCTGGTCGGGCCCCTCGGCCTCGAGCACGCGGGCCAGCACGTCCGGCTTCTCGCGCGCGGGTACCTCGAGTGCGAACTGCTCGACCGTGTCCACGGTGAGGGTCGCGGCCTGCACCTTGACCGTGATCGGGTGGTACAGGTACTGGTCGGCGAGGCGGCGGATCTCCGGCGGTATGGTGGCCGAGAACAGCGCCGTCTGGCGACTCGAGGGAGTCAGGGCGAGGATCTTCTCCACATCCTCGAGGAAGCCGAGGTCGAGCATCTCGTCGGCCTCGTCGAGAACGACGAAACGCGTGGAGTGGAGCATCAGTGAGTGGCGTGAGATCAGGTCCTTGACGCGGCCGACGGTGCCCACCACCACGTGCCCTCCGGCCCGGAGCTGCGCCTGCTGGGTGCGGATGGGGGCGCCGCCGAACACCGCCACCACGTCGATCCCCTTGCGCTGCCCGTACGTGCGCAGCGCCTGCGTCACCTGAATGCACAGCTCCCGCGTCGGCGTCAGCACGAGGCCCTGGACCTCGTGCTCGGTGGGATCGACGTACTGGAGCATCGGCAGCCCGAACGCGGCCGTCTTGCCGCTGCCGGTCTGCGCCTGGCCGATCACGTCGGATCCCTCGAGCAGCGGAGGGATCGCCTGCTCCTGGATCGGGCTCGGCGATTCGTAGCCGACATCACGGAGCGCCTCGAGGATGTCGGGCGCGAGCCCTAGGTCTTTGAAAGTAGTCATCTCCCATGGAAGATAGACGGCGCCCGGTTCCCGCGCCGACGGACTTGACGATCAGACCCCTGTGGGCGGGGCGGATTCCGGCTCGGGGTCCGAAATCCGCCCTGCCGTTACGCGACCGAAGCGGTGTCGCTCGTCGCCGTCTCCGTGGCCGGGGGCTGCGCGACCGCCTCCAGGGCGTCCTGCCGGCGTCCGAGCTCGATCACCACGGTCGAGCCGGCCGCGCCGGCCGCGAGCGCGAGCAGAGCCCACCCGGCGCCCGTGTCGTGGATGCCCACGGCGCCGTCAACCGAGAGCTCCCCGGGGCCGCCGTCGACCAGCGCCAGCAGCGCGGCGATCAGGGCGAGATTGAACTCGTAGCCACCGTTCGCCGCCCAGAACCCGTTCTTGAGGTGCACGGTACGGATCGCGGTGATCATCGTCCCGATCAGCGCCGCCGCCGCCAGCGGAGTCAACGCGCCCGCCACGATCGCCGCGCCGCCCGCAGCCTCGGCGACCGCGGCCGCAGTGGCGTTGCGCTTTCCGGGTCGCAGGCCGAGCGAGTCCATCATCGTGGCGGCCTTGTCGAGGCCGGGGCCATCGAACCAACCGAACAGCTTCTGCGTGCCGTGGCCGACGAACAGGCCGCCGATGGCCACGCGCGCGATGAGTCGTCCTGCCTTCATGAGTTCCTCCGGGGCTGGTGTGATTGAAGCGCGCGGTTGCGCTGGTCCTCACCCAGGATATGCCCGGGCGGCCGCCGTTCCAGTCCTCGACCGGGGGAACGGTCAGGCGGGCGGATCGCGCGATCCGGTCCCACGCTAGTGCAGCGTTCCGAAAGACCTGTGATGGCCTGGCGAGTGGCTGGGCGTGAAGGGGATTTCGTGACCTTGCACTAGGCTTCCGCGCCCGATGTCCGTGACCGTTGTCGGATCGATCGCCTTTGATGCCGTGACCACGCCGTTCGGCAGCCGCGAGCGCATGCTCGGCGGCTCCGCGGTCCACTTCGCGCTGGCCGCATCGTTCTTCGACGATGTGCACATCGTCGGCCCGGTGGGCGACGACTTCGGGTCCGACGAGTACGCCGTGCTCGCCGCCCGCGGCGTCAACACCGACGACATCGAGCACGTCGAGGGCGGACGGACGTTCTTTTGGCGTGGCGCCTACGGCTGGGATCTCAACGACCGCGACACGCTCGAGACACAGCTGAACGTGTTCGCGGAATTCGAGCCCAAGCTGTCGGAGCGCTCGCGCTCGACCGACGTCCTGTTCCTGGCCAACATCCAGCCTGACCTGCAGCGCGAGGTCCGCGCGCAATGCGAGCAGGCCCGGTTCGTCGCGCTGGACTCCATGAACCTGTGGATCGAGACCGCGCGCGACTCGCTGGTCGAGACGATTGCCGGTGTCGACTGCCTGTTGCTCAACGACGCCGAGCTCCGCCAGCTCACCCACGAGCCCAACCTCGTCCGCGCCGCGCGCCAGATCCGCGAATGGGGTCCGCGGGTGGTCGTCGCCAAGCAGGGCGAGTACGGGGCGGCGATGATCACCGGCGAGGGCTTCTTCGGTCTGCCCGCCTTCCCGCTCGAGACGGTTGTCGATCCGACCGGCGCCGGCGACAGCTTCGCTGGTGGCTTCGTCGGCTATGTGGCGGCCCATCCCGACGCCGAGATCGATCACGAGCTGCTGTGCCGCGCGATGGCCTACGGCACGTCGCTGGCCTCGTTCAACGTCGAGGAGTTCGGCGTCGAGCGGGTCGCGCGACTGACCTCGGACGAGATCGCCGATCGGGTCGGCGAGCTGCGCCGCATCACGAGCTTCATCGAGAAGCCCGTCCCGCTCCGAAGCTGAGCCGCAACCCGTGACAATGCGCACGAGTCCGGGTAGGATCGCGACGACGTGACCTGGGGATTCGTGTGGCTGATGCTCGCGCTCAAGATTCCGCTTGCGGCGCTGATCTACCTCGTGTGGTGGGCGGTCAAGCAGGATCCCGACCAGCAGCCCGATTCTGACGACGACGGGGGCATCAAGCGGCATCGGCACCGCAACCACCCGCGCAAGCCGTTTCCGCGCCACCCGCGGCGCGGCCCGCACGGTGACCCCGCGCCCCCGTCGCCCGCCCGCGTGCGCACGGTCAAGGCGCGCGCCCGGACGCTCGGGCACTGAGACGGCCGAAAGACCGCGGGCGGTCCCTGGATCCGGTCCGGCTGACAGACTTGCGGCCATGAACGCCTCCCCGTCATCGGTGCTGTCCGATGGAACGATCCTGCGCCTGGCCGAGGAGGGGCGGATCCGGATCGATCCGTGGGATCCGAGCCTGGTCCAGCCGGCCAGCATCGATCTGCGCCTGGGGGACTCGTTCCGCGTATTCCACAACCACCGCGCATCGGCGATCGACCTGCGCCGGCCGCCTGAGAACCTGACCGAGGAGGTCGTCGTCCCGGCCGACGAGTCGTTCGTGATCCATCCCGGCGAGTTCTGCCTCGGCCGGACGCTCGAGTGGGTCGAGCTGCCCGACGACATCGTCGCCCGGATCGAGGGCAAGAGCTCGCTCGGGCGCCTGGGCCTGATCGTCCACGCCACGGCCGGGTTCTGCGACCCCGGCTGGAAGGGGACGCTGACGCTGGAGCTGAACAACCTGACCCGCGTCCCGATCAAGCTGTACCCGGGGCTGCAGATCGCCCAGCTCTCGTTCATGGCCCTCGATCAGCCCGCTCTGCGGCCCTACGGAAGCCCGGAGTTGGGCAGCCATTACCAGGGCCAGCGCGCCGCCACCGAGAGCCGCTACCAGGGCGCGCCGGGCGCCCGGCAGATCGGATAGGCTCGCGCGCGTGCTGCTGACCCTGCTAGCCGTCGCCGAGCCGTCGAAGGTGCCGTTCTACCTCGCCGGCGGGGCGCTGGCGGTGTGGGCCGTGATCCTCGCGAGCCTCGGTCTCACGCGCCCCAGCTTCCCGTACGGAGTCCGTGGGGAGCGCACCGTGATCGGCATCAGCTTCGTGCTGATGCTCGTGGCGATGGCCATGGCCGTCGCCACGTCGAACTAGAGGAACCTCGTCGGGGCGGCCGAGCTCGACCGGGTAATAAAGTCCCGGTGGAGCAGAACTGCGCGAGAGGAGCCCGATGAGCACCGAAACCAAGCACGGGGCCGACCACGCCGAGATAGCCAACTCGGGTGAGACCCTCACAGTCACCGACAACCGCACCGGGAAGTCGTACGAGATTCCGATCGTCGACGGCACGATCCGCGCCACCGAGCTGCGGAAGATCAAGACCGACGACGACGATTTCGGGCTGATGACCTATGACCCGGCCTTCATGGCCACGGCGTCGTGCCGGTCGGCCATCACCTACATCGACGGTGACCAGGGCATCCTCGAGTACCGCGGCTATCCGATCGAGCAACTCGCCGAACGATCGACGTACCTCGAGGTCGCCTACCTGCTCGTCCACGGCTCACTCCCGACCCAGGCGCAGCTCGACTCGTGGACGCACGAGATCACGATCCACACGTTCGTGCACGAGAACGTCAAGAGCTTCATGCAGGGCTTCCGCTACGACGCCCACCCGATGGGGATGCTGCTCGCCTCGGTCGGCGCGCTCTCGACCTTCTATCCCGAGGCGAACGCGATCAAGGACGAGGAAGCCCGCTACATGCAGGTCGTCAGGCTGATCGCGAAGATGCCCACGCTGGCGGCGTTCTCCTACCGCCACAACCGGGGCATGCCGTACGTGTATCCCGACAACGATCTCTCCTACCCCGGCAACTTCCTGGGGATGATCTACAAGATGACCGAGCTCAAATACGGGCCCGACCCCCGGCTCGAGCACGCTCTCGACGTGCTGTTCATCCTCCATGCCGACCACGAGCAGAACTGCTCCACGAGCGCCGTTCGCGCCGTCGGCTCCTCGCAGGTCGATCCCTACTCGGCCGTCGCCGCCGGCGTGGCCGCCCTCTACGGGCCCCTGCACGGTGGCGCGAACGAGGCCGTGCTGCGGATGCTGCGCCGGATCGAGACCAAGGAGAACGTCCCCGCGTTCATCGAGGGCGTCAAGGCCGGCAACGAGCGTCTGATGGGCTTCGGCCACCGGGTCTACAAGAACTTCGACCCGCGCGCCAAGATCATCAAGAGGGCTTGCGACGAGGTGTTCGAGGTCACCGGGCGCAACCCGCTGCTCGACATCGCCGCCGAGCTCGAACGGATCGCGCTCGAGGACGAGTACTTCGTCTCCCGCAAGCTCTATCCCAACGTCGACTTCTACTCGGGGCTGATCTACGAGGCCCTGGGCATGCCGGTCGAGATGTTCCCGGTCCTGTTCGCGATCGGGCGGACCAGCGGCTGGATCGCCCAGTGGCTCGAGATGATCGACGACCCCGAGCAGAAGATCGCCCGCCCGCGCCAGATCTACACGGGCGGGCGCGGACGCGAGTACGTGCCGATCGATCAGCGGGGGTAGGCGGGCTGCGCGGCGGACGGGGCCGGCGAGCCGCGCCGGCGAGGGGGATCTGGCGAGGGACCTGCGGGGCCCGCTGGCGGCCGATGCACCGGAACACGGTGGTGCTTATGTCGCCAAATCACCGAGCCTTGAGGGCTCCTCGGCCGCCTAAGCGTCTGTGCGGCGCTTACCTGCACAAAGTCCCTCGCGCGCGGGCAATTTGTCGAGATAAGCACGCCCGCGGCGCCCACGGCGCCCACGGCGCCCGCGGCGCACGCGGCGCTCACGGCGCTCAGCCCCACCCTGCCCCAGATGCCGTTGGCGCCGGCCTACCCATTCGCCCGGCCTCGCCACGACCGCTCGCTACGAGCGACAAAATCGACCGCGCGCCGTGACCGCTGTGTGACACGCGGCACTCGGAACGGCGCTTACGCTCAGTAAGCTCGTTCGCATGGACACCGTTCGGCTGCGCAGCGGCAGGGAGGTCTTGATCCGGCCGATCCGGCCGGAGGACGCGGCCGAGCTTCGGGCCGCCTATGCGCGTCTGTCGCCCCAGAGCAAGTACCGGCGCTTCATGTCGGGCAAGCCGCACCTGAGCGCGGCCGAGACCCGGTACCTGACGCAGATCGACGGCTCGGACCACTGCGCGCTGGTGGCAGTGACGAGCCGGGGCCGGCCGGCGATCCTCGGCGTGGGCCGCTACATCCGCCTGCCCGATCAGCCCGAGGTGGCCGAGTTCGCGATCGTCGTCGGCGACCCCTTCCAGCGCGAGGGTCTCGCGACCGAGCTGCTCGAGCGGCTCGCCGCCGCGGCCCGGACGCAGGGGATCGAGCGCTTCACCGCCACGATGCTCGCCGAGAACGTCGCCGCTCACCGCCTCGTGGGCCGGCCCGCCGCCGGCGGGATCGCGCCCCACGGCGACGCGGTCCGGGTGCCGATCGCACGCCATCTCGGCGCCATCGACGAGATCGACATCGAACTCGTCGCCTGAGCGCGGCGGGCCGCCGGCGGCCGGGGTGGTACGCCTCGCGCGGCCGCCCCGCCCCGCCACGCCCCGTCCCCACCCGGCGGATGCGATGATCGCGCCGTGCCCTGGAAGCTGACGGTCCGCAACGGCCCGCGCGTCGAGCGCTCGCGGCTTCCCGAGCTCGGGCAGGCGCTCGACGCGCTCGAGCGCCGGGCCAAGGAGCTTGCCCGCGAGGTTCCGAACAAGCCCATCGACGCGAAGATCCAGCGCTTCGAGCCCTCGGCCCAGGTGTCGGCCCGACTCGAGCTCGCCGGACCGGAGCGGTTCGTGCCCCGCGTGCGCGCCGGCGTGGACGTGCGCGGCGACGGATCGACGGAGGCCTATCTGGGTCGGGTTCGGCGGGAGGTCGTGGACCAGCGCACGGGCGAGTCTCCGTACAAGGCGCTGCGCCGAGTGCTCTCCGCCCGCGCCACAAAGTGAGCCGCAGAGGGCCGCCCCCGGAAGCCGTGTCAGATGGCCGAATGGGCTAGGACGAGGCCATTTGCGCTGGTGGTAGTCTGGCGACGAAATGACCACGGCCGGCGCCCCTGAGCTGGACAAGCTGATCTTCCGTCCGGTCACGGCGCGGAACACGTTCGAGGAGACCGTTGAGCGCCTCGCCCACGCGATCAAGTTGGGCGTGGTGCCACCCGGCGATCGCTTCCCGCCCGAGCGAGCGCTCGCGCCCCAGCTCGGGATCAGTCGCGTGACCCTCCGCGAGGCGCTGCGGGCACTCGAACAGGCCGGATACATCGAATCCCGACGCGGCCGCAACGGCGGTGCCTACGTCACCCGGCGCAATGGCTCGCCTGCCTCGGCGCGTTCGGCCAAGAGGGCCGTGCTGGCGCTGGGCGAGGAGCTCACCGACACGCTCCAGTTCCGGCGGGCGCTCGAGCCGTCGGCCGCCCAGCTCGCCGCCGAGCGGGCCGGCGACGTCGACAGCGCCCACCTCGCCGAGCTCGCGCATCGCGCCGCGGCGTCGCCGCTGGCCGACTACCGCGCCCAGGACCTCCGTCTGCATCTGGCCATCGCCGGCCTCAGCGGCTCGCCGTCGCTCGTCGACGCCGTGGCCCGACTGCAGACCCAGCTCAGTGACCTGCTGGGAGCGTTCCCCATTGTCGAGGCCTCGGTCAAGCACTCCGACAAGCAGCACGGCGCATTGGTGCGGGCGATCCAGCGGGGCCACGCGACCCGGGCGCGGACGTTGATGGAGGCCCACGTCGACGCCACGGCCAACCTGATCCGCGGCTTCCTCGGCTGAGGCCTGCGTCGCGGAGGCGGGTGGCGCTACGCGTGGTGCCCCGGCACCGCCAGCACGGGGCAGGGCGCAATGTGCAGCAGCCGCTGCGTCACGCTGCCGAGCAGCAGTCCCTTGAGCAGCGTCTGGCCCCGAGTGCCGACGACGATCAGGTCGGCGCCCTCCTCCTGGGCCACCACCGCCAGGGTATGTGCCGCGCCCGCCACACCGCCCTGCACGATCTTCACGCTCGCGCCCACGCCGGCGGCGGCGAGCTCCTCGACCTGCTTGTTGATCTTGATGACGCGCTCGTCCTCATCGGCATTGGCCGGAAAGGCTCCGGTCGAGCGCGGACCCGCCAGGTACTCGACGCTGTGAACCGCCAGCAGCGTCGCGGAGTCCCGCACCGCGAGCGCCCTGGCCAGCTCGAGCGCACGGTCAGCGGATTCCGATCCATCGGTCGCCCAGACGATCTTCTTGAACATTGAGCGCTACCCCCAGTGGTGGCGACGCACAGGCGTCGGCGTGATAGGTACGACGACGATACCATTGTCAGCAGTCCCCGCGCGAGTCTTATCGGCAGTCCCCGCGAGTCCTTCCCCCCCGTGCGAGCCCTTCCGCTTAAGGGTCGCTTCCTATACCTTCACCGCTGATGACCCTGGAGGAGCTCAAGGCGCAGGTCGCGGCCGGCCAGATCGACACGGTCCTGCTGGCCCTCACCGATATGCAGGGGCGGCTGATGGGCAAGCGGCTGACCGCCTCGCACTTCCTCGACGAGGTCGCCCACCACGGAGCCGAGGGCTGTAACTACCTGCTCGCCGTCGACGTCGACATGACGCCCGTGGAAGGTTACGAGATGGCGTCCTGGGAGCGTGGCTACGGCGACTTCGCGATGCGCCCGGATCTGAGCACGGTGCGCCCGGTCCCGTGGCAGGAGGGGACGGCAATGTGCCTGGCGGATCTCGCCTGGGCCGACGGCTCCGATGTGCTGGCGTCGCCGCGCCAGGTGCTGCGGGCGCAGCTCGCCCGCCTCGCAGAGCGCGGCTGGAGCACAAACGCGAGCACCGAGCTCGAGTTCCTCGTCTTCCGCGACACCTACGAGGACGCGTGGCGCAAGGGGTACCGCGACCTCGAGCCGGCGAACCTCTACAACGTCGACTACTCGTTGCTCGGTACCGCCCGGGTGGAGCCGCTCATCCGCCGCATCCGCAACTCGATGCAAGCCGCCGGTCTGGTGGTCGAGAATTCCAAGGGCGAGTGCAACCTCGGTCAGCACGAGATCAACTTCCGCTACGCCGACGCGCTGAGGACCGCCGACGCGCACTCGATCTACAAGAACGCCGCGAAGGAGATCGCCGCCCAGGAGGGCATGGCGATCAGCTTCATGGCGAAGTTCAACGAGCGCGAGGGCAGTTCATGTCACATCCACTTCTCGCTCACCGACGATCAGGGAATGCTGTTCGCGCGTGAGCGCGCGACGTTTGAGTCCTTCCTCGCCGGCCAGCTGGCCTGCCTGCGCGAGCTGACCTTGTTCCTGGCGCCGAACGTCAACTCGTATAAGCGCTATGCCGCCGGATCGTTCGCCCCGACCGCAGTCGCCTGGGCCGACGACAACCGGACCTGCGCGCTGCGGGTCGTCGGCCATGGGGCGGCGCTGCGGTTCGAGAACCGGGCCGGTGGATCGGATCTGAATCCCTACCTCGCCCTCAGCGCGATCATCGCGGCAGGGCTGCGCGGGGTCGAGCAGGGGCTCGAGCTCGAGCCGGCCTACGAGGGCAACGCCTATCTGGCCCATGACAAGCCCCGCCTCCCCGCCTCGCTGCGCGACGCCCGCGATCTGTTCGCCTCCAGTCCGGTGGCCCGGGCGGCCTTCGGTGACGAGGTGGTCGACCACTACGCCCATGCCGCCACCGTCGAGCTGGCGGCATTCGACTCGGCGGTCACCGATTGGGAGCGCGTCCGCGGATTCGAACGGCTGTGAGTCCGCCGCGGCGGGCGCCCGTGGGCACGCGCGACGCCGGCACCCGCAACTCCGGCACCCGCAACGCCGGCGCCGCGGCGCCCCCGCGCGAGCCCGTCACCTCGCTCGACGCGGTGTTCGCACCCGTGCATTCACAGACGGCGTTCGAGGAGACGGTCGAGCGGCTCGGCACCGCGATCAAGCTCGGGTTGCTGCCACCGGGCACACGCCTGCCGGCCGAGCGCGAGCTGTGCACGAAGCTCGAGATCGCGCGCTCGACGCTGCGCCAGGCGCTCGTGGCGCTGGCCCAGAGCGGTCACCTGCACGCGACCCGAGGCCGCGGCGGTGGCACGTTCGTCGCCGATCCCCAGCCCCCGGCGGATCCACCGTCGGCCGATGTGCTCGCCGCCTGGCGCGACGTGTGTGATCAGCGCATGGCCGTCGAGGTCGGCGTCGCGGTGCTCGCCGCCGAGCGGGCCGAGCCGGCGATGCTCGAGAGCCTCGACGACCTCGTGTTCGCGCTCGACGACATGCTGGACGACTTCAGCGCCTATCGCCAGGCGGACATCCGCCTCCACGTCGGCCTCGCCGAGGCGACCCGCAGTCCCCGGCTCGTGACCGCGATGACCGAAGTCCAGGGCGCGATGTCGGGGCTGATCTCTCTGATCGCTCACCCGCCCGAGGTCCTCGACTCGGCCAACGTCCAGCACCGGCGGCTGCTGGCGGCGGTCCGCCGCGGCGACGAGGCCGGGGCCGCGCGCGAGATGGCCGAGCACCTACGCGGCACCGAGCATATCCTCGCCGGGTTGCTCCCGGCCGAGCCGTCCCGGGCTTGACTTCCGTCGGGGGCCGGGCGTAAGGTGCCGCGAGAAGGACGGATGGTCAGACCTTTTCCCGAGGAGGGGCGTTGAATGACGGCCAGTACTGAGACTCTGTCCAGCGACGAGCAGAAACTCGCCGAGCTCGGCTACAAGCAGGAGCTCAACCGGGGGTGGAGCGGATTCTCCAACTTCGCGATCTCGTTCGCGATCATCTGCATCCTGGCCGGGTGCTTTACGACATACGGGCAGGCCTGGAACAACGGCGGCCCGATCGCGATCTCGATCGGCTGGCCGGTGATCTGCCTCCTGATCCTGTGCGTCGCCTTCTCGATGTCCGAGCTGGCGTCGGCCTATCCGACCGCCGGCGGGATCTACTATTGGGCCTCGAAGCTCGGCGGACCCGTCTGGGGCTGGTTCACCGGCTGGTTCAACCTCGTCGGGCTGGTCGCCGTGACGGCGTCTGTCACCTACATCTGCGCGACGTTCGTGCAGACGCTGCTCGGCCTCTACAACGTCAACTTCATCTTCAACTTCGCCTCGACGAACGTGAAGTACAACGCGCACGTGGCGTTCGCGCTGTTCGCGATCATCCTGATCATCGGCGGCATTCTGAACGTCTTCTCGAGCCACCTCCTCGCGCTCTTCAACCGGGTTTCGGTCTGGTGGAACGTGATCGGCGTCGCCGTGATCGTCGTGATCCTCGTGGCCGTCCCGAGCCACCTCCAGAGCGCCTCGTTCGTGTTCGGCCACCGGATCAACAACTCCGGCTTCAGCAACTCTGCGTACTGGTTCCTCGTGCTGCCGATCGGCTTCCTGCTGACGATGTACACGATCACCGGATACGACGCCTCTGCGCATCTGTCCGAGGAGACCCACGGCGCCACCCAGTCAGCGGCGAAGGGGATCTGGCGCTCGGTCTTTTATTCGGCGGTGGTCGGCTGGATCGTCCTGCTCGCGATCACCTTCGCGGCGATCCACCCCGAGAAGATGACCGGCGCGGCGACGGCGATCCCGATCTTCACCAGCTCGCTGACGTCCGCGGCGGCGAAGGCCGTGATCCTGATCTCCACCGTGGGTCAGCTGTTCTGCGGGATCGCCTGCCTGACGAGCGCATCGCGGATGACCTTCGCGTTCTCCCGCGACGGGGCCGTTCCGGGCCACAACCTGTGGCGGCGCCTGAGCGCAAACAAGACCCCGACGTGGTCGGTGTTCTTCGTCGTGATGTTCGCGCTGATCGTGACGATCCCCGCCTACTTCCCCGACAAGGCGGGCTATCCGGTCGCGTTCTTCGCGGTGACGACGCTCTCGACGGTCGCCCTGTACGTCGCCTACACGATTCCGGTGTTCCTGCGCTGGCGGATGGGGGACAAGTTCCAGCCCGGATCGTGGACGCTCGGCGCGAAGTACAAGTGGGTGAACCTGATCGCGATCGGCTGGGTCGTGCTGTACGCGATCATCGGCTGCCTGCCGTTCACTCCCGCCGCGGTTCCCTGGAACTCGAGCTTCACCTGGTCAGCTGTCAACTACGCGCCGATCGTCCTGATCGTCGTCATCGGCGCAGTCGCGATCTGGTGGTGGGCGTCCGCCAGGCACACGTTCAAGGGCCCGATCCGCACGATCGACGTCGGCGCACCCGGCGGAGGAAGCGGCCCGACAGCGCCGGGGATGGCGCCCGCGAGCCCGCCGAACCTCTGAGGCCGCGTTGACAGACACGCTCGTCGTGATCGAGCCCGCCACCGAGGCGGCGCTGGAGGAGGTCCCGCGCGCGGACGCGGCTGACGTCGACGCTGCCGTCGCCCGCGCCAAGGGGGCCTTCCCAGCTTGGCGCGCGGTGACGCCGGCGGCTCGGGCGGCGCACCTGCGCGCCCTCGCCGACGCGCTCGCCGCCCACCACGAGGAGCTGGCCGTGCTCGAGGCGCGCAACGCCGGCAAGCCGCTCGGCGACGCGCGGGGCGAGATCGGCATGGTGGTGGACACGTTCCGCTACTACGCCGGCGCGCCGGAGCGACTGCTGGGCGAGACGATTCCGGTCGCCGCCGGCCAGTCCTGGACCGTCCGCGAGCCGCTCGGCGTCGTCGGGCTGATCGTGCCGTGGAACTTCCCGCTCACGATCGCGGCATGGAAGCTCGCTCCGGCACTCGCGGCCGGCAACACGGTCGTGCTCAAGCCGGCCGAGCTGACCCCGCTGACCGCGCTGCGGTTCGCGCAGATCGCCGCCGCCGCCGGGATCCCCGACGGCGTGGTCAACGTGGTGGTCGGCCCCGGGCGCACCTGCGGACAGCGGCTGGTCGAGCATCCCGACGTGGCCAAGATCGCCTTCACGGGCTCGACCGAGGTCGGGCGCTCGATCGCGGCCGGCGCCGCTGACACGATCAAGCGGGTCACGCTCGAGCTCGGGGGAAAATCGGCCAACGTGGTGTTCGCCGACGCCGATCTCGAGGCCGCCGCCGCGGCCGCCCCCGGAGCGGTGTTCGGCAACGCGGGGCAGGACTGCTGCGCGCGCTCGCGCATCCTCGTGCAGGCCCAGGCGCTCGATGATTTCATGGCCCTGCTCGAGCCCGCCGTCAAGGCGATCAAGGTCGGCGATCCGCTGAGCGAGGCCACGCAGATGGGACCGCTGATCTCCGCCGGGCAGCGGGACGCTGTCGCATCCTTTGTCGACAGCGACGCTGCGGTCGCCATCCGCGGTGATGTGCCGTCGGGACCGGGATACTGGTTCGCACCCACCGTTCTCTGTCCCGTGGATGCCGGCGCCCGCGCGGTGCGCGAGGAGATATTCGGTCCGGTTGCTGTCGTGATCCCGTTCCAAGACGAGGAGGACGCCGTGCGCTTGGCCAACGACACGATCTACGGGCTCTCGGGCTCGGTGTGGACGCGCGACGGCGCCCGGGCACTGCGAGTGGCGCGAGCGATCGACACCGGGGTGATCTCGATCAACTCCAACAACTCGGTGCGCGTCTCGACTCCGTTCGGCGGCTTCAAGCAGTCCGGCTACGGCCGCGAGCTCGGCCCCCATGCGCTTGACTCCTACACCGAGCTCAAGTCGATCTTCTACGCGACCTCATGAGACTCGAGGGCAAGGTCGCTGTGATCACCGGCGCCGCCAGCGGCATCGGGGCTGAATCGGCGCGGCTGTTCAGAGCCGAGGGGGCGAGCGTCGTCGGGATCGACCTCGCACCCGGCTCGGAAGGCGACCTGGCGCTGGTTGCCGACGTGACCGACGAGCAGCAGGTCCGCGACATGTATGCCGCCGCAATCGACCGCTTCGGCCGGGTCGACGTGCTGTTCAACAATGCCGGCATCAACCCCTCAGACGACGCCTCGGTACTCGACACCTCACTCGAGGCCTTCCAGCGCGTGCAGGACGTCAACCTGCGCAGCGTATTCCTGTGCTGCAAGCACGGGATCCCGCTCCTGCTGCGCAATGACGGGCCGGTCCGCGGCTCGGTCATCAACACCGCGTCGTTCGTGGCCACGATGGGCGCCGCCGTCTCCCAGATCTCCTACACCGCCTCCAAAGGAGCGGTCCTGTCGATGTCACGCGAGCTCGGGGTCGAGTTCGCCCGCCAGGGCGTGCGCGTCAACGCGCTCTGCCCGGGCCCGGTCAACACGCCGCTGCTGCAGGAGCTGTTCGCCAACGATCCCGAGCGCGCGGCGCGACGACTGGTCCACATCCCCGTGGGACGGTTCGCGGACCCGTCCGAGATCGCGCGCGCCGCGCTGTTCTTGGCCAGCGACGATTCCACGTACGTCAACGCGACCAACTTCCTCGTCGACGGCGGGCTCTCGGGCGCCTATCTCACGCCAGAGTAGCCGGCGGCAGGACCAGCGTCTGAGCGTGGCGGCGCAGCCAGCGGCCGTGCTCGCGATGGTCCGGGCAGCGCTCGGCGAGCAGCGCCCAGAACCGCGGCGAGTGATCCATCACCTCGAGATGGCAGACCTCATGCCAGACGACATAGTCGAGCACGGCCTCGGGAGCCAACAGCAGCCGCCAGTTGAAGCTCATCGCTCCCGAACGCGCGCAGCTCGCCCAGCGCGTGCGCTGGCCGCGGATCGTCAGCCTCGAGTACGACGTGCCCACGAGCGCTGTGGCCCGATCAAGCCGCGGCGCGATCTCCGCCCGGGCGGCACGGCGGTACCAGCGCTCCAGCGCGGGCTGCGCGTCGACGGCCGGGAGGAGCAGCTCATCTCCGTGTCGGTGCACGCGCTCGCGACCGGGCTGCGCGACCAGCCGGAGCACCTCGTCGAGGTACGGGACGGTGGCCCCGCGGGCAATGACGGCGGCCCGCGCCCGTTCCTGCTCCTCGACACGACGCTCGATCCACGTCCGCAGCTCGCGCACGGCGGCGAGCGCCTCGTGGTCACCGGCGCGCCGGGGCAGCACGACCTCGACCCCGCGGGCCGGGTCGACGGTCACCCGGACTCGCGTCGCCCTCGGGGAGCGCCTGATGCGGTACCGAATCTCCTCCACGAGACGGACAGGGTACGGTCACGGGCCGACGTGCCTGTGATTCCCGTCTTGACCACTCCGCTCAGCGACGGCCGCGTCACGCTGAGGCCGGCGGCTGAGCGCGACATCCCAGACATTCTCGTCGCCCACGACCAGGATCCTCGCCTGTACTCCGACCGCGGCCTGAAGCGGCCGCCCACCGGCGCCGAGCTGGGTCGTGAGATGGAGGCGGCGGCGGAGCTGCGCGCGACCGGGACGTCAGAGACGCTCACCATCCTCGAGGGCAGCTCCGACGAGTGCATCGGACAGATCTACCTGTACGACATCGACTGGGACCACGCGCGTGCCGCGATCGGGATCTGGCTGGCCCCGGCGGCGCGCGGGCGCGGGCTGGCCAGCGCTGCGCTCCGGCTCGCAGTGCGCTGGCTGTTCGACGAGTGGGCGCTGGAGCGGATCGAGCTGACCACGCTCCCCGAGAACGAGGGGATGATCCGTGCCGCCCGCGCGTGCGGCTTCACCGCGGAGGGTGTGCTGCGCGACCGCGACCGCGACCGAGGGCGACGACTCGATATCGCGATCCTGTCGCTGCTGCCCGGCGACGTGGCCGACGCGCGATGATCAGGGCAGCGCGACCGTGACCGATTACTGGAGAGTGCCCCTGCCCCCCGGCGTCCGGCCGCCGTTCGACGTCTACGTCAACGGTGTGCGGCAGGAGCTCGGCGCGGACTATCGCGTCGCCGGCGGCGAGCTGCTGTTCACCCGTGAGCTCGTGCGCAGCAAGCTTTCACCCTGGGCGTGGTTCATGGGCGTGTGGGGCATCGGCACCTACAAGCGCAACGACGAGGTCGACGTGCGCTACGAGCTCGACGGGCGGCCGATGGTGGCGCAGGGGCTGGAAATAAAACCACCCTAAGGGGACGCTTAATCCCCGCTCAGATCGCCGCTCCATGACGTAACGCGCAATACATGAATGTCCGACGTGGCGGGGATCCTATTACGGTTGGTTGGGGCAGGACCGTGTACCCTTCCCCGCTCTACCGCCGACCGACGGGGCGCGGCGCCACTTCGGACCAGGAGATGAGATGGAAGCCGTGACCATGGACGCCGACGTCGCCGTGCGCACCAGCGCGCCGGCCGAGAAGCGCAACTGGTGGGTCGAGCCCCTGAAGCCCTACGCCGGCGCCGACATGCGCCGCAGCCTGCTCTGCCTGGCGACCTCAGTCGTGCCCTACCTCCTGCTGTGGCCGGTCATGGTCCTGCTGCTCGCGGTCTCCTATCCGCTGACCTTGATGGTCGCTATCCCCGCGTCCGGGTTCCTGCTCCGGACCTACATCGTCTTCCACGACTGCTCGCACGGGTCGTTCATGACCACCAAGCGCGCCAACACCTGGCTCGGCGTGGCCACGGGTCTGATCGCCTATTCCCCGTTTCACAGCTGGCGCCAGGAGCACGCGGGGCACCACGCCTCGGCCGGCGATCTGGACCGCCGCGGCGTCGGCGACGTCGAAACGCTGACCGTCAACGAGTACTACGCGAAGTCGTGGTCGGGTCGGGTCGCCTACCGGCTCATGCGCAGCCCCTGGGTGATGTTCACGATCGGGCCGCTGTGGGCGCTCGCGCTGCAGCCGCGGATCGTGCCCAGCGACAAGCGTCCGCGCATCCGCCGCAGCCATCTGTACACGAACCTCGCTCTGCTCGTGCTCGTCGGAGCGGTCATCTGGTTGATCGGGTGGAAGGCATACCTGCTGATCCAGATCCCGATGATCCTGATGGCCGGAGCTGCCGGCGTCTGGCTGTTCTACGTCCAGCACCAGTTCGAGGGCGTCTACTGGACGCGCTCGGATGACTGGAGCTACGTCGACGCCGCGCTGGCCGGCAGCTCCTACCTGAAGCTCCCGAAGGTGCTCCAGTTCTTCACCGGGAACATCGGCCTGCACCATGTGCACCACCTCAGTCCCCGAATCCCGAACTACAACCTCCAGCGCGCCCACGACGAGAACGAGTTCCTGCATCGCGCGCCGACGATCTCCCTGTGGGACGGTCTCCGCTCCGTTCGCCTGAAGCTGATCGACGAGTCCTCGGGTCGGGGGCGTCTGGTCACCTTCGCCCAGGCCCGCCGGGCCTACGCGATCGCCCCGGCTACCCGGCGGCCGACGGCGAAGCCAGCCGACCAGCCCACGGCCTGAGCAGCCGCAGCGCCGACAGGATCGCCTGCGTGGCGGGCGAGCGGTTGAGCGTGTAGAAGTGGATTCCCGGTGCGCCGCGGGCCAGGAGGTCGGCGCACTGGAGCGTGGCGTAGGAGACACCGAGCTGCAGCACCGCATCGGAGTCCTCGCCACGCCACTCGAGTGCCTCGAGGAAGCGCGGCGGGATGGTGGCGCCGCACATGCCGGTGATCGTCTTGATCTGGCGCACGTCGGTGACGGGCATGATCCCGGGCAGGATCGGAACCTCGATGCCGGCCGCGCGGGCCTGGTCGACGAACTGGAAGTAGAGCTCGTTGTCGAGGAACAGCTGCGTGATCAGGAAGGTCGCGCCCGCATCGACCTTCTGCTTGAGGAAACGCAGATCATGGGCGAGGTCCGGCGCCTCGGGATGGACCTCCGGGAAGCAGGCTGCACCCACGGCGAACGGATACCGCTCGCGGATCAGCGTGGCCAGCTCGGTCGAATAGCGCAGCCCACCCGGATGAGGCTTCCACTCCGTCTCGCCACGGGGTGGATCGCCGCGCAGCGCGAGCACGTTCTCGATTCCCGCCCCCTGCATGCCGTCGAGCAGCCCGTACAGGTCCTGGCGCGACGCGCCGACACAGCTCAGATGGGCCATCGCCTCGATCCCGAGCTCCTGCTTGATCCACTTGGTCAGCTCGATCGTGAGGCCGCGGGTGGAGCCGCCGGCACCGTAGGTGACGGAGACGAAGTCCGGCTCGAGGGCCACCAGCGTTCCCAGAGCCGCGCGCAGGTTGCGCTCGCCCTCGTCCGTCCTGGGCGGGAAGAACTCGAACGAGAACACAGGGCCGCCCTTGGATTGGATGATCTCGTCGATCCGCACGAGCGGCACTCTAACAAACCTTGACACGGCTGTGGCAAGGTTGCCTCGCGCGGCGACGCGCAGCCTCTGACATCTCGGCCCTGCGGCCGATCCGATCGCTACCCTCGCGGGTTAGCGTGATGATGATTTGCCACCGACGAGCCCGACGGGCGGTTCCGCGCAGGCTGGCGTGCATGGTTCTCGGAGTGACCCTCGCGTCTGTCTTCGCCTGCACGTCGACGGCGTTGGCCTCCCGCGCCGGCATCGCCGCGATCGCTCCCACCCCCCCGATGGGCTGGAGCTCCTGGTACAAATTCGGCTGCGGCATCAACGAGGGGCTGTTCGAGCGCACAGCGCGGGCGATGGTGTCCACCGGCATGGCCGCGGTGGGCTACCGCTACGTCAACATCGACGACTGCTGGATGTCGAAGGCGCGCAGCAGCGGGGGAACGCTCGTGCCCAACCCGCTCAAGTTCCCCGACGGCATCGCCGGCGTCGCGAACTACGTGCACGCGCGCGGCCTGAAGCTCGGCATCTACCTCGACACCGGATCGGCCACCTGCACCGGCTTCCCCGGCAGCGCCGGCCACTTCACGCAGGACCTCGCGACCGTCGCCGCGTGGAAGATCGACTACATCAAGGCCGACTACTGCCGCTCGCGTCCCGCTCCCGCCCTCCCCATCTACACGAAGCTGCAGCGAGCGATCGCCGCCACCGGCCGGCAGATCCTCCTCAGCGTCTGTGAATGGGGTTATCAAGACCCTTGGACGTGGGCAGCGGGCGTCGGCAGCACCTGGCGCACGACCGGTGACTACTTCTCCTACGGCGCTCCTCGCGACTACTGGAAGGCGATCCTCAAGATCCTCGACCTCAACGCCGCCCTCGCTCCCTACGCGCATCCGGGCGCCTGGAACGATCCCAACGCGATGCTTATCGGCACCGGCGCCCTGACCCCGACCGAGGAGCGCGCGCAGCTGTCGCTGTGGAGCATGCTCGCCGCCCCGCTGATCGCCGGCGGCGACCTCAGCACCGCCCCCCGGGCGACGATCTCGGTGCTCACCAACCGCGAGGTGATCGCGGTCGACCAGGACCCGGCCGGCGAGCAGGGCACCCGCGTCGTGCACGGCGCCAACTATCAGGTGTGGCTGCGGACGCTGGCCGGCGGCTCCCACGCGCTGCTGCTGCTCAACTCCGGCTCCCGCCCGGCGACGCTGACGACCGACATCCCCAGGCTCGGACTCCCGTTCCGGTCGAGCTATCTGGTGCACGACCTGTGGAGCCATCGCTCCTACCAGACGAGGGGCCGGGTCAGCGCCCGCCTCCAGCCCCACGACGCGCTGATGGTGAAGGTGAACGCGTAGGCGTCGAACCTACGCCGCCGTCCGCCACCGCTCCGCCTCCCCGCCGTCACCCGCGTCCCGCTCCACCCGGCCGGCCAGCTCCAGGTGGCGCAGGTAGCACAGGGTCTGCGCCAACAGCCAGCCGGCGTTGAAGGTACTCAGCGGCTCGCCATAGACGTCGGGGACGATCTCCACCGCCGTCCGCCCACCGCCGGCGAGCGCGGTGAGGACGGCCTCCAGGCGCTCGTTGACGAGCGCACGGTTGCCGTCGATGTGGGCGCGCACATCGGTGAACGGGCGCCCGTGCCCGGCCAGGCAGAGGCGCGCCTCGAGTGCATCGACCACGTCGAGCGAGCGCAGGAACTCGCCGGCGGGGTCCGGCGTCCAGCCGTAGTCGTAGTAGAGCGAGATCCGGCCGAGCAGGTGATCACCGGAGATCATCAGCCGGCGCTCGGGTTGCAGCAGGCACACGTGCGAGGGTGCGTGACCGGGCGTCGCGTGGACGCTCCAGGTCCCGAGGTCGGTCTCCAGCTCCACGCCTGGCACCAGCGGGCGGTCGGGTTCGATCACTCGCGCGATGCCCGAGGGCACCTCCTTGACCCGCTCGGCGTAACGGCGCAGGGCCTCGTCGGGAACGCCGCTCTGGCGGCCGACCTCGAGCCGGCGGGCGAGGGCCGCCTGCGGGTCGTTGGCGCTCTGAGTCATGTGCGCATGGTTAGGGTGCATCCACAGCTCGCATCCGGCCCGCTCGACGATCGGCGCCGCTTGGCCGTAGTGGTCGGAGTGCGCATGCGTGCAGACCAGCAGCCGCACGTGCTCGAGGCGCAGGTTGACCTGGTCCATCGCGAGCTCGAGCTGAGCCATCGATCCGGGGCCGTGCATGCCTGTGTCGACGAGCACGACACCGGACCCGGCGGCGATCGCCCAGGCGTTGCAGTGCGGCACGCCGGGCCACGGCAGAGGCAGCCGCAGGCGCCACAATCCCGGCAGCACCCGCTCGCCGCGCCCGAGCTCGCGCCGCTTGCTCACCGCTCGTCCGCTCGGGAAGTGGTTGCGTCCATGGGGCGGAAGATAGTCGCGATCCGTAGACTGACGCCGGCCGATGTCCGCCTCAGATGTGGCCAAGCAGTACTTCCACGCGCTCGATGTCCACGACCTCGACGCCGCCGTCGCCTGCTGGGCTCCGGGTGGCGTGGACCGGCTCGTGGGTCAGGTCGAGCTGAGCGCGCCCGACGGCGTGCGCGACTATTTCGCGGGCCTGTTCGCGGCCTTTCCCGACTTCCGGCTCGAGGTCATCGAGACGACCGCCTACCGGGGCCGGGTGACCGTGCGCTGGCGTGCCCATGGGACCTTCGCCGGCCCGGGCATGTTCCAGGGCTTCGAGCCCAACGGCGCCCGCGTCGAGCTCGAGGGGTGCGACGTGGTCAGCGTCGCCGACGGGCTGATCGAGCGCAAAGACGCCTACCTCGACAGCGGCGACATCGCGCGCCAGCTCGGCTTCCTGCCTCCCGCCGGTTCGACCGCCGAGGCGCGGCTCACTCGGGTGGCCAACGCCCGGACGCGGGTCGTCTCGCGGATTCACGCCCGGCCGCCCGAGCGGATCGCCGACGGCGTATGGATCGTGCGGGGCGGATTCCCGATGAAGGCGATGAGCGTCTTTCTGATCGAGGACGAGGGCGGCGTCACCGTGTTCGACGCCGGGATCTCGGACATGACGCAGGCCGTCTCCGCCGCCGGCGCGCGGCTCGGGGGAATCCGGCGCGTCGTGCTCGGCCACGCCGATGCGGATCATCGTGGCGCCGCGCCGGGCCTCGGAGCACCGGTGTTCTGCCACCCCGCCGAGCGCGGCGCCGCCCAGTCGAGCCCGAGCCTGCGCGACTACTTCGATCTCTCCAAGCTCGCGCCCCACGGACGGCTGCTGCTCGGCAAACTGCTGCCGATCTGGGACGGCGGCGCCGTCGAGGTCACCGGAACCGTGGAGGAGGGGGACGAGATCGCCGGCTTCCGCGTCGTCCATCTGCCCGGTCACGCGCCGGGCCTGATCGGCCTGTACCGCGATGCGGACCGGCTGGCGCTCGTCTCGGACTGCTTCTACACGCTCGATCTCCAATCGGGCTTCAAGGGCGGTCCCCGGGTGCCGCACCCCGCGTTCAACATGGACACCGAGCAGGCGCGGGATTCGATCCGCAAGCTGGCGGCGATGGAGCCCTCGGCCGCCTGGGCCGGGCATGCGGATCCGGTCACCGGGGATGTCCGCGTCGAGCTCGAGCGGGCGGCCTCGGCCGCGTAGCGGGGTGGGACGTCGTAGTCGCCGTCGCGAGAAGCTCGTCGCGGACAGGAGCGAGTACCGCGACGCCGAGGGCAACGCGCTGACGCTGCGCGGGTCGATGAGCCCGGGAACGCGAGTCGAGTACGACACGGTCATGACCGGCGGACTCGAGCGTGAGGACGCGTGGCAGCGCGGGGTCGAGTTCCTGTTCGAGCGGCTCGCCGTCTCGTGGGACATCGCCGGCCTCGAGCTCACTCGTCAGAAGGAGCTCCTGGGCCGCTACCGGATGGCGTCGGCGGACGAGCGACAGTTCATCCGCGACTCGCTCCGCACTCACCTGGCCGAGCACTTTCCCGAGCTGACCGCTCCGTGAGCGGCCCGCCGCCCGACGCGTTCGCCGCCCTGCTGTGCGACTGGTGCCTGCGGCCGGCTGCCGGCGAGCAGGTGCTGATCAACACCACGACCCTGGCCGCGGTGCCCGCGCTGGCGCTGCACCGCGCCGTCCTGGAGCGCGATGCCTGGCCGCTGCTCAGGGTCACCCCGCCCGAGCTCGGCGAGGAGTTCTTCCGTTACGCGCGCGAGCGCCAGCTCGACGGCTTCGCCCCGCTCGAGCTCACCGAGGTCCAGCGGGCCGACGCGTGGCTGCGGATCGACGCCCCCGCGAACACGCGCGCACTGGCCGGAATCGATCCGGAGCTGATCGCCCGCGCCGCCAAGGCCCGGTCCCCGGTGCAGGAGGCCCGGATGCAGCGGCGCTGGTGCGGGACGCTGTGGCCGACCCCAGCTCTGGCTCAGCAGGCGGGAATGAGCGAGCCCGACTACGCGGCCTTCGTGTGCCGGGCGCTGTTCCTCGATCAGCCCGATCCGCTCGCCGCCTGGCAGCGCCTCAGCGATCGCCAACAGGCGCTGGTGGAGCGACTCTCGGCCGCGCGGGAGATCCGCGTGGTGGCACCCGGCACCGACCTGTCGCTCAGGGTGGACGGCCGTACCTGGATCAACTCCGACGGCCGGCGCAACATGCCCAGCGGCGAGGTCTTCACCGGGCCCCACGAGGACTCGGCGAACGGGACGATCCGCTTCACCGTGCCGACCAGCCCGCGCGGCATCGAGGTGAGCGGCGTACAGCTCAGCTTTCGCGACGGCAAGGTCGTCGCCGCCGGCGCCGATCGCGGTGACGAGTACCTCCAGGCCGCGCTGAACACCGATCCGGGCGCGCGCTTTCTCGGCGAAGTCGGGATCGGCTCCAACACGGGCATCGACCGGGCCACCGGCCACATCCTGTTCGACGAGAAGATGGCCGGGACGGTCCACCTCGCCCTCGGGCGCTCGTATCCCGAGACCGGCGGCACGAACACCTCCGCGCTACATTGGGATCTGATCTGCGACCTGCGCGAAGGCGGCCGGCTGAGCGCCGACGGAGAGACGATCGTGCAGGACGGGCAGCTCGCCGTCTGAGCCGAGACAACAGAAAACCCACCTGACCGGCGCCGGCACGTTGTAGCGTCCGACTGGTGCGCCGCACCAAGATCGTCGCCACCATCGGTCCGGCCTCCCGTGACCCGGATACGCTCGTGCGCATGGTCGAGGCGGGGATGGACGTCGCCCGGCTCAATTTCTCGCACGGAAACCTCGAGCTTCACGCCGAGAACGCCCAGCGGGTCCGCACGGCCGCCACCAAGGTCGGCCGCCCGGTGGCGATCCTGCAGGACCTGCCGGGACCGAAGCTCAGGATCGGCGCGCTCCACGACGAGCGCGCCGACCTCAAGCCGGGCGAGCGGCTCGTCCTGCGGGCCGGCTCCGACGCGATCGGCAACGCCGAGCAGATGGCGGTGACCTGGCCTGGGTTCGCTGCGTCGGTCGATCCGGACGATGTGATCTACCTCGCCGACGGAGCGATCCGCCTCCGCGTCACGAGCGTGCGCGCCGGCGACGGCGAGGTCGAGACGGCGGTCGAGATCGGGGGGTCGGTTGCCTCGCGCCAGGGGCTGAACATCCCCGGTTCCACGCGCGGACTCGCGGCGGTCCCGGCAGATGATCTGGAAATGCTGCGCTTCGGCGAGTCGATCGGCGTGGACATGGTCGCGCTGTCGTTCGTGCGGACCGCAGAGGACGTGACCACCGTCCGCGCGCACACCCGCCTGCCGCTGGTGGCCAAGATCGAGAAGCCACAGGCCGTCGAGGCCGCCGAGGAGATCATCCGTGCCGCCGATGTCGTGATGGTGGCCCGGGGCGACCTCGGCATCGAACTGCCGATCCAGGACGTGCCGATGGTCCAGAAGGGCCTGCTCCGGATCGCCGGACGACTCGCGCGCCCGTCGATCACGGCCACCCAGATGCTCGACTCGATGGTCGCCTCCTCGCGCCCAACCCGGGCGGAGGTCGCCGATGTGGCCAACGCGATCTTCGACGGCACCGACGCCGTCATGCTCTCCCAGGAGACCGCCGTCGGCGCCTACCCGGTCGAGGCGGTGGCGATGATGGCCTCAGTGGCCCAGCGGACAGAGCGGGAGCTGCCCTACCGCGTGTGGAGCGAGGAGCGCGTCCGCCGCGACACGCGCGACCCGGCGTACACCGTCGCCCACAGCGTCTGCGTCGCGGCCCGGGATCTGCACCTCGCCGCGATCGTGGTGCCGACCCTGTCGGGCCGTTCGGCGCGGCTGATCTCGGCCCACCGCCCGCAGGTCCCGATCCTCGCGCTCTCTCCCGGCAAGGAGACGGTCCAGCGCTGCAGCGTGATGTGGGGCGTCCAAGCCGCCTCCATGCGCCGCCACGAGATCACCGAGGCGCTGATCGCGGACGCCGCCCGGCGGGTGGTGGAGCTCGGCTGGGTGAAGCCGGGAGCGCGGGTTGGCATCACCGCCGGGTTGCCCAGCGGACGACCCGGGACCACGAGTCTCGTCCAGGTTCAGCGGGTCTGAGCGGACCGAGGTTCGCCCGCTGACATCGCCGTGATCCGCGGTGGGCAGCCCCGCGCACATGGGGAAAGCGCCCGGGGCCGAGCCGTCGCGACGGCAGCGTCAGCCGCTCGGGCGGACACCCAAGAGAAGGAGCATTCATGCCCCACATCAACCTCGATCAGGTCGACGTCGACGGCGCGATCCGCGAAGCCGCCGAGGAGGTCTCCGGCGATACCCGCCTCGGCTTCCTGCGCAAGGCCGGGATCGCCGGCGGAGCCGCGGTCGGCGGCGGCGCCATCCTCAGCGCCCTCGCCCCGGCGGCGATGGCGGCCGAAGGCGGGAGGCCTCCGGCCAAGTTCGGCCGCGGCGACATCGGGATACTCAACTTCGCCCTCACGCTGGAGTACCTCGAGCGGGCCTTCTACAACGAGGCGACGGCGGCGGGCAAGATCACCGCTCCGTCACTCGCGGCGTTCCTGTCCGTGGTCACCAAGGACGAGCGGGCGCACGTCGAGTCCCTCAAGAAGGCGCTCGGAAGCAAGGCGGTCAAGGAGCCGAAGTTCAACTTCAAGGGCATCCCTGAGAACCAGTCGATGTTCGCCGCCACCGCTCAGGTACTCGAGAACACCGGTGTGCATGCCTACCTCGGACAGGCCGGGAACATCAAGAACCCTGCGTATCTGGGAGCGGCGGCGTCGATCGTGACGATCGAGGCCCGCCACTCGGGTGCGATCGGCCTGATCAACGACCCAACCGGCAAGGCGATCGCGCCGGAGGGCCCCTTCGACAAGGGGTTCACGGCCGGGAAGGTGCTGGCCGCGGTCAAGGCGACGGGCTTCATCGTCGGCTGAACCCAGCGTGCCGGTGAGCGGGGCCCGTTCGGAACGGTCCCCGCTCAGGCCGGCGTCCGGGCGTAGAACTCGGCCTCCTGGCGGCCGAGCTCCGTCTCCGGCTCGTCGCCGTAGAACCACTCGCGGGCGATCCGGTGGAAGTTCCCCCGGGCACGCAGCTGTGAGATCACCGCCAGCGTGAGCACCTCCATGCGCCGGCCGAAGATGTGGTCTGGAGGCGCCGACTCGTGGCGCATCTGGCCGAAGTACTCCGAGCGCGGATCACCCATGTCGATCAGCACCTGGGTGGCCCACTCGGGCGTCAGCTGCACGTACTCGTCCTCGGTGTACCACGAGGTCGCGGCCTTGAAATGCTCGAGCACGCGCTCGGGCTTGAACTTCTCCGGCTCGGGCAGGAAACCCGTCTCGCTCCCGAGCCGCATCACTTCGGCCGCGTCGTCCTCGATGACCGCGCGCTGAACCGCCATCTCGAGCTCGACCGTGCCCGGCGGCATGCGCTTGAACAGCCCGAAGTCGAAGAACGCCATGCGCCCGTCGGCGAGCAGCATCGAGTTGCCGGGGTGGGGATCGCCGGAGAACTGGTGGTGCCGGTACAGACAGCCGAAGTAGAACCGGAACAGGATCTCGCCGATCCGGTCGCGGTCCTCCTGGGCGAAGGCTTTGAGCTCCTCGAACGTGCTGCCCTCGACGAACTCGGTCACGAGCACGCGCTCGCGGCTGAGCCGGGTGACGACCTCGGGGATGAGGATGAACGGGTGCCCGCGGAAGATCCGCGCGAGCGTCCGCTGGTTCTGCGCCTCGAGCTCGTAGTCGAGCTCCTCGTGGATCCGGTCGCGGATCTCCTCTCCGATCGCCTTGGGGTCGATGCCGGGGGCGATCCGTTTGGCCAAGCGTAGGATCAGCCCGAGGTTCTGCATGTCCGCCCGCACCGCCGCGGCGACGCCAGGGTACTGGACCTTGACCGCCACGGGACGCCCATCGGTCAGCTTGGCCCGGTAGACCTGCCCGATCGACGCGGCCGCGATCGGCTCCTCGTCGAACTCCGCGAACACCTCTCCGGTTGGCCGCTCGAGGTCGGTCTCGATCACCTTCTGCATGTCCTTGAACCCGACCGTCGGCGCGGCGTCGCGCAGCGCCGCGAGCTTCTTCTGGAACTCCTCCCGGTACTCCTCGGGCACGAGGCCGACATCGACGAACGACATCACCTGGCCGACCTTCATCGCGGCGCCCTTCATCGTGCCCAGCGCGGCGACGATCTGCTCCGCCGCCTCGATGTGCCGCCGCTCCAACGCGGCGTCGCGCCCCTCCTTGGTGCGTGTCACGTTGGCCGCGCGGGTCCCCGCCTGACGGATCGCCTGACCTGCTGCCAGCCCCCCGATTTTGGCGGTACGCCCCACGCGGGAGGTGGGGATCTTGTCTCTCGCCACTGCCTGCCGAATGCTACTCGGGCACCCCGGCTGCACCCTGCACCTGGGATCCGGGCACGATGTCGTCAGAGCCGTCGGGCCAGCGCACCCAGGCCTTGTAGCCGCCGTCGTAGTCGTCACCGAGCAGGATCAGCGTGGCCGGCTCGCCCATCGCCGTGCAGGACGCCGAGCCCTCGGGATCCAGGCCGCGCCAGATGCGGACGAACGTGTTGGTTTCGAGTTCCTCGGCGACCGTGGTCGGATCGGTGTGCCCGGGGTGGATCGTCGTCGTCGGCGGCAGCGTCAGCAGCGTGTCCATGATCGAGGAGCGCAGGTCGGCGTACGACGTGTGCCCCGGAGCGCGGACGCCACCGACCGAGCCCTTGAACAGGGTGTCGCCCGTGAACACGTCGGTGTCGTTGATCAGGAGCGACAGCATGCCGGCGGTGTGGCCGGGGGTGTGCAGCGCGACGATCCGCAGGCCGCCGGTCTCGATCACCTCGCCGGGCTCGATCGTCCCGGTGGCCGCGGATACGAGGTCACGCTCGAGGGCATGGATCAGAACCGGTGTACCGGGATGGGCCTCGAGCACCTGATCGATCTCGGCCACGTGATCGAAATGGTGGTGGGTGAGCAGGACGTGGGTGAGTCGGAACTGGCCACGGCGCAGGACCTCGAGCAGCGGAGCCACGGGGCCGCCGGCGTCGATCATCACCGCGCTCCCGCCGAGCTCGTCGGCCACCAGGTAGGTGTTCGACAGGTACTGGTCGTTCATCGAGCGTTCGATGATCACCCCGAGAGCGTATCGGGGTAGGCTTCGGGAGCGAGATGAGCCTGATCCACACCTGCTACCGCATCACCGACATCGACCGTTCGGTGGCCTTCTACAGAGCGCTCGGCTTCAACGAGATCGGACGGCTGCCGATCCGCGACGAGGCGATCAACGTCTTCATGGGCCTGCCCGAGGACGGCCCCGAGCCCCGCCTCGAGCTGACATTCAACCTCGGCCACACCGAGCTGTACGAGATCGGCACCGGCTACGGCCACATCGCCGTCGCGGTCGCGGACCTCGACGGCGCCCTCGCCGGCCTCGCCGAACAGGGGATCGAGCCCGAGCGGCCCCCCTACAGCGTCCGCGAGGGGGGCTCGCGCCTATGTTTCGTGCGCGACCCTGATGGCTACCGGATCGAGCTGATCGAGCGGGTCGGCCAGGACGTGGGCTAACCGTCGCCCGGGAGGTAGTAGCCCGGCCGGTGGTTGGCCGCCAGCTCCAGCCACTCGACCCGCGCCGGCGGATCGGTGATGCCGCCCTTCTGCAGCGCCGCGCCCAGCCGGTCGTTCATGAACCGGCCCTGAGCGTCGCGGGATTCCCACACTTCGATCACGGCCCAGCCGCCCGGCTTCGCGCCGGCCATGTGGGTCACGATTCCCTCTGGCCAGTCGCCCTCCCCGGTCACCATGTCGATTCCCAGCTGCTCGTTGACCGCTTCGTACTGCTCGCGTCCAACGCCGTCGAACTCCAAGATCAGCATGTCCGCCATCGTGCCCCTCTTCCTCGGTGATTGTGCCTCGCCTCGAACGTTGATCCTCTTCGTCGGCTCGCGTGCTGTCAAGCCGGCGAAGCGCTACCCTGAGCCTCGCGCCGATGGCTGATACGAGCAAGATCGCCTATCTCCTCGAGCGCCTTGCCCAAGGCGTTGCGGCCCACGATCGGGAGAACCCCGGCCACCACACCTGGGGCATCGGGATGGCCGGCTTCGACATCGACCGCCTCGGGCTCGAGGAGGGCGAGGAGATCCTGCCCGGCATCGTGCTCCAGGCCGACGGCGGCGTGACCGGCAACTTCCGTGTTCTCTGCGACGGCCAGCATGGCGAGGGCGCCGAGGAGGAACAGGAAGCGATCGTCGACGCCGTTGCGTCCGAGGAGCTTGCCGAGCCCGCCTACAGTCCCGGTCCCGGCGCCCCGCCGCCGTTGCAGCCACCGCTGTAGGGCGGAGGCGAGGGCGCGGGCGGCCTACCGAGCCTCGATCCGCGCCACCAGCCCCTCGATCGTCGGGCACTCCAACCCGTGTCGCGCACCCGCCCGCAGGACCGCGCCGGCGATCGCGTCGAGCTCGGGCTCGCGGCCGGCCGCGATGTCGCGCTGCATCGAGGAGCCCAGCTCCCGGTGCGCGTCCTCGAGCTCGGCGAACGTGTGGGCCGGATCGATCCCCGCGCCCTCGGCATTGGCGACGGCCGCCGCCTCGAGCACGCAGCCCTCGAGCACGGGCCGCCACTCGGGATCGGAGCGGATGAAGCCGAGGCGAGCGCCCGAAGCGCTCGTCGTGCAGGCGAGCGCGCACAGGCGCACGAGCTTCGACCACAGGACGTGCGCCTCACCGTCGCCGATCCGGCACGGGATGCCGGCGCCGTCGAGCATCGCCTGCAACCGCTCGAGCCCCGGCACCAGGGCCGGGTCGTCGGCGGCGAGGTCGACCCTCAGGAACGGGCTCGTCTGCACGACCCGGCCGGGCGCGGGCCGGTCGGCCTCGATCCGGATCGCCCCGACCGCGACTCGGCCGGCACCGAACCGCGCGCGCAGCGCCGCGACGTGGTCGAGCCCATTGAGCAGCGGCACGATCAGACCGGGCACGGCCTCGATCCGGCCCAGCGCAGCCTCGAGGCCCGTCGCCTTGGTCGCGATGATCAGATAGTCGCGGGGCGCGCTCAGCGCCGTTGCCACCGCCGGGCGCGCGGTGAAGTCGCCGATCCTCACGCTCTGCACGGCGATGCCGCTGCGAGCGATCATCTCGGCGGTCGAGTCCCGCCCGATCACGAGCACATCGTCGCCGGCGCGGGCCAGCGCCGCTGCGATGAAGCCGCCCACCCCGCCGGGTCCGAGGACTGCCACCGAGGACACGATCACTCCGGGTCGATCAGGACGCCCGGATTGAGCGCGCCCCGTGGATCGACCGCGGCCTTCACCGCCGCCAGGGCGTCGGCGAACAGCGCCGGGCGCTGACGGTCATACCAGCGTCGATGGTCGCGCCCAACGGCGTGATGGTGCGTGATCGTGCCGCCGTGCTCCAGCACCGCCTCCGACGCCGCGGCCTTGATCTCAGACCATTGCTCGAGCTCGCCACCGCGCCGCGCGGGGGCGAGGATCGTGAAGTACGGCGCCGGGCCGTCGGGGTACACGTGCGTGAAGCGGCAGCTGACGGCACCCGAGCCGCAGACCGCGGTGACCGCCGCCTGGACACGCTCGGAGACGGCGCCGTGGAAGGCCGGGAACCGGTCCCAGGTGACCGCGGTCTCGAACGTCTCCGACAGCACCCCCATGGCGACGAACGTGTCGCGCAGGTAGGGCGCGCGCAGGAAGGCGTGACGCCAGCTTCCGACCGAGTCGGCGCCGGCCGCGCCCTCGTCCCCGCGCCGCTCCCACGCGCCGCCGAAATCGACGCAGCACGCAAGCGCCGCCGACATCCACGGCTGCACGTCGTGATCGGCGGACTCGAAGCCGAGCACGAGCAGGGCATGGGTGCCGTCACCGGCGCCGGTGAGCCTGGCCTCGGCGGGATCGATGAGCCGACAGTTGGTCGGGTAGAGGCCGGACTGCGAGAGCGCCCTCACGGCCTCGGCGCCGGCGGCGAACGTCGCAAAGCGCACGCCCGCCGACGCGCGGTGGACCGGCTTGCGCCGGACCCGCATCCACGCCTCGGTGATCACGCCCAGCGTGCCCTCGGAGCCGATCAGCATCCGGTCCGGTGAGACGCCGGCGCCCGAGCCCGGCAGGCGCCGGGACTGCCAGACGCCGAGCGGGGTGAGGGCCCGGACCGATTCGACGAGGTCGTCGATGTGCGTGTACAGCGTCGCGAAGTGACCGCCGGCCCGGGTGGCGATCCAGCCGCCCAGCGTCGAGAACTCGAACGACTGCGGGAAGTGGCGCAGCGTGAGCCCATGCTCGGCGAGCTGCTGCTCGAGCCCGGGTCCGGTCGCGCCGCCCTGGATCCGCGCAGCCAGCGATACCTCGTCGACCTCGAGCACGCGATCGAGGCGCTTGAGGTCGATCGTCACCACACCCTCATATCCGTCGCCGACGCGTGGCTCGACCCCGCCGACCACGCTCGTGCCGCCGCCGAACGGAATCGCCGCCGCGCCGGAATCGGAGGCCCACTCGAGCACCGCGGCGACCTCGGCCTCGTCACGCGGATGGGCCACCACGTCGGGTGGATGGTCGAACTGGCCCCGGAAGGCCCGCACCACGTCGCGATAGGAACGGCCATAGCTGTGCAGCGCGCGGTCGTAGATCTCAGTCGAGCAGATCCCGGCCAGCGACGCGGGCGGGATCAGACGCGGAGCCGGTAGCGAGACCTCCGCCAGCGGCACCGGCCGTTCGGGCTCCGTGGAGCCGAACCCGATGTGCTCGGCGATGTACGCGGCGGCCGCGCGGATCTCTTTGTTCGAGGGCTGCTCGTCCTCGTAGCCCCATCCCCAATGCTTCAGACGCCGCGGCACGGCGGATGAGTCTATGCGCTTCCCTTGTACGGTTTGGGCATGTCGATCGCACCCGCCTTGCTGGCTCGCGGCCCCTGGAATCCCGATCAGATCGACGTCGCGTGGCGCGCCGATCCGTTCGAGCCCGGGCAGAGCACGACCGATGCCGCCGACCTGGCGCTGGATGCGCTGCGCCGACGGGGCTCCCCGAGCCACGACGGCCTGGCGGCGCGGCTGACGAGCTATCAGGCAGCCGACGGGCGCCTCGCGCTGGAGCTACAGCCGATCCGCTGGGCTCTGCGTCTGGTCACCGACGACGCCTCCTCGAGCATGGCCGTGCTGTGCGTGGTGCGCTCGGCCGAGGGCCGCTGGCTGGCCGGACGGCGGGCCGCCTGGCTCGCCTCGTGGCCGGGGCGCTGGGCCCTCGGCGCCGGAGGGTCCGTGGAGGTGGACGAGAACCCCGCCCACACGCTCTCACGCGAGCTGCACGAGGAATGGTCGGTCGAGCCCGAGCGCCTGAGCGTCGAGGCGATGGTGATGCTCCCCAGCGCGATGGTGCTGCTGGTGGGGCAGGCGTGGCTGTCGCCCGGCGCCGCGGTGACGCCCGACGACGAGCACGACGAGTTCACCTGGTGGCCCGCCGACATCGGCGCCTGGCCCGACGAGGCGGACGAGCCGCTTCGGCGAGTGGCCGCGCTGCTCGCCTCCGCGTGAGATACATCACCTTCCGCCGCCTCGAGGTGGTGTCGTTCATCCACTCCGGCGTCTACTCGGCGCTGCTGATCTGCGCCTTCGCCCTGGACAAGCCCGAGCCCGCGACGTTCATCTTCGGGCTCGCGCACGGGCTGATCTGGATCGCGATGTCGCTCGTCTGCATCGCCGCCGCGCGGGCGCGGATCATCCCGTTCTGGCTCGCGGTGGTGGTCGCGGTGATCGGGGGCCTTGGCCCGTTCGCCGGCTCGATCGGCTTCATCATCGCCGACCGCCGACGCCACGCCCACGGTCCGGTTAGCACCACAGCCGGATCCGGCCGCTAGAGTTCAAACCCGCGAATGGCAGTAGATACCAGCACCGTTCAGGTTGTCATGCCCGCGATGGGCGACTCAGTCGCCGAGGGCACCGTTCTGGAGTGGCACAAGCAGGAGGGCGACCACGTCGCTCTCGATGACACTCTCGTCGAGATCTCGACCGACAAGGTCGATGCGGAGGTTCCGGCCCCGGTCGCCGGGACGCTCGTGAAGATCCATGCCGCCGAGGGCGAGACCGTCGCCGTGGGTGCCCTGCTGGCCGAGATCGCCACCGCCGACGGGGCGGCTCCGGCCGGCGACGACGGAGACGGCGGCGCGGCCGCCGAGACACCGGCCAACGGCGGCGCCACGACCCCGGAGGCCGCTCCGAGCACCCCCGCCGAGACGATCGACATCGTGACGCCGACGGGCGGCGAGTCGGTCACCGAGGGGACGATCCTCGAGTGGGCGGTGAAGGTCGGCGACCGGGTCAAGGACGGCGATACCGTCGTCGAGATCTCGACCGACAAGGTCGACATGGAGCTTCCGGCGCCCGCCTCGGGGACGATCACCGAGATCTTGGCCGAGGAGGGCGCCACCGTCACCGTGGGTCAGGTGATCGCCCGGATGGCCGCCGGCGCCGCCGCCGGAACCGGGAACGGCGCGAGCACGCCGGCACCCACAGCCGGCCAGGCCGGGCCCACTGACGGCACCACCGCGCCGGCGGCCGGGGAGGGCAATGCCTCACCGATCGCCCGGCGCGTGGCCGCCGATCACGGCGTCGACCTGTCGCGCGTGGCCGGGTCCGCCCGCGGAGGCCGGATCACCAAGGCCGACGTGCTGGCCGCAGCCGGTGGCAACGGCGCCGCCGCCGCACCGGCGGCGAGCGAGAAGCCGGCCGGCGCGCAGCTGATCAAGGGTGGCGGCGCGGCGCTCGCTCGGTACATGGACGAGAGCCGGTCGATCCCGACCGCGACCTCCTTCCGCACGCTCACCGTGACCGTGCTCGACCAGCGGCGCCGCCAGCTCAAGGACGCCGGCAAGAAGGTCTCCTTCACGCACCTGATCGCCTACGCGATCGCGGTCGCGGGCACGGACGACATGCCGGTGATGGCGCACCACTTCGCCGAGATCGACGGCAAGCCCCACCGGATCGACGACGGCGCGGTCAACATCGGCCTCGCGGTCGACGTCGAGAAGAAGGACGGCACGCGCACGCTGATGGTGCCCGTGATCCGCGACGCGGGCCGGCTCAGCTTCGCCCAGTTCCTCGACGCCTACAACGCGCTGGTCGAGAAGGCCCGCACGAACACGTTGACCGCCGACGACCTGACCGGCGGCAACATCTCGCTCACCAACCCCGGCGGGATCGGCACGATCGCGTCCGTGCCGCGCCTGATGGTCGGGCAGGGGACGATCATCGCCACGGGCTCGATCGCCTACCCGGTCGGGCTCGGGAACATCGGCGCGATGATCGGGGCCGAGAAGGTCGTGACGATGACCTCGACCTACGATCACCGGATCATCCAAGGCGCCGAGTCGGGTCGCTTCCTACAGCGGATCGAAGGGTACCTGCAGGGCCAGGACGGGTTCTACGAGCGCGTCTTCGCCGACCTCGGCGCCGAGCTGTCCGAGCTGCCCCCGCCCGCCGCCACGGCCGCCCCCGCCGCAGCGGCGCCGGCCGAGGCCCCCGCCGTGCAGGCCGGCGTGCCGCCGAGCGAGGAGCTGATGCAGGCCGTCCAGGCCGCGACCTCGCTGCTCAAGGCCCACCGCACGCATGGTCACCTGGCCGCCGAGCTCGATCCGCTCGGCCGCCACGCCGAGGGCGACCCGGCACTCGACCCGGCGACGCTGCACCTGACACCCGAGCTGCTGGCGCAGATCCCCGCCCGCATCCTGCGCATGTGGGTCCCGGGCGCGACGCTGGCCGATGCGGTGCCCCATCTGCGCGAGACCTACTGCGGCACGATCGCCTACGAGATCGAGCACATCTCCTCGCACCAGCAGCGGTTGTGGCTGCGCGAGGCGATCGAGTCCGGCAACTACCGCAAGCCGCTCACCCACAGCGAGCAGAAGGCGCTGCTGAAGCGGCTCACCGAGGTTGACGCGTTCGAGCGGTTCATGCACAAGGCGTATCTCGGCCAAAAGCAGTTCTCGGTTGAGGGGCTCGACATGACCGTCCCGATGATCGACGAGATCATCCAGCTCGCCGCGACCCAGAGCGCCCGCGAGATCGTGATCGGGATGGCGCACCGCGGGCGTCTGAACGTCCTCGCCCACAACCTCGGCCGTCCCTACGACACGATCTTCGCCGAGTTCGAGGGCTCTTCCACGCTCGAGCCGATCACCACCATCCCCCAGGGCGGCACCGGCGATGTCAAATATCACCACGGCGCCCAGGGCTCCTACCAGCTGTCCAGCGGCGAGTCGATCATCGTGCGCCTGGAGTCCAACCCGAGCCACCTCGAGTTCGTCGACCCGGTCGCCGTCGGAGCCACGCGCGCGGCCCAGACGACGCGCCAGGGACCGCACGCCCACCAGGACACCAACGCGGCGCTACCGATCCTGCTGCACGGCGATGCCGCCTTCCCCGGTCAAGGCATCGTGTCCGAGACGCTCAACCTGCAGGCGCTCGACGGCTACACCGTGGGCGGCTCGATCCACATCATCCAGAACAACCAGGTCGGGTTCACCACCGATCCCGAGGACTCGCGCTCTACGACCTGGGCCTCGGACCTCGCCAAGGGCTTCGACGTCCCGATCATCCACGTCAACGCCGACGATGTCGCCGCCTGCATCTCCGCCGTGCGGCTGGCCTTCGCCTTCCGCCAGCAGTTCGGCCACGACGTGCTGATCGACCTGATCGGCTACCGGCGCTTCGGCCACAACGAGGCCGACGAGCCCGCCTATACGCAGCCCGAGATGTACCAGGCGATCAAGAAGCATCCGCCCGTCCGCGAGCTGTTCGCCAAGCGGCTGATCGAGCAGGGCGTGGTCACCGAGCAGGAGTCGACCGAGATGACCGACGAGGTCTGGTCGGTGCTGACCGGGGAGCACCAGAAGCTGAAGGCGCGGATCGCCGCGGCCAAGGAGCTCGAGCACGCGACGGGCGAGTACCAGCTCGATCGCACCGCCTCGCCCGAGGTCAAGACCGCGGTCTCTGCGGACCGGCTCCAGGTGCTCAACGAGGAGCTGCTATCGGTGCCCGATGGGTTCACGGTGCACCCGAAGCTCGCCCGGCAGCTCGAACAGCGCCGCGAGGCGCTCGGGCCGGCCGGCGGCATCGTGTGGGCCCATGCCGAGGCACTCGCGTTCGCCTCGCTGCTCACCGAGGGCATCCCGATCCGGCTGACCGGCCAGGACGCCGAGCGCGGCACCTTCAGCCAGCGCCACCTGGTCCTCCACGATCCCAAGACCGGCCAGGAGCACTCGGCGATGCAGCACCTGCCCGGAGCGCTCGCCCCGATGGAGATGCACAACTCGCCGCTCTCGGAGATGGCCTGCCTCGGCTTCGAGTACGGCTACTCGCAGGAGGGGCCCGAGACGCTGGTCCTGTGGGAGGCTCAGTTCGGCGACTTCGTCAACAGCGCCCAGGTGATCATCGACCAGTTCATCACCTCCGGGCTGGCCAAGTGGGGCCAGACCTCGCGGCTCACGCTGCTACTGCCGCACGGGTATGAGGGATCGGGACCCGAGCACTCCTCGGCCCGGCTCGAGCGCTTCCTGCAGCTCGCCGCCGAGGGCAACATCCGCGTCGCCAACTGCACCACGCCGGCTCAGTATTTCCATCTTCTGCGCCGGCAGGCCCGGATCGCCAAACAGCGGCCGCTGGTGATCATGACGCCCAAGAGCTTGCTGCGCCTCTCGCAGGCGACGAGCAGGCTCGGGGACCTCGCCGAGGGCCGCTTCCGCCCCGTGCTCGGCGACAGCACGGTCGACGCGCGCGAGGTGACGCGGCTGATCCTGTGCACCGGCAAGATCTACTACGACCTGATCGGGCACGCGTCGCGCCAGGAGAACCCCGGCGTCGCGATCGCCCGCGCCGAGCTGCTGTATCCGTTCCCGCAGGAGGAGATCCTGAACCTCGTCGACAGTTACCCGAACCTGCGCGAGGTCGTGTGGGTCCAGGAGGAGCCGCGCAACATGGGCGCCCGCGCGTTCATGGCCCCGCGGCTGCTGCAGCTGCTTGCGCCTGAGCTCCAGTTCGGCTACATCGGCCGTCCGGAGCGCGCCGCCTCGGGCGAGGGCTACCCGATCGCCCACGCGATGGAGCAGGACCGAATCGTCTCCACGGGCCTCGACCTCAGACAGCAGGTCTCGCAGTACCCGCGCAAGCTGCCGGGCGAGCGGTAACCAGGCTCAGGCGGCGCGCAGCGCCTGCATCTCGCGGAGGCGAGCCAGCTGTCGCAGCGCGCCCTCCTCGATCAGCCGGATCCGCCTGATGCTCAATCCGAGCTGGCGGGCGATGTCGGCGTAGCTGCGCGGGTCGAGATCGGCGTCGACGCCGTAACGCATCCGGATCACGGTGCGAGCCGGCTCGGACATGTTGGCGACGGTCTGGCGCACCTGCTCGCGTTCGAGGCTGATGTGCACCTCCTCGCCCACGTCCGGGACGGTGGCCGCGATCAGGGTGCCGAACGTCGACTCCTCGTCCTCGCCGACGGGGCGGTCGAGGCTGGTGACCACGCGGGGGGCGCCGGCAAGCTGCACGACCTCGGCCGCTTCGAGTCCGGTGGCCACGGCGATCTCGTCCGGAGTGGGATCCCGGCCGAGCTCGCCGGAGAGGCGGCGCTGGGCTGCCGCGACCTTGCGCTCGCGTTGCTCGACATGAATCGGCAGCCTGATCACGCGCGCCTTGTCGGCGAGCCCCCGCTGGATCGCCTGGCGGATCCACAGGGTGGCGTAGGTCGAGAACTTGAAGCCGCGGCGCCAGTCGAACTTCTCGGCCGCGCGAATCAGTCCGAGTGTGCCCTCCTGGACGAGGTCCAGCAGGGTGAGGTGCGTGCTGACCTGATACCGCTTGGCGATCGACACCACGAGCCGGAGGTTGTGCGAGATCAGCTTCTCCTTCGCTCGCAGGTCCCCCTTCTCGATGCGCTTGGCCAGCTCGATCTCCTCGGTTCCGGTCAGCAACGGGTAGCGGCTGGCCTCGGCAAGGAACTGCGTCATCGCGTCGACCGTGTAATGGGCGAGGTCCCAGTCGGCGTAGGTGGTTGCCGGAACCTCACGGCCCAGGTCGTCGTGCACGTCGATACCGGCGGCGGCAACGCGTTCACGGAACTCCTCGACCGCCTCGGCATCGATGTCGCCGGCGGTCGCGATCGCGTCGATCTCAGATTCGTCCAGATATCCGCGCTCTTCGCCACCTGAGAGGAGCGCATCCAGTTTGTTGGGTGCGAGGGTGCTGGATGGTGGTGTCACGCTTCTGACGGTACGCGCCGGCGCGCCGCCCGCCAACGCGTGAGAGCACGGTGATCCTGGAGGAAAACTACGGATGGCCTGCCCCGCGAAAGCGCCCACCGGGCGGGTAATACCGCCCCCGCCGGGGCACTTGCGAGGGTCGCTCAGTGGATCCCGACGATGCCCGCGCAGACCCAGTTCGAGGCACCCGCGCCACCATTCCAAATCCGCGACGCAACCGCGTCCTGCTCGGCCTTGCCGGCCAGGTACGCGGCCGGGCCGGTGCCGCCGAAACCGCTCCAGGTACTGGGGATGATCTGGTAGTAGCCCGACGCGCCGGCGCTGTTGGGCGGCAGGTTCTGCCCGCCCGACTCGCACAGCACGATCGCGTACGGGATCGCCCAACCGCCCGACGGGCCGAGCGCGGCGGGTGGAGTGAACTGCGCCGCCGCGCGCTGCGCCGCCGCGGCCTGCGCCGCCGCCTGAGCCGCGGCCTGCGCCTGCAACCGCGAGATCGCTCCCTGCAGCTCAGCGCCCCGCGCGCGGGCGGCGGCGAGGGCCGTCTGCTGGGCTGCGCGGGCCTGCCCGACGGCCGCCTGCTTGGACTGCAGCAGCGCGTTCATCCCGGCCAGCGCCGCGGCCTGCACCGCCGTAGCCTGCGTGATCCGCCGGTCCTTGTCCTGCAGCTTGGCGAGCCGCAGCGCGGCCGTGTCGGCCTCGGACTTGGCCACCCGCGTGAGCGTGATGATGCTCTGCTGCTGTTGCTCGGCGCGATGCAGGAAGTCGATCTTCTCGAGCAGGTCCGTGAATCCGTTGGCGTCGAGCACGACCCGGACGAGATCGGGCTTGTCGCCCTCGTAGCTCGAGACGAGCTGGCGCGAGAGCACGAGCCGGGCGCGTGCGAGCCGCCCGCGCAGCACCCCGAGCCATCGCTTCTCCCGGACCAGCGACGCCTGCACGCCGGCCAGCACGGTGCGGTCAGCGGCAAGCTCCGAGCTGACCGTGGCCTCGCGCGATTGCACGAGCGAAATCTGGCCGTCGAGCCTCGCGATCACGGCGTTCAGGCCGCTGATGCTGGCCGACAGGCTCTGCGCCGAGGCGCGGGTGCTGTCGAGCTGGTTCGAGAGCGCTCCGATGCTCTGCTGCGCGATCGAGGACAGCGGCACCGCGGCCGCGAGCAGCAGGGCCGCCAGTGTGGCAGCCGTGAGCCGGAGATGGACTGTGTGCCGGAGCCTCATGGTCGTGCGCCGCGCCTAGCGGGGTTAGCTGTCGGGCTCGCGCTGTGTGCGCTACGTCGTCACCGGACGACGACTCGCCCCGGAGACCTGCCTGGGCCCCCCGCTTCTCTGCGCTGAGCAGGGAATTCAGCGATCTGACCATATCAGGATGAGCCGGCTCCCGGAATATCCTGAGTCCGGTGGACACGCGACGAGCCGAACTGATCCTGGCCCGCGTGCGGGCCACGCCACCGGGTTTCGTGCGCACCTACGGAGATGTCTCACCCGGCGCGCCGCGGGTCGCAGGGGCGGTCCTGCACGATTGCGAGGACCCCGACGTCCCGTGGCACCGGATCGTGCGCGCCGACGGCTCGCTGGCCAAGGGCGAGCGTCAGCGAGCGCTGCTGGATGCCGAGGGCGTCCCGTTCCGCGGCCGCCGGGTCGACATGCGGCTCGCCCATGCGCCAGAGCCGTGGTGAGCGGTCATGTCAATAAGCTGCGGCCGATGGTGTGGATCCAGCGACAGATCAAGCTCACCCAGCGCGAACGGGGCTTTCATATCGTCACGGCCGAGATCCTCGGCGCGCTGCCGGAACTGGGCGGCGTTCGGACCGGCGTGCTGCATCTGCTGCTCCAGCACACCTCGGCGTCGCTGGCGCTCAACGAGAACGCCTCGCCTGACGTGCTCTGGGACTTCGAGACCTGGTTCGACCAGGTCGTACCCGAACGTGCTTCGTACTGGACCCATACGCTCGAAGGCCCTGACGACATGCCGGCCCACATCAAGACGGCGCTGCTCGGGTCCACCCTCACGCTCCCCGTCACCGAGGGGCGCCTGGCGCTCGGAACCTGGCAGGGCATCTATCTCTGCGAGCACCGCGATCACGGCGGCTCGCGCTCGGTGATCGCGACCGCTTGGGGCGCGGCCGGGGACGCCGCGTAGCGTCCCCGGGCCGCTGAGACGACTGGGTCTAGCGCCCCGTCCAGACCGGTGGCCGCTTCTCCGCGAACGCCGTGGCCCCCTCGCGGGCATCCTCGGAGCTCATCACGGGTCCCACGATCTCACCCTGTCGTGCCCAGAAGTCGGCGTCGGCCCAGTCGACCGACTCGTTCAGGATCCGTTTGCTGGCGGCCAGCGCCAGCGGCGCGTTGGGAGCGATCTGGCCCGCGAGCTCGAGCGCCGCCGCGAGCGATTCGCCGGGCTCCGCGAGGCGATTGACCAGCCCCAGCTCGTACCCGCGCTCGGCGGTGATCGGGTCGCCGGTCAGCGCCAGCTCCATCGCGATGCCCCGCGGCAGCACGCGCGGCAGGCGCAGCAGGCCACCCCCGGCGGCGACGAGCGAGCGCTTGACCTCGGGAATCCCGAGCCGGGCGCCGCGGGCGGCGACGATCAGATCGCAGGCCAGCGCGATCTCCAGGCCGCCGGCGACGGCGAAGCCCTCGATCGCGGCGATCAGCGGCTTGACCGAACCACGCTGCGTGATGCCGGCGAAGCCGCGGTCGCCGGCCCAGGCCGACTCGCCGGCGACGAAGGCCTTCAGATCCATGCCGGCGCAGAAGCCGGTGCCGGCGCCGGTGAGGATGCCGAGCGTCAGCTCACCATCGGTGTCGAGCTCATCCATGGCCGCGGCGATGCCTGTGGCGACCGCAGCGTTGACGGCGTTACGGGCGTCAGGGCGGTTGATCGTGATCAGGAGCACCCGTTCACGGCGCTCGGTGAGGACTGCCGGTTGTTCGTTCATGGCCCCAACCATCTCAGGTCGCGCCGGAGATCGTCCGCCCCCCCTCCTCGGTCGCTGATCACGGCGAGGCGTGCTCGCCTCGCCCGCGGTGTCCGACCGGGTCGAGCTTGAGACGAGGCGCGTCCGCGGCTCAGGCCGCGAACAGCTTGAGGTCGGGCTGGCGCTCCCCGCGCAGCACGGCCAGGTCCACCTCGACGCAGTCGATCCCGCGCGCCTGCGCGAGCACGCGCGCCTGCGGCTTGATCGACCGGGCCGCGAGCACGCCGCGGCAGCTCGAGAACGCGGGATCGCAGCGGATCCGCTCCAGGTATCGGGCCAGCTGCTCCACGGCCTCGATCCCGGCCACGCGCTTGATCTCGACCGCCACCCACTGCTCGTCCGCGTCGCGGCACATCAGGTCCACGGGCCCGATGTCGGTGGGCCACTCGCGGCGCACGAGCCGAAAGCCCTCCCCGCACCAGTGCGGCTGGTCGGCCAGCAGCTCCTGCAGGTGTGCCTCGACGCCGTCCTTCTCGAGACCGGCGTCATCGGTGGGCGATCCCATGTCGTGCGAGACGTCGGACAGGATCTCCGCGATTCGGATCTCGAGCCGGTCCTCGCTGGCGCCCGCGCGCTTGCGCACCACGACGCGGTCGGGCGCCTCCTCGATGACCGTGGGCGGCGTCATCCAGTTGAGAGGCTTGTAGCCGCCGGCGTCGGCGTGCACGAGCACGGACCCGTCGGCCTTGAGGACGATCAGCCGCAGCGCCTCGGGGAGGAGCGCATCGAGGCGGCCCGAGTAGCGGACCTTGCAGCGGGCAACGATCAGGCGCATGGGGTCGCCCACCCTACGATCCCGATCGGACGGCGCCAACCCATAACCTTGTAGGCACCACATGCGCCAGCAGCTTCGACCCCTGTTCGATCGCGTCGTGATCAAGGAGCTCGATCCGGATCGGATCCGGCGCTCGGGGCTGCTCGTTCCCGCCGGCTCCGATGAGCCCCCGCCTCAGCACGGCATCGTGCTGAGCGTCGGGCCCGGGCTGGACTGGTGGGACCACGTCGGTGTGCAGATGCCGGTGCGACCGGGGGACCACGTCGTCTTCCCGGCCTCGGCCGGCGTGTGGGTCGAGGTCGAGGAGGAGCGGCTGCTCGTTTGTCGCGTGGCTGAGCTGCTCGGGGTGCTCGAGCGGGTCGAGGACTGCCCCGCCTGCGGCGGCCGACCGCTCGGCCTGGGGGAGGCCTGTCCCGTGTGCGGGCGCGAAGGCTCGATGTCGCCGCCCTGACGGCGGCCCGGATTGGATCCAGCGGTCACCCGAACCCACACCGACGACGGCCGGGCGCTCCTGCTCTACGGCCGGCACGCGCCTGTCCCCGAGCGCGTAGCGGCGGCGCGGGCGGCGGCGCCCGCCCTCGAGCGGCGCTTCGACGAGCTCCGGGGCGAGGAGGTGATCTTCGCGCCGGGACGCCAGGGCCGGGTGCATCTGCCCGATCTCGCCGGCTGCCCACTCTGCCCCGCCCGCCCCGACGGCCACCGCGGCGAAATCCCGGTGCGGTCGTTCGAGCTCGCCGTGTTCGAGAATCGGTCCCCGGCCTTCGCGCCCGGAGCGATCGGTGGCACCTGCGAGGTTGTCGTCTATACCGATGAGCACGAAGGCTCGTTCGCCACGCTTGCGCCCGAGCGCGCGGAGGACCTGATGTGGGTGTGGCGCGATCGCTATGCCGAGCTCGGAGCGCGGGCCGACGTCGCCTATGTGATGCCGTTCGAGAATCGCGGTGTCGAGGTCGGAGTCACGCTGCACCATCCGCACGGCCAGATCTATGCCTTCCCGTTCCTGCCGCCGGTGGCGGCGGCCGAGCGCGAGGCCGACGAGCGGCGCGGTGGCTGCACACCGTGCGCGATCGCCGCCGCGGAGCTGACCGACGGCCGACGCCGCGTGCACTGCAGCCGCGCCACCGTCGCATTCGTCCCCTATGCCGCGCGGTGGCCCTACGAGGTCCACGTCGTGATGCGCGAGCATCGGCCGAGCCTGCTCGACTGCAGCCCCGCTGAGCTGCGCGACCTCGCGACGGCGTTGCAGGCGGTGACGCGCGGCTACGACGCGCTCTTTGACCGCCCCTTCCCGTACATGCTCTGCGTCCACCAGGCCCCCACCGATGGCCGCGGCGGCGGACACCTGCACGTGGAGCTCTATCCGCCGCTCCGCTCCGCCGACCGGTTCAAGCACCTGGCCGGATGCGAGCAGGGGGCGGGTGTGTTTCTCAACGACACGCTGCCCGAGCACACCGCGGCCGAGCTGCGAGGTGCGCTTGCCCGATCCGGATGACCGCGAGGCGGGGGTCGGAGACGAGCGCGTGGCCGCCTTCGCGCCCGGTCGCGTCAACCTGATCGGAGAGCACACCGACTACAACGGTGGCCTGTGCCTCCCGTTCGCGCTCGGGCGCGGCATCACGGTCAGTGCCCGCGCGATCGCCGGGACGGAGATCTCGGTGCTGAGGCGAGACTCCGGCGAGGAGGACACGTTCGAGTCCGCGCGGCCCGAGCCGGCGACCGGGTGGCGGGCCTATGTCCGCGGGGTGTGTGCTGAGCTCGCCGCCGCCGGACTTGCGGCTCCCGCGGCCCGAGTCGAGATCGACAGCGATCTCCCGGCCGGCGTCGGCCTCTCCTCCTCGGCGGCGCTCGAGGTCGCGCTCGCGCTCGCGCTGCTCGCGCTCGGAGGCCGGCCGACCCCGCCCGTGGTCGAGCTCGCCCGCCTCTGCTCCCGCGCCGAGAACTCCTGGGCCGGCGTGCAGACCGGCCTGCTCGACCAGCTCGCCTCGCTGGCCGGACGCCGCGGTGCCGCCGTGCTGATCGACTGCCGATCGTTCGTGCTCGAGCTCGTGCCCCTGGCCCTCGACGGCTGGACGCTGGCCACCATCGACAGCGGATCGCGACGGCAGTTGGCGGGCAGCGACTACAACGAGCGCCGCGTGGAGTGCCGTGCGGCGGCCGAGCGGCTCGGGGTCACCTCGCTCAGCGAGGCCGACCCGGCGGGCCTGGCCGACCTGCCGGAGGCTCTCCGGCGCCGTGCGCGCCACGTGATCGGCGAGAACGACCGGGTGCGGCGCGCCGTCGATGCGCTGTACACGCACGACCCCGAGCGCCTGGCCGAGCTGATCAACGCGTCCCACGCCAGCCTGCGCGACCTGTTCGAGGTCTCGACCCCTGCGGTCGAGGCAACGGTCGAGCGGGCCCGCGCGGCCGGGGCACGGGGGGCGCGACTGCTCGGGGGCGGATTCGGTGGCAGCGTGCTGGCCCTGTTCCCGCCCGGCACCGAGTTGCCCGCGGGCGCGATCGAGGCCCGGCCCGGCGAGGGTGCCGCGGTGCTCGGTGCTTCCTGACCCGCACGCCTGACAGCATGCCCGGCGTGCTACGACACGTCGATCCGAGCCGGGACGCGCAGGCATGTGCGGCCATCTACGCCCCGTTCGTGCGCGACACCGCGATCTCGCTCGAGGAGCAACCTCCCGATGCGGCCGAAATGGCCGCCCGGATCAGCTACACGGAGGCGCTGTATCCCTGGCTCGTGCTCGAGCAGGACGGCGTCGTGGGCGGGTTCGCCTATGCCTCCCAGCACCGCGCCCGGATCGCCTACCGATGGTCCGCCGACGTGACCGTCTATGTCGATCCCACCCGGCACCGGCGCGGACTCGGACGCCGTCTCTACGGCGCGCTGTTGTCGCTGCTGCGAGCCCAGGGCCTGCGCACAGCCTGCGCGGGGATCACGCTTCCCAACGACGCCAGTGTCGGGCTGCACGAGGCGATGGGGTTCACCTCGATCGGCGTCTACCGGCACATCGGCTTCAAGCACGGGGCGTGGCGCGACGTCGGCTGGTGGCAGCTCGATCTCGGGCAGCCGGGGGACGGCGCTCCGGACGAGCCCAAGGGCCCGCAGCGGCTCGACCCGACCCCGCCGGGTTAGGCAGCTCGGCGCGATCGGGCCCGCGAGGCGGCGGTGCGTTCGTCGAGCTCGCGCGGCACCAAGGCCCGAACCCGCTCCAACAGTGCCTCGACCTCGGGGTCGGCGCCGAGCGCGAGCGCCCGCACGCACGCCTCGATGCATTCGCGCGGACGGTCGGTGCGCGCCAGGGCGTGTGCGTAGCGCGACCACGCCACGGACGACCCGGGATCGAGCGTGGTGGCCGCCTCGCAGGCCGAGACCTCGGCGCCGACGTCGCCGACCAGGTGATAGGCGAGGGCCAGGTCGAGCAGCCCCTCGACCGAAGGCCCGACGAGCTTCGCGCGCTCGAGCGCGGCGACCGCGCCGGCGCGGTCCATCAACCGCAGGCGCAGGCGTCCCAGCCGCTCCCACGCCGAAGCATCGGCTGGGGCGCGCCCGGCCGCGCGCGCCGCCGCGTCGGCGGCCAGGTCGATCGCGCCCATGTCCTCGTAGATGCGGGCGGCGAAGCGCTCCGGGGTGGGCCGGTCGGTATCGACGCGCGCCCAATCGCGGACCGCCCGCGCCGCCGCGGGAAGGTTCCCCGCCTGCCAGAAGGCCACCGTCAGCAATCGCAACACGATCGGGTTCGAGGGCTCTGCGTCGCGCGCATAGACGAGCCGCTGCGCGGCCAGCTCGGCGTTGCCCTCGGCCAACGCATGCTGGGCTGCGGTCATGAACCGCTGCACGCGGTCGGCCGAGGGGTCGGGCTTGGAGAAGTCGACGAACTGCAGCGACCCCGCCGGGATCGTCCGCACGCCGACGGCGAAGGTGGCGCGCGCCCACTGCTGCGAATCCTCGTCGTCGCCGGAGAAGTAGATCCCGGTCACCGTGCCGACGCCCCACTCGGGGTAGGACAGGCACCGGGCGTAGCGATGCACGACGGAGTGATCGGGCACCCGGGAGCCGAACGGATCGTGCTTGGCGCGCTCCTCCTCGCTCGCGCGGGAGCGCTGCTCCTCTTCGTAGGCGCGGCGACCGGCCTCGGCCCGCGCCTTCCGGGCCGCGGCGGCCGACACCTTGACCGCGTTGCGGCTCACGCGCCCGCCGCGGGAGGACTCGGCCAGCTGCTCGAGCTGGTCGGCCGCCTCATTGATCGCCTGCAGGTGGCGCTGATGCTCGTGCTGGCGTCCGGGTGGGGCGATGTCCGGATGCCACCGCTTGGCCATGCGCCGGCGCGCGAGCTGAACTGACCGCTGATCGAACGGCGCCTCGAGCTCCAGGAGGAGCAGAGCTTGCTCGACGTCGAGGATCCTGGCCATGACGTTATTACGTTACACACGCCGGGCGGACCGGAGCGACGGATCTGGTGAAGGGATCGTGGCAGCGCGCGTCAGGTCTCGAATATGTTTGTTACCAAATAGTCTCAGTTGGTCTCAGTCGGGCCGCGGCGTGATGAGGTCACGACCATGGGTGGACCAACAGGCAGCGCGCGGACGGCCCGCGCGGGTGTGCTGGCGACCGGACTGGCGATCACAGCGATCGCCGGGGCGGCGTTCGCCGCTGCCCTGCTGGCCGTCCTGTTCACGGCGGTGCAGTCGCAGAGCGGCTGCGGCGCGGACGGATCGGCGGTGGCCGGCGCGGGCCTCGCGGCGGGCATCGCGCTCGGGCCACCGGGGACCGGAGAGCGCGTCGGCGCCACCGAGTACGGCGGCCCGGGTGACCCGAGCTCGGGCGTCACGGGCGCCCGTGGCGACAACCTGCTCCAGCATCCCGACACCTACGCCGAGCTCGGCGGGCTGAGCTGGCAGACCGCGACCGCGATGGGCGGGCTCCCGTACATGGCGCCGCTGCGGATCACGTGGGCGAACCGGTCCGCGATCGCCTACAAGCGCGACTTCGGGTTCGGAGGCGGCCCGGTGGCCGCCCTCCCGCGGGTGATCGATCTCTGGTGGCAGCTCGCCATCCGGCTCGGCATCGCGTACGACGGCGGCCAATGGTCGGGAGCGGTCGTCGTGGAGCGCCCGCCCGACGCCGGCGCGGGCAACCTGCTCGGAGGCGGCTCGGGTGCGAGCAACACGCTCGTGAGCACCCCGGCCACGACCCAGAACGTCGCCGCCTGTGCCCCCGGATCGGTGTCGGGCGTTCCGCTCACTCCCGGCGAGCGAGCACGATTGCTCGCCGGCGGCCTCGCCGCGGCGCCGGCGGGCGCTCCGCCCCAGGTCCAGCAGGTGATCGCCGCCGGCAACCAGATCGCCGGCAAGCCTTACGTGTACGGGGCCGCTCACGGCCTGCCGCTGTCGGAGATCGCGCCGGCCTATGACTGCTCGAGCAGCGTCGAGCACCTGCTCTACGGCGCGGCTCTGCTCCCGGTGTCATACGGTGGATCCTCGAGCGAGCTCGAGTCCTTCGGCCTGCCCGGACCCGGCCGCTGGGTGACCCTGTACGCGAACCCGGACCACGTGTTCATGTACGTGGCCGGCCTGCGCTGGGACACCCATGACGCGGCCGGGCCCGGCGACGGCAGCGCCGGCATCGGCTGGCATCCCCTGGTTCGCGACGCGGCGGGCTTCGTGGCGCGCCATCCGGCGGGGCTGTGATGAGGGGCACGGCGTTGGCGCTGGCCCTCACGGCGGCGGTGGCGGTGGCCGGTTGCGCGCTCGGCTCGGCCCCGACCCCGGGGACCGGCACCGCGAGCGGGGCGGCCGCCGCGGCCGCGGCCAAGGTCCGCCACGCCGAGACGACGCACGAGTATCCGTCCCCGGCCCCGGGCCCCGAGGCGGTGAGCGGCGCCGCGGCAAGCCCGGTCCAGGCGGTGCGCGCGTTCGCCGTGCGGTACATCAACTGGACCGCCGACACCGTCGCGGCGCGAATGACCGCGCTGGCCACCGGCAGCGTCGGCCAGGCGCGCTCGGCGATGCAGCTCGCCGCAGCCCAGACCGCACACGACTACGAGTTGCAGCAGGGAGGGATCGCCAACACCGGCACGGTCGAGGCGATCGCTCCGCTCGACGGGGCGCGCAACCGCTACGTGGTGGTCACGCGAGAGCTGACGACCGCCGCCAACACGGACGCCTACCGGGGTCTGCGGCCGGCGTGGCACCTCGCGATCGCCGACGTGACGCAGGTCGCTCCCGGCCGCTGGGCGATCAGCCGCTGGCAGCCCGTGACCTGAGCCGCAGGGCCACCGGCGGGATCGGGCCCGCGGCTATCCTCCGTCGGACCGATGTCGGCCCAGTACATCTTCACCACCTACAAGCTCTCGCGCCGGTACCCGCCGGATCGCGAGGTGCTGACCGACATCTCGCTCTCGTTCCTGCCCGGAGCCAAGATCGGCGTGCTCGGCTACAACGGCGCCGGCAAGTCGACGTTGCTGCGGATCATGGCCGGCCTCGACACCGAGTTCGACGGCCAGGCCCAGCTCGCTCCCGGGGCGACGGTGGGGCTGCTCGAGCAGGAGCCCGACCTCGATCCGGCCAAGGACGTGCGCGGGAATGTCGAGGACGGCGTGGCCGAGATCAAGGCTCTGCTCGATCGCTTCAACGAGCTCTCGATGAACTACTCGGACGAGACCGCCGACGAGTTCTCCAAGGTGCAGGAGCGGATCGACGCGGTCGACGGCTGGAACCTCGACACGACGCTCGAGATCGCGATGGACGCGCTCCGCTGCCCGCCGCCCGACGCCGACGTGAGCAAGCTCTCCGGCGGGGAGCGCCGACGCGTGGCCCTGTGCCGGCTGCTGCTGCGCCAACCCGACCTGCTGCTGCTCGACGAGCCGACCAACCACCTCGACGCGGAGTCGGTGGCCTGGCTCGAGCGCCACCTGCACGAGTACCCCGGCACCGTCGTCGCGATCACCCACGATCGCTACTTCCTCGACAACGTCGCCGGCTGGATCCTCGAGCTCGACCGCGGGCGCGGCATCCCGTACGAGGGCAACTACTCGGGCTGGCTGGAGCAGAAGCGGGCCCGCCTGCAGATCGAGGAGAAGCAGGAGAGCGCGCGGCGGCGCACGATCGACCAGGAGCTCGAGTGGGTGCGGATGAACGCGAGCGCCCGGCGCAACAAACCCAAGGCGCGCCTGAACGCCTACGAAGCCCTGCTCGCCCAGGACCGCAACGTCAAGCTCGACCAGGTGCAGATTCACATCCCGGCCGGCCCGCGGCTGGGGGAGATCGTGGTCGAGGCCGACCACCTCCGCAAGGCCTACGGCGACCGCGTGCTGATCGACGACCTCTCGTTCAAGCTGCCGCGCGGCGGCATCGTGGGCGTGATCGGCCCCAACGGCGCCGGCAAGACGACACTGCTGCGGATGATCACCGCCCAGGAGCAGCCCGACCAGGGAACGCTGCGGATCGGCGAGACGGTCGAGCTCGCGTACGTCGACCAGTCGCGCGCAGCCCTGGATCCCGACAAGAACGTGTGGGAGGAGATCTCCGGCGGGGCGGACCAGATCTCACTCGGGGACCGGAACGTGGCCAGCCGGGCGTATGTCTCCGGCTTCAACTTCAAGGGCACCGATCAGCAGAAGAAGGTCGGCAAGCTCTCCGGCGGCGAGCGCAACCGCCTGCACCTGGCCAAGCTGCTGCGCAGCGGCGGCAATCTGCTGCTACTCGACGAGCCGACCAACGACCTCGACGTCGATACGCTCCGTGCACTCGAGGAAGCGCTGCTGTCGTTCGCCGGCTGCGCGGTGGTCGTCTCCCACGATCGCTGGTTCCTGGACCGCATCGCCACGCACGTCCTGGCGTTCGAGGGCGACTCGCAGGTGCGCTGGTTCGAGGGCAACTTCGAGGCCTATGAGAGCTTCCGGCACGAGCAGCTCGGCGCCGAGGCCGACCGGCCCAAGCGCATCACGTACAAGAAGCTCGTCCGCGGTTGACAGGCTGAGAGAACCGCGTCGTCCGAGCCGGTAGGCTGCCCTCGTGCCCGAGCCATCGAAAGCGGTGCTGATCACCGGTTGCTCCTCGGGCATCGGCCACGCCACGGCCGAGCGGCTCCTCGGCGAAGGCTGGAAGGTCTACGCCACCGCGCGCCGCCCGGAGACGATCGCCGACCTGGCCTCGATGGGCTGCGAGACGCTCGCGCTCGACGTCTGCGACGAGGCCTCGATGAGCGCCGCTGTGGCTGCGGTCACCGAGGCCGAGGGCGCCGTCGGCGTGCTCGTCAACAACGCCGGCTACAGCCAGTCGGGCGCCGTCGAGACGGTGCCCGCCGACCAGGTGCGCCGCCAGTTCGAGACCAACGTGTTCGGTCTCGTGCGCATGTGTCAGCTCGTGCTGCCCGGAATGCGCGATCAGCACTGGGGGCGGATCGTCAACATCGGCTCCATGGGCGGGCGCCTTACCTTTCCCGGCGGCGGCCTCTACCACGCGACCAAGTACGCCGTCGAGGCGATCAGCGACGCGCTGCGCTTCGAGGTTCGCGGCTTCGGCGTCGACGTGATCCTGATCGAGCCCGGCCTGATCACCACCGGCTTCGCCGACGCTGCCACCGCCACCGTCGAGAGCGACGAGGGCGGCCCGTACGCCGGCTTCAACCGTCGGGTGGCGAAGCTCACCACCGAGGCCTACGCCGGACCGATGGCCAAGCTCGGCGGCGGCCCGGACACGGTCGCCAACACGATCTCCGGCGCTCTGCGCGCTGGTCGGCCGAGAGCCCGCTATCCGGTCACCCTGAGTGCCCACCTGATGATCAACCAGCGTCGCTTCACCCCCGACCGAGTGTGGGACATGACGATGCGCACGCAGTTCCCGACGCCGAAGCCGTAGCCCACGCACGGCTCCCTGGGTGGGAATCGTGGTGCGTGACGATTCTCACCTTCGCCCCTCTTGACCCCGCCGTGGGCCGGTGAGATGATCGATCGCGTCACCTCCTGGGGGCGAGTGTGACCAAGGACGAAGCCGTGGCGAGCGTGACGCGAGCGCGCCACGACGGCTTCGGCGCGCGGAGGGGGCGACTCCTGGGGTGACACGCAGGCTCTTTCTCACACTCTCAATCGAGGTCTACGAGGTGAATCGCAATGCCTGAGAATGGCGTCGTCACGGCTGAGCTTCCTGAGCGGAACGTACCCAACATGCGGCTCGGCCGCCATGTGCATCACGACCCGCGGTCGCGGAACTTCACCGCACCACGCGCTCCGCAGATCGTGAGCGTCAAGCACACGGCGACCGGTCTGCCGCTCGATCAGGGCAAGATCGGGTCGTGCACCGCGAACGCGCTGTGCGGTGCGCTGGACTCCGCCCCCAACCTGAGCGGGGGGACGCCGTACGACGAGACCGAGGCGGTCAAGGTGTACGAGCTCGAGACCAAGCTCGAGGGCAAGCCGTATCCGCCCAACGATCCCGGTGGCAGCGGGCTGATGGTGTGCAAGGCCGCCAAGCAGATGGGCCTGATCACCTCCTATCAGCACGCGTTCGGGGTGCAGCACGCGCTGGAGGCGCTCGTGCTTCGCCCGGTGATCACCGGCATCAGCTGGTACGACAGCTTCGACACCCCCGATCCCCAGACGGGTGAGGTCGCGATCGCCACCGGCGCCACCGTCAGGGGCGGACACGAGATCGTCGCCGACGAGATCGACGCCCCCAACAAGCTCGTGTGGTTCTGGAACAGCTGGGGCACGAGCTGGGGCCAGGGCGGGCGCTTCTGCATGTCCTTCGACACCTGGGATCAGCTGCTGCAACAGCAGGGTGACGTGACGGTGCCGGTCAAGTAGCCGCAGCCCGGGGCGGGCCACGGCCCGCCCCGGCTCGCTCACGCTTCGAGCATCGACGCCAGCGCACGCCTCAGGTCCTGCGTGTCGGTCGCGACCGCATCGGCCCCGGACAGCTCTTCGGCGCCGTGCGGGCCCGTCGTGACCGCCACGCAGCGCACCTCATCCGCGTGGGCGCAGGCGATGTCGCGCGGGGTATCGCCGATCACGACGGTCCGCGAGCGCGGGTACGGCGTGCCGGACGCGCCCGCGCGTCGGCGGGCGATGTGCGGCAGCGCGGCGCGGTCCTCGGCGTCGGAACCGAACGCCCCGGGAGCGGTGACGAACGCGGAGCCGATCCCGGCCCGACCGAGCTTCACGCGGGCCACGCCCTCGTAGTTGCCGGTCAGCAGCCCGAGCGTGACGTCCGGCTCGCCGGCGAGCCAGATGAGCAGCTCGGGGATCCCGGGCACGACCGTGTGTGACAGGTCGGGGGGGCACAGCGTGCCGTAGACGCGGCAGCACTGCTCGCGCACCTCATCCGCGAGCGCGTCGATCCGCTCGGCCGAGACGCCGGCGTCGAGCAGCAGGATCCGCGCTATCTCGCCGTCGGTCCGTCCCGCCGGGTCGACGAGGCCCGAGGACACAGCGTCGACGTGGTGGACCTCGCGGATCGCCACGTGCAGAGCCTCGGCGTGGGCGGCGGCCGCGCCGCACACGAGTGTCCCGTCGATGTCGAAGAGGAGCAACACGGTGACGCCCGGCGATTGAGCCTCAGCGCTCGAACGAGAGGCCCGGCTCGAGCCGCTGGGCGAAGGCCGCGATCAGCCGCGCGGCAGCTTCGATGTCATCCAGCGAGACCATCTCGACCGGAGAGTGCATGTAACGGGCCGGAACCGACACGAGTCCCGTGGGGATGCCGGCGCGGCTGAGATGGATTGCGTCCGCGTCGGTGCCGGTGCCGCGACCGAGCGACTCGACCGTGAACGGAATGCCCTCCTGCTCCGCGGTCTCGTGCAGGAGTTCGCTCACCTGGGGGTGCAGCGTCGTGCCGCGCGCGATCACCGGTCCGGAGCCGAGCGGATGCTTGGTGATCGGACCGAGCTCGATCCCGGGCTGGTCGGTGGCAAAGGTCAGATCAACCGCGATCGCGACGTCGGGCTCAAGCGCGAACGCGCTCGTGCGCGAGCCGGCGAACGTGGTCTCCTCCTGTACGACGGCGAGTGCGAACACGTCGCCCGGCGCGCCGCCGGCCGCGGCCACGAGGCAAGCCGTCTGGGCCGCCACGTAGCAGCCCACGCGGTTGTCGAGAGCGCGTGAGGCGAGGCGGTCATTGGGCAGCTCGAGCGGGACCACGTCGATCACCGCGACGTCCCCGATCCGCACGCGGGTGCGGGCGTCATCTCCGTCCGTGGCTCCGATGTCGATGTGCAGATCCTTGATCTCGGGCGCCTTGCGCCGGTCGTCGTCCTTCATCAGGTGGATCGGCTTGCGACCCACCACGCCGGCGACCGATCCGTCACGAGTGGCCACGCGGACGCGTTGCCCGACGAGCACCATCGGATCCCATCCTCCGACCTCGCCGAAGCGCAGGAAGCCCTCGTCATCGATGTGCGAGATGTGGAGGCCGATCTCGTCGATGTGGCCCACGACCGCGAGGCTCGGGCCTCCGGCCGTGCCCGTGACCTTCGCGCGCGAGGACCCGAGCCGATCCGCGCTGACCTCGGCGCCGAACGCGGCGCAGGCCTCGCGCCACACCCGCGCGGGGTCCGATTCGTGGCCCGAGGGCCCGGCGGAGGTGAGCAAACTCTGGAGCAGCGTGGGGGCAGGCACGGGGCCGTAGCCTAACGCGGACGCCCCACCCGGCGTCCGCCGTGCCAGCGCAGCGGCTTGGCCGCGTAGCCGAACATGAGCAGCGAGGCGGCGATCGCCAGCCACGCGCCCAAGGAACCGATCCGCTGCAACAGGCGGATATCGATGTCGACTCCGTGCGGCGGCGCGATCAACCAGCTCAGCGCCGCGAGCGCCGCGAACCACCGCCACGGCGCGTCGAGCACAAGCAGTCCGGCCGCCAGCAGGATCAGGTAGTGGCTCCACAGGACCGGGGTCAGCAGCAGCGAGACGACCAATCCGGCGCAGAACAGCACACGTTCGTCTCCGGTGCGGCGATGATGCCGGTACGCGCTCGCGAGTACGGCCGCGGCGAGCGCCAGGGCGACCCCCTCCGCTGCGGTAGCGGCGAGACCCGCGCCACGCAGGGCACCGATCAGGCCGAAGCCGGCGTGCGCCTCATGCGCCCCGAGCGCCGACAGCAGGCGAAGATACGGAACCGCTCCGAGGGGACCGAACGCGAACCCGAGCGCCAGCAGCGCCAGGGTCGCCACGCTCGCCCAGGCGAACGCGCGGTAGCGACGGGCAAGCAGCGGCCAGGCGAGCAGCGGGGCCAGGAACAGCTTGCACGCGATGACGGGCGCCGCAAGCAACGCGAAGACAAGCGGCCGGTCCCGCAACCGCCACACGAACACGGCGCCGGCCATCAGCAGCGGGCTGAGCGCGCCGAGTTGCAGGCCGGTGATCGTGAACGCGGTGCACAGGACCAGTACCGCCGGACGGGGATCGCCGTCGGCCTCGACGTAGCAGGCTCCGATGACCGCCCCGGCGCAGATCGCGAAGAAGACTGCGGTCCCGAGTGCCGGCGACAGTGCGGCCAGCGGCACGAACGGCCACACGGCGAAGTACGGATAGACGAACGAGAACCCGGAGTAGACCGCGGGCGTCCCCGGTCGCGGGTACACGTGCAGGCCGTGGATCACCGCCGACCCGGCCTTGAGGAACACGCCCAGGTCGTAGGCGCGGCTCAGCGGGAGGAACACGACCACGATCGCGGTCAACATCAGCGCCGGCCCCGCAGTGCGACGGACGCTGCGGAGCCAAGCCTCCCTGGATGGCATCCCTCGATGCTAGAGAGCGCTCCTCCGAGATCGCATTGAGTGTCGGTTAGCGGGCGATTGGCGGTGTCTAATGGCGGTCTTAGGCGAGCAGCTCGCGCAGCACGAACTGGAGGATGCCGCCGTGGCGGAAGTAGCGCTGCTCCTTCGGCGTGTCGATCCGCACAGTGACCGTGAACTCTGTGTCGTCGGCCCGGACGGTGACCTCGCGCGGGATCGCGTCCGCGTCGGCCAGGCCGCCGATGCTGAACGTCTCGTGGCCCGTAAGACCCAGGGACTCGACCGAGCCGCCGTCCTTGAACTGGAGCGGCAGCACGCCCATGCCGACCAGGTTCGAGCGGTGGATGCGCTCGAAGCTCTGCGCGATCACCGCCCGCACGCCGAGCAACCGGGTTCCCTTGGCCGCCCAGTCGCGTGAGGAGCCCGAGCCATACTCCTTGCCGGCGAGCACGACCAGCGGGACGCCCCGGTCCTGATAGCGCATCGACGCGTCGTAGATCGACATCTGCTCGGGCTCGCCCTCACCGCCGAGGTACAGGGTCACCCCGCCCTCAGTGCCGGGCGCGAGCTGGTTGCGCAGCCGGATGTTGGCGAACGTCCCCCGCATCATCACCTCGTGATTGCCCCGCCGTGAACCGTAGGAGTTGAAGTCCCTCGGCTCCACTCCGCGGTCGATCAGATAGGCGCCGGCCGGGCTGTCGCGCTTGATCGAGCCGGCCGGAGAGATGTGGTCGGTGGTCACGCTGTCACCGAGCACGGCGAGCACACGCGCTCCCTCGACGTCGGTCATAGGCTCGGGCTCGCGGGCGAGCTGCTCGAAGAACGGCGGCCGGCGCACATACGTCGAGCCGTCCTCCCAGGCGAAGCTCTCACCGGTCGGAACCTCGAGCGAGTTCCAGCGCTCGTCACCGTCGAACACCCCGGCGTAGCTCTTGCGGAACATGTCGGACTGGACGGCCTCCAGTACCGTCTCGGCGACCTCCGCGGCCGTCGGCCAGATGTCCTTGAGGAACACGGGGGCACCGTGATCGTCCTCGCCGAGGGGCTCCTCGTAGAGATCGGTGTCCATCGTGCCGGCGAGGGCGTAGGCGACGCACAGCGGCGGCGAGGCGAGGTAGTTCATCTTCACGTCTGGGTTGATCCGCCCCTCGAAGTTGCGGTTGCCCGACAGCACCGACACGACGGCCAGGTCGGCCTCGTTGACGAGGACCGAGACCTCCTCCGGCAGCGGCCCGCTGTTGCCGATGCAGGTCGTGCAGCCGTAGCCGACGAGGTTGAAGCCGAGTGCCTCGAGGTACTCGGTCAGGCCGGCGCGGTCCAGGTACTCGGTCACCACCTTGGAGCCGGGGGCGAGCGAGGTCTTGACCCACGGCTTGACGCGCAGACCCCGCTGCACGGCATTCCGGGCGAGGATCCCGGCGCCGAGCATCACCGACGGGTTCGAGGTATTGGTGCAGCTCGTGATCGCGGCGATGACGACGTGCCCGTGGTCGAGCTCGGTCTCGGTGCCGTCGGCCAGCGTGACCGGCGCGCTGGTGCGCCTGCGCTCGGCGACCTGAGCGGCGCCGGCATGTGCGTTCGGCTCGTGACCCATCCCGTTGGCGTGGTGGGTGGAGACGGGATCGCTGGCCGGGAACGAGCCCTCGAGCGCGTCGTCCTCCTCGGAGTCCTCGGGTAGGTACCCTTCCACCGCCGCCCGGAACGCCGCCTTGGCGTCGGTCAGCGAGACCCGATCCTGGGGGCGCTTGGGCCCGGCGATGCTGGGAACCACGGTCGAGAGATCGAGCTCGAGCTCGTCGGTGTAGGTCGGCTCCTCGGAGTCCTCGTCGTGCCACAGCCCCTGCTCCTTCGCGTATGCCTCGACGAGCTCGATCAGCTCCGCGGGGCGCCCGGAGAACTCGAGGTAGCGCAGGGTCTCGGCGTCGATCGGGAAGATCGCGCAGGTCGATCCGAACTCCGGGGACATGTTGCCGATCGTGGCTCGGTCGGCGAGCGGGAGCCGGGCCAGCCCGGTGCCATAGAACTCGACGAACTTGCCCACCACCCCATGGCGACGCAGCATCTCGGTCACGGTGAGCACGAGGTCGGTCGCGGTCGCGCCCTCGGGGAGCTGGCCCGTGAGCCTGAAGCCGACCACCTGCGGGATCAGCATCGACATCGGCTGGCCGAGCATCGCCGCCTCGGCTTCGATTCCGCCGACCCCCCACCCGAGCACGCCGAGGCCGTTGATCATCGTCGTGTGCGAGTCGGTGCCGACGAGGGTGTCCGGGTAGGCCTGGCCCAGTTCGTCGTTGACGAACACCACGCGCGCGAGGTACTCGAGGTTGACCTGGTGCACGATCCCGGTGTCCGGCGGGACGACCGCGAAGTTGTCGAACGCGCCCTGCCCCCAGCGCAGGAAGGCATAGCGCTCCTGGTTGCGATCGAACTCGAGCTCGGCGTTGCGCTGAAACGCGCTGCGCGTGCCGAACTCGTCGACCTGCACCGAGTGGTCGATCACCAGCTCGGCCGGAACCAGGGGGTTGATCTTGTTGGCGTCGCCGCCCATCTCCCCGATCGCGTCCCGCATGGCCGCGAGGTCGACGATCGCCGGCACTCCGGTGAAGTCCTGCATCACGACGCGAGCCGGCGTGAACGCGATCTCGGCGCTCGGCTTGGCCCTGGCGTCCCAGCTCGCGAGCGCCTCGATGTCGTCGGCTCGAATCGACTCTCCGTCCTCGTTGCGCAGGAGGTTCTCCAGCAGGATCTTCAACGAGAAGGGCAGACGGGCCACGTCGAAGCGCTGCTGCAGTGCATCGAGCCGGTAGATCTCGTAGGACCGGTCGCCCACGTTGAGCTTTGCCTTGGCATCGAAGCTGTTCGCTGACATAGGGTCTCCTGGTCGCTTGGAAACGCGTTCGGGACGCGTACTCTACGGGCCGCCGGTCGAACGATGCCTGCCTCCTCCAGCCTGTCTGACAGCTCTCGCCACCCGCCCTTGTGAACCCAGGCACCGTCCTCCGCGAGCGCAGCGACGGCACCACGCCGAGGGTCACGGCGATGGAGCTGTTTTTCGACCTCGTCTACGTGTTCGCGATCACGCAGCTGTCGGAGTTCCTCGGCCGGCACCTGAGCTCGCGCGGCGCCCTGCAGGCGCTGGTCCTCTTCGGCGCGGTGTGGTGGGCGTGGAACTACACCGCATGGGCCACCAACTGGATCGATCCCGACCGCTGGCGGGTGGCGCTGCTGATGATCGTGCTGATGGGGATCAGCCTCGTGATGTCGGCGTCGATTCCCGAGGCGTTCGGCTCGCGCGGGATGGCCTTCGCGGTCTCCTATGTGGCGATTCAGGTGCTCCGCAGCGGCTTCATGGTGGTGGCGCTGCGCGGCCAGGCGATGGGGCGCAACTATGCCCAGCTGCTGGCGTGGTCGGCGATCTCCGGCGCGGTCTGGATCGCGGGTGCGCTCGCCCACGGCGATGCCCGGCTGTGGCTGTGGATCGCCGCGCTCGTGCTCGACCTCGGCGCGCCGCTGCACGGGTTCCGGCTCCCGGGTGTCCCCGGAACTCCACTCGAGGCGTGGACCTTGGCCGGCGGGCACCTCGCAGAACGCTGCCAGCTCGTGCTCCTGATCGCGCTCGGCGAATCGGTCCTGCGCGTGGGCGCGACGTTCGGCGCCGAGCACGGGCGTGCCGCGGTCGACACCGCGTTCGTGGTCGGGTTCGTGACCACCGTCTCGCTGTGGGCGATCTACTTCCTGCACCACGCCGAGGTGGGGGCACGGTCGATGGCGGTCGCGACCGGCGCCGCCGCCCGCATGGGTCGTTCGGGCTACGCCTACGCGCACGCGATCATGGTCGCCGGCGTGATCGTGGTCGCGGTCGGAATCAGGCTGACGATCGGCCATCCTGAGGGAGCGTCGAGCACGGCCGTCGCCGCCACCGTGCTCGGCGGCCCGGCGATCTACCTCGCCGGCGACGCCCTGTTCAAGCATTCGGTCACCACGGAGCGGACCTTGCCGCCCGTGCTCGGCATCTGCGTGTTGGCGTTGCTGTCGCCGCTTGCGCTCGCGATCGACCGCCTGTCGCTGGCCATCGCGGCGATGGTCGTGGTGGTGGTCCTGGCGATCGCGGCCGGGCGCCGGGAGCCGGCCGGCGCGGAGAGCTGAAGCGGCCGCCCGAGTGGCCGCCCTCAAGCTCGGCGCCCGACGGCCAATCAAGGGGCTGGTCCCTCGGTGGTTCGGCTCCTGAAGCGCGCGTTCGAGCCGCTCCTACACGTGTCTTAGAGACGTCTTCTCCTCACCTTCGCCGGGCCGCCGATCCTGCTTTCACCACGCGCAGGACAGCAACCAGAAGGAGGCCGGACGATGACTCTTCTCACCCGCACGCTCGCTGGACTGGCGCTCGGCGCATTCGGCGTGATCGCCGCCGCCGGCGCCTACGCCGAGGCGACCCGCCTACCCGATCAACCGTAGTCCGATGTCTCGCTCGCGCCCCGCCGCCTCGGCGTCTTACGTGGCTCTCACCTCGGACGCCGACTCTCAGACCATGGGCTCCGATTCGGTGCCCTTTGCCGAGCCGTGGCCGGCGCGCCTGCGTGACCGCACACGGCGGCGGGGACGAGCGCTTCCCGCCCGTGCGCAGCGGCTGCTGGCCCGTCCGGAGCTGCTCGGCCTGCTCGGCCTGAGCGCGATCCTCAACCTGTGGGGCCTCAGCATCAACGGCTGGGCCAACACCTACTACAGCGCCGCCGTGCGCTCGATGACCACGAGCTGGCACGACTTCCTGTTCGCGTCGCTCGACAAGAGCGGCCTGATGACGGTCGACAAGCCGCCGCTCAGCCTCTGGGTACAGGCGCTGTCAGCGCGCGTGTTCGGCTTTCACCCGCTCAGTCTGCTCGTCCCGCAGGCGCTGATGGGCGTGGCGGCGGTCGGCCTGACCTATGACCTCGTGCGCCGGCGGTTCGGCCGCCCGGCTGGCTTCGTGGCCGGCCTCGCCCTGACCGTGACGCCGGTGGCGGTGGCCGTCTCGCGCCACAACAACCCGGACGAGCTGCTCGTGCTGTGCTCGGTCGCGGCGCTGTGGTTCGGCCTCCGGGCGCTCGAGTCCGGCCGCACCCGCTGGCTCGTGCTCAGCGGCATCGCGGTCGGACTCGGCTTTGACACGAAGATGGCGGTCGCGCTGATGGTCGTGCCCGGGATCGTTGCCGCCTACATGTGGGTGGCCCCGCGCGGGCGGATCGCCGCAGTGCGGCAGCTCCTCGCCGGCGGGGCAGCGATGATCGTGGTCGGCGGTGCGTGGCCGCTCTTGGTGATGCTGACCCCCGCGGCCGACCGTCCCTGGATCTCGGGCACCAGCGACAACAGCATCCTGTCGCTGATCTTCGGTTACAACGGTCTCGGCCGCCTGGCCGGGCAGTCGGGCGGCCCCGGAGCGATCGGCGGCGGTGGCGGGGGTGTGGGCGGGAGCCTGTTCGGGGGCGCGACCGGTCCGTTCCGCCTCCTGCAACAGGGCCTCGGCGATCAGGCGGGCTGGCTGCTGGGCTTCGCGCTCGTGTCCGGCATCGCGCTCCTGGTCGTCTCGCGACTGCGGCGCAGCGATCCCCGCACGGGCTGGCTGATGGCCGTCGGCGGCGCCTTCCTCACCACCGCGGTCGCCTTCAGCTTCGCGCGCGGCATCTTCCATCCCTACTACGTCTCGCTGCTGGCTCCGTTCGCCGCGGCGCTGATCGGCGCCGGCGTGGGCATGATGCTCGCGCCGGGACGATCGGCCCGGATCATCGCGCCGCTGGCGCTGAGCGCCGGCGTGGTCAGCGAGCTGGTCGTGCTGGGCGAGCTCGGGGGCGCGCTCTCCTGGGCGGTGCCCGTGACCATCGCTGTCGGCGGCCTCTGCGCGCTCCTGCTGGCCCTCGAGCTCGCGCCGCGAACGCGCGCGATCGTGGTCGCGTTCGGGCTGGCCGCGCTGTTGGCCGCGCCCGCGACCTGGGCGGCGGAGACCCTCGGCCATGCGACCAACGGCACCTTCCCCACCGGCGGCCCCGCCAGCACATCGATCGGCGGTCCGGGCGGCGGCCCCGGCGGCGCCGGCGGCGCCGGCGGTCGCGCCGGCGGTGGCGGGCCTCCCGCCTTCGCCCAGGGTGGCGGCGCGTCCGGTGGCGCCACCGGCGGCGCAGGGTTCGCGCCGCCTCCGGGTATTGCCGGCGCGGCCGGCGGCCCCGGCGCGGCCGGCGGCAACGGTGCGGCCGGCGGTCCCGGTGCGGCCGGCGGTCCCGGTGGGCTGGGCGGGGCTCGTAGCGGAGGCTTGGGCGGTGCCGGCGGTCCGGGTGGCGGCGGCCCGGGCGGCTTCGGTGGCAACGACGCGACCCTGACCGCCGCGGTCCGCTACGCGAGCGCTCACGGCGGCGGCACGATCGGCGTCGGCAGCCAGAGCAGCGCGGCCGCCTCGATTCTGGCCTCGAACGCCAACGTGGCGGGACTCGGCGGGTTCTCCGGGCGCGAGAGCTCGGTGAGCGCGTCGTGGTTGGCCGCCGAGGTCGCCTCCGGAAGACTGCGGTGGGTTTTGGCCGACACCGGTCAGGGCAACGGAGCTCCTGGGGACACGCGGACGGGAAGCCAGGCGGCGATGAGCATCGTGGCTCAGACGTGCCCGTCCGTAAGCTTTACGACGACGGGCGGCACGAAGGTGACGCTGTACGACTGTCGTGGACGATCCGCGGCGATCCTCAACGCGTCATCCCGTATGGCCGCCTGAGGGGCGATGCTCAAGTTTTCGGCTCAGATACCGATAAGTACACTGGTGCGCCTCCGGCTTCCCACCGCGCTGATCGCCGCCACGGCAGTCGCTCTCGTGGCGGCGCCGGCTGCGCTCGCTGATACGAGCATGAGCTCCAACTGGTCGGGCTACGCCGCGCACCGCTCGGGCGTGCGCTTCCGGCAAGTCAAGGCGGCGTGGCGACAGCCAACGGCGTCCTGCGCCGCCGGCACCCAGTCCTACTCGGCCACCTGGGTCGGGCTCGGGGGCTACAACCAGAACTCGACCGCGCTCGAGCAGATCGGTACCGAAGTCGACTGCAGCCAATCGGGACACGTCATCTCGAGCGCCTGGTACGAGCTCGTGCCGGCGCCCTCCGAGACGATCAACCTCCGGGTCAGGCCCGGCGACGACATGGCCGCGAGCGTAACGGTCGTCGGCCACCGGGTGAGCATGAGCCTCGACGACGCGACCCGGCACCGCTCGTTCACCAAGTCCTTCGACGCCGCCTCGATCGACGTCACGTCTGCCGAGTGGATCGTCGAGGCGCCGTCCGACTGCGTCAGCGCGAACTCGTGCACGACGCTCCCGCTGGCCGACTTCGGCACGACATCATTCGCCCTCGCCTCAGCGCGCACCACGACGGGTCATTCCGGGTCGATCACCAGCCGGTATTGGGGCCGGACCGCCGTCACCCTGTCGCCCGGCGGCCGCCGCTTCACCGCCTACCACGGCTCCGGGCCGGCCACGGGCGCGGCCACGCCGTCCGGCCTGGTGCTCGGTGGCTCGGCGTTCAGCGTCACCTACCAGCAGGTGTCCGCGCAGGGCAACCCGTTCTTCGCGCGGCGAGCCACGGCCACTGCCGCCGGACGCCTCGTCCATCCCGGTCGCTGAAAGACCGCGGCTACGCCGAGAGGCGCACGCTGCCGTCGGGCAGCAGCGTCCAGTGTGGATTGTGCGCGACCTCCCACGGGTGGCCGTCCGGATCGACGAACACGCCCGAGTAGCCGCCCCAGAAGGTCTCGGCGCCGGCCCGCGCGATCGTCGCACCAGCGCGCTCGGCCTCGGCGATCACGGCGTCGACCTCCTCCGGTGAGCGAGCGTTGTAGGCGAGCGTCACGCCGCCCCAGCCGCCACCGTCCTCGATGCCGCTGTCGTGCGCGAGCTGGTCGCGGCTCCACAGGGCCAGGATCATCCCGCCGGCCTGAAAGAAGACGACGTCGTCCTCGGGCCCCGCATCGGCGCTCCAACCGAGCCGTTGATAGAACGCCAGCGCGCGGCTGAGATCCGCGACCCCGAGCGTGATCAAGCTGACCCGTTGCTCCATCCCATGATTCTCGTGCACCGCGGCGCTCTGTGTCGCGCGGGACGGTCGGTCGCCGGCCGGCGGGACGGTCGGTCGCCGGCGGGCAGGTCGTGGGCGCGGTCGCTTCGAGCGGGCGGGTCCCGCTCCGGCGAGCGAAGCGAGACCCGATGCCCGTCGACCCTTCCTCGGGTCTTGGCCTAGTAGGCCACGCTCGGACCGGGACCGGCGTCCGGCGCACCGGACGTGGTCCGCGCACCCATGTTCGGGCAGTTGTGCCCGGAGCGCGGCGCCTGGTTCGGCGTCCGGTTCGGCGTGGTCTGAGACGGCGTGCTCGTGGTCGGGACGTCGCTCGCCGCGGCCTTCGCCGCGTGCGTCGGCGTCGTTCCCGAACCACTTGCTGCTGCCGCCACTCCCGCTCCCGCAGCGATGGCGCCGGTCATGAGGGCCAGCGCCAGGAGGTACCTGCGATTTCGCATCGCACTCCTTCTTGTCGGACTACGGATGGGCCGATGGCCCGACTTCATCCCACTCCGGCCAGGTGAGAAACGCGCAAGAGGTAGATAAAGGTCGAACGCCGGCGGTGGCCGGGCGCCGAGGCTGTGACTACGGCGAACGGGCGATGTGACTACGAGGCGGAGTCGAGCCGTAACACAGCTGCTGGGGGAAGAGGATCCGGTGTACGTGCGCGATGCTGGTGCTGGGGGGAAGCGTGGGCCGGCGGCGGCCGAGCCTCCGACAGGTCTTCTATGCACCTGATTCCAAGGGTGCTTATGTCGCCAAGCTACCGCCGCGGAATCGACATTGCGCGCCTAAGCGCCTGACCGGCGCTTAGACGCCCAAGGACCCATCGGCTCGGTCAGTTTGTCGAGATAAGCACTCTCGGACGACCCCACGAAGACCGGGCCCTCTACCGGACCGCCCTCCTTCCCCACGAAGACCGGGCCCTCACCGGACCGCCCTCCTTCCCCAGGAAGACCGAGCCCTGACCGGACCCCTCTGCGACGCGAGCGCCCACCCGCGAGCCGCCCACCTCCCCGCCACCCTCTCCTACACCCGTCTTAGACACCCCATACGCCCCTCTACGGCGCCTGCCGGATCCTGTGTTGATGACAACCCCACTGACACCACATCTGTTCTGGCTCATCAGCCGCGCCGCCGGGTTCTCGGCCCTCATCCTCGCCAGCCTCGCGGTCTCGCTGGGGCTGCTCATGAGCACGAAGCTGCTCAAGCGCAAGGGCCCGGACCTGCGCGTCACCCACGAGATTCTCTCGCTGTCGACGATGGTGGCGATCGTCGTCCACGCCGTGGCGCTGCTCGGCGACAAGTTCCTGCATCCGTCGATCGCCGACATCGCGATCCCGTTCGTCAGCAGCTACAAGTCCGTGTGGACGACGATCGGCATCGTCAGCGGCTGGAGCCTGATCCTGCTCGGCCTCTCCTACTACGCGCGGCGCAGCATCGGGGTGGCGCGGTGGCGCAAGCTGCACCGCTTCACCGCGCTCGCCTGGCTGCTCGGCCTCGGCCACGCGCTCGGTGAGGGCACCGACGCCGGGCAGGTCTGGTTCCTCGCGATGATCGCCATCGTCGCCATTCCCGCGCTCGGACTCCTGGCCACCCGGATGCTCGGCAGCTCGTCGGGACCGCCCGCCAAGCCCACCGACCCCACCAGGCCCACCAAGCCGATCCGGGACCTCGAGTCGCCGGCGAGCCAGCCCCCACCCACCGCCCGACAGCCCGCCGCCGTCGCCTAGGCGGAGACTCCACCCGAGCGCGCTGCGAACGTCCGCCGCAGAACCCGCAAGGCGTTCTGACTGCAGACCTTCGCAGCGCGCTCGGCGCCGTAGCGGGCGATCAGCCCGCGCTCGAGCTCCGCGAGCTTGCCCGAGTGCTCGAAACCCACGAGGGCGGGCTTGATGTAGCCGTCGAGGTCGGTACCGATAGCCGCGTGGTCGAACGATCCGGTGACCTCGGCGATGTGGTCGATCTGGGCGCAGATCAACTCGAGCGAATCGGCCGCCGTCTCGTCGGTGGCCCTCCCGCCGCGGCGGTCGCAGAGGAAGTGCCGGCAATTGATCACGCCGAGCACGCCGCCGCGCTCGGCGACCGCGTGGATCGACTCGTCGGACAGGCTGTAGGAGTAGGTGCCGAGCCGGCAGGCCATGTGCGTGGCGATCACCGTCACCTCGCTGCGGGCGGGATCGCGCTCGTCGAGCATTGCAAACGTGTCCGTCAGCGACTGCTCGCTCATGTGCGTGACGTCGACCAGCACGTGATTGCGCACCATCGCATCGACGAGCGCAGTGCCGAGGGCGCTGAGACCGGCCTTCGGCTGCGGGAACACGAGCCGATAGAGCCAGTCGGGTAGGAACGGGATCGCCGGCGCGTTGGTGGCCATGCCGCGCCAGAACAGGTGCGCCACGGTGATGTAGGCGACCCCGCGCGCGGCCAGCTCGCTCACGTTGGCGGCGATCTGGTCCGGCTCGGCGCCGAGGTGGAACCGCCCTCCACGGCGTGAATCAGCGCCAGTGTCCCGGCCCGCAGGCACCGCTCCAGCGCCGCTCCGTCGTGCGCGACCTCCGCCCAGGCGTGGTGCCCGGAGATGTCGTCCTCGACGGCCTGGAGCTGATCGAGCAGCCGCCCGAAGTAGGCCGGATCAGGCGGCGATCCGTAGCTCTTGCCGAGGTCGATCTCGTCGAACGGCGAGTACAGCATCGACAGCGCGACGCCGACGCCGCCCTCGCGCAGGAGCTCGACCGTCACCCCGGGCTCGTCCCCAGGGCCCTGGTAGTTGGCGAACTTCGAGACCAGCCGCACGACCATCGCACGGAAGCGCTCCTCGCGCCAGTTGCGCAGCGACTCATCTGGGCCGCGGTGGCGCGGCAGCAGATGCATCGGGTAGTGGGAATGGAGATCGACGATCATGGCGCCGGCGTCCGGACTCGGGCGGCTCGTTCGGTCCCGTGGCGCCGCTACAGACCGGGCGGGTGGCGGACGACGAAGCCCGAGAACTCGCCACCGCCCTGCGACCAGCGGGTGCCGCCGGAGGCGAGCGCGACCGTGTCGAAGCGCCAGCCCGCCACCTCCATCCAGGCGTGGTCGGCGTTGGCGTAGACGGTGATCCAACGGCCGGGACCCGGATCCCCCCAGCTTTCGAAACCCGTGGAGTCGAGCGGTGAGCTCAGCAGGCCGGCGGCGGCCAGGGCATAGCTGACCGAGCCCGAGCAGTCGTACCCGTTGGCCTGGAAGGAGCCGTGGCCGCCGCCCCAGATGTAGGGCAGCGTCGCGATCGCGTTGCCGGCCGCCATCACCTGGCCGATGGCCGAGGGCGCGCCCGGGGGCGGCTGGACCATGCCGCCGGCGTTGGTGGCGATACCGCCGACGACGGCGCTCTGCGCCGCCTTGGCCGCAGCGGCGGCCTGGGCGGCGGCCTGGGCCTCGAGCGACTTGAGCTTCGAGTTGACCTGGTCGAGCCGCGAGGCCGTCGAGGCACGAGAGCCGAGCTCGGCGATCTTCTGGTTGAGCAGCGCGCCCTGGAGCGCGGCGACCTGGTTGCGCTGGGCCAGGACCTGATCGGTCAGCGCGCGGTCACGCGCCTCGATCGAGGCCAGCGAGTTGGCCTGGGCCGCCACCGCCTTGCGGGCGGCGCGCGTGTTGCCGACGATCGTCGCGTCCTGGTGACCGATGCGCGACATGAAGCTCATCTTCTCGAGCAGATCCGAGAAGCCGTGTGACTCGAGGATCACCGTGACGACATCGGGCGGGGTGCTCTCGTAGGAGGCCACGAGGTTGCCGGCCAGCGCCCGGGAGGACTGCTGCAGCCGGTTCTCGAGCTCGACGAGATGATTGCGCGCGGCCATCAGCTGGTTCTGGACGCGGATCAGTTCGGCCTCGCGGGTGGCCAGGGTCCCCTGGATCACGGACAGGCGCTGCTGCGCATCGGCCAATCCGTTGGACGTCGCCTGAATCCGGGCCGTCTCGGCCGCGATCGCCGACTTGAGCGAATCGGCCGCCGACTGGTTGGTCGCGATCTGGCCCTGCAGATCACCGGAGCTCGATGCGGTCAGCCCGCTGCCCAGCAGCGCCACCGTGGCCGATGCGGCGGCGATGCAGGCAGTGATGGATCGGGTGATGGATCGACTTCGGGTGGCGGCTCTCATCGGTCCTCGCGGCTCGGTGTTCGGTTGCGTTGCACCGCACGCGAAAGCGATCGCGGACGCGGCTGAGCGCCACTGTGTCCGGATCGGTCACAGCGCCGGATGACGCCGCTCCGACGGGGCTCTGAGGCAGCGTCGCGAGCACCCTAACAGGAGCCGTCGCCATCGCGCCGTCCCCACCTGGTCGTGCAAGAAATCCTGCCAAACCACAGTTTCATGATTCCCTGCAGCGCACGGGCAGCGCGGGAGGACGCTGCGCAATCGAGGGTCCAGACACGATAACCCTCCACTGCGCAGCGTCCCGCGAGGACCTCGGTGCCAACGTCTCGGCGTCCCGAATGGGCCTCGGCTCCTGGATCGGACCTGATACGACGCCGTCGGGATACCCGATCACCGGGGGGGCGCTGAAACACGTGGGCCGCACCGTCCGTCGATCGCGACCGCCGCGTCGGCCCGAACGTCGCCCGCGGTCATCGTCTGGTAATACTCGTCCGGTGAAGAGGCTGATCGGGATGCTCTCCCTCCTCGTGCTCGCCGGTGCCCTGACGATGCTGGCGCCGGCCGCGGCGCTCGCCACATCGGCGGGCGACCAGCAATACGTCGACCCGCTCGGCCCCGCCGGCGGCGGCTCCGGGTCGAGCTCTCCCCACTCGAGCTCCTCCGGATCCTCGAGTTCGGGTAGCTCATCCTCGGGATCGAGCTCCGCGGCGTCGGCCGGCTCCTCTTCGGGCACGGCGGTCGCGAGCACCCCGACCACGACGTCGAGCTCGCCGACGGCGACGACCGCGGGCACCAGCTCCACCTCGACCAACTCCTCCGCTGCCACCCTCCCGTTCACCGGCTTCGCGGGCTGGTTGAGCGGCAGCCTCGGCGTCCTGCTGCTGGCCGCCGGACTCGCGCTGCGGCGCGTGACGCGTCGCGCCCACTAGCGCCAGGCGGCCCCGGTGCCGATCGCGATCAACGCCCGCGCCGCGGTGCGGTTGGAGATCGGCGGAGTGGAGCGCTTTGCGCGGGAGATGGCCGTCCGTCTGCCGACTCTGAGGCCGGGCGGATACCGGGTGGTCGAGCCGCCATCGTGGCTCGCCCACCGTGCCGGGCACGCGTGGGAGCAGGCTGCCCTCCCGATTCTGAGCCGCGGCTGCGAGCTGATCTATTCGCCGGCGAACCTCGCGCCGGTGGCCTCGCGGCGCAATGTCGTCGTGATCCACGACGCCGCCGCCCTGCGCCACCCGGAGGCCTACTCCAGCGGCTACGTCGCCTACCAGCGCCGTCTCCTGCCCGAGATCGCGCGGCACGCACGCCTCGTCATCACCGTGTCCGAATTCTCGCGCCGGGAGCTGACGGCGCTTCTCCGCATCCCGCCCGAACAGGTCGTGGTGATCCCCGAAGGGGTCGAGGCACGCTTTGCGCCCGGAGTCGACCCGTCGGCCGCCCTGAGCCGCCACGGGCTCACGCGACCGTACGTGCTCGCGGTCGGCACCGGCTCGGCCCGGAAGAACTTCGCCGCGCTCGGGCCTACCGCGACGCGTCTTCACGAGGCCGGCATCGAGCTCGTCCTGGCCGGCTCCGATCGCGGGTACCTGCGCGGCGGCGCCGGCGGCCCGCGGCGGATCGGCTATGTCGACGATGCGCTCATGCCGGCCCTCTACGCCGGCGCCAGCGCCCTGGTGATGCCGTCGCTCTACGAGGGGTTCGGCCTGCCCTGCCTCGAGGCGATGGCGGCCGGGGTCCCGGTCGTCGGCTCGCCCCACGGCGCGCTGCCCGAGACCTGTGGTGACGCCGCGCTCATTGCCGACCCGGCCGACACCGCGGCGTTCGCGGCGGCCGTGCTCGCCGCCGCGTGCGACGAGGACGTCCGGGCGCGTCTGATCGCAGCGGGGCTGGCTCGCGCCGGCCGGTACGCATGGGCCCGCACAGCAGAGCTGACCGACGCCGCAATGACCGCGCTCCTCGGCTGACGACGCACCCTCTCTACACTCGCGCGGATGATCCGCTCGTTTCTGTCGTCAACGGCTCTCGCGCTGATTCTCGCCGTGATGCTTCCGGCACCCGCGCTCGCAACTGCTCGGGTCCCGCAGGGCTTCGTCGGGATGGTGGCCGACGGACCGTTGTTCGCCTCGGGTACGAACCTCCCTCGTCAGTTCGAGACCATGGTCTCGTCCGGGGTCGAGTCGGTGCGCGTCGTGTTCAGCTGGGCGAGCGCGCAGCCGTTTGCGAGCTGGGCGGACGTCCCGCCCGCGCGGCAGGGGGCGTTTGCACCCGGTGCCGTCCCGACGACATTCGCCGCCACCGACCAAGTGGTCGGGGACGCGGCCCGCAGCGGACTGCAACTGATGCCGGTGGTCCTGTATGCACCTGCCTGGGACGTGGCGCCCCATGACGCGTCCCAGCTGGGTCGGCCGGCCCAAGAGGGACCATATGCCAATTACCTTGTAATGCTCGTTGATCGGTACGGTCCGCGAGGCAGCTACTGGACCTCGCATCCAC
>DATMGZ010000005.1:0-10223 GCA_035555155.1 Solirubrobacteraceae bacterium | reverse complement strand
ATGCCCAGTCAGCAGCGACGCGCGGCTCGGCGCGCAGGCCGCCGCCATCGGATAGTGACGACGGAACGACACACCGTTCTCGCGCAGCCGCTCCAGGCCAGGCAGATTGTCGCGGCGATACTCCGCGAGCTCGTCGGATTCATACGGCGGCGGATACCGCTGCTGGTCAGTCAGGATCACGAGGACGTTCGGGCGGACGCTCACAGACACACCCTATGTCTCGCGCTCGGGTCCGCATCGCCCGAATCGGGTGAACTCCTGATCGCCCAAGCGAGTCAAGAAGCGCTGCGCACGTGATCGTCGCCGGTACTGTCCGGCGAGCGACATGGTCCGCGAATGCGACAAGTTGATGCTCGACAGGAAGCGGGGCAGATCCAGACCGATGACGCTGATGGTCACCAAGAAGCGAATCACGGCCTGCTGATGACATCGGCCCGAATCGGAGAGAAACCGATCCTGATCGCCCGCCACGGCGAGACGATCGACAATGAGAGGGGCCTGATCGTCGGCCATCGTGATCCCCCGGTGTCGGAGATCGGTTGCGAGCAGGCGGCGCGCCTGGCCGCGCGCGTCCGTGGTGTGGGCATTGTCGCGATCTGGACCTCGCCCCTGCTGCGGGCTCGGCAGACCGCGTCGTTTGTCACGGAGGCGATCGGGGTGGAGCCGACCGTTCTGGCCGACCTGATCGAATCCGACCGCGGCGCTTGGGAGGGCCAGTCGACTGCGCACATCGCCGAGGTCTCGCCAGAGCTCCACGCGGCGTTCGAGGCCGGCGACCCGGACTTCGCGTTCCCGGGCGGCGAGTCGCTGCGGGCGCAGGTGGAGCGCACACGTCGAGCGCTCGCGCTCGTCGCCGCCGGCCCCGGGCCCGCGTTGGTCGTCGCGCACGCCGGAACGATCCGCGCGGCGCTGCTCGTGCTCGGCCGTCGTCCACCACCCGAGCGAGCGCTTCCGCACGGCGATGTTGTCTTGCTGAGATGGGGCTCGGGCGGTGCCGGCGGGCTCGAGCTCGCCGGCACCGTCCCGGGGCTCTAGAAGATGCGCACAGCGACCTCGGCGGGAGCGTCGAACAGCTCGTTCAGCTCATCGTCGAGCTTCACCAGCGTCACCGACGCGCCCGCCATGTCAAGCGACGTGCAGTACTCGCCGACGTAACTGCGTGTGACCTTGACGCCGCGATCGGCGAGCTGCTGATGGGCGCGGCCGTAGGCGATGTAGAGCTCGGAGATCGGCGTGCCGCCGAGCCCGTTGAGCATCAACGCGACCTCGTCGCCGGACCCGTAGGGCAGATCTGACACGACCGCTTCAAGGAGCTCGTCGATGATCGCGTTGGCGTTGGCGAGCTTCTCCCGCCGGCGGCCCGGCTCGCCGTGGATTCCGACTCCCATCTCCATCTCGTCCTCGCCGAGTTCGAACAGCGGCGAGCCCTTGGCGGGCGGCGTGCAGGAGGTCAGAGCCATGCCCATCGTCCGTGTCACCGAGTTCACGCGCTCGCCGAGCTTGACCAGCTCGTCGAGCTCGGCACCCCGCTCCGATGCGGCGCCGACCGCCTTGATGACGAAGAAGTTGCCGGCGACGCCGCGACGGCCGACCGTGTATGTCGAGTCCTTGACGGCCACGTCGTCGTCGACGATCAGCGTTGCGATCTTGATGTCCTCAGCTTCGGCCAGCTCGCGTCCCATGTCGAACGACATCCGGTCGCCGGTGTAGTTGTTGATGATGTGCAGCACGCCCTTCTCGCTGCGCATCAGCTTCGTCGTCTCGTAGACGTAGTCCGACGGAGGTGCGGCAAACACGTCGCCCGGACAGGCGGCGTCGAGCATGCCCTTGCCGACCACCATCACGTGCGCGGGCTCGTGACCCGAGCCGGAGCCCTGAACGATCGAGACCTTGTCATCCCGCGGCGCGTCGGCGCGCATGATCAGGTTGTACTCCGGGATGTAGCGGAGCGTGCCCGGATTGGCGAGCTCGATTCCCTTGAGCATCTCCGGAACGAACTGCTGAGGGTCGTTGACGAACTTCTTCATTGGAGCTCCTCTCTCGTGACCTGCGTTGGTTACCCGGTGCGCGGATCCGGCCGGTGCGAGCGCCGTCCGTCCGCGGTCCCCTGCTCGCTTGAATCGCTCAGGCCAGCTCCAGTCCCGCCTCTCGCCATGCCTTGGCGACGGCCTCGAACATCACGGCCACGCCGATCGCGCCGGCGTCAACGGAACCTCGGCTGCGCTCGCCGGTGTAGGCAGCCCGGCCCCGCTGCGCGATCATTCCCTTGGTCGCATCGGCGCTCTCGCGCGCGTTTCTCGCCGCTCGCTCGAGCGCCACGCCGGGTCCCTCGCCCAGCGCCGCTTCGAGCTCGTCCACGGCGGGGACGAGCGCGTCGAGCAGCGTCTTGTCGCCGAGGTCGGTGCTCCCGCGCTGTTTGATGCCCTCGATCGCGGCCCGCAGCGCGGCGATGATGTCGGCGCCCCCGGGATCGGTGACGTTGGTCAGAGCGCCGCCCGCGCGCAGGAACGCCGTTCCCCAGATCGGTCCGGAGGTGCCGCCGATCCGCTTGCTCAGTGTGATCGCGGTCTTCTTGAGCAGGCCACCGACGTCGCTGTACTCCATCGCGTCCCAGTCACCGAGCACGACCTCGAAGCCACGGGCGAGCGAGTAGCCGAAATCGCCGTCGCCAACCACGGCGTCGAGCTCGCAGAAGTAGGTCTCGTTGTCGACCGCGGTCTGGGCGATCACCCGTACGACCAGCTCCGCGTGGCCCAACGCTGTCTCGCTCATACGGCCTCCTTGTCGGTTAGGGGTTGGGTTCGGCAGGCGTCTAGATCGGCGAGGGTGATCAGGTCGCCGGGCTCGGCGGCACTGCGATTGGCGAGCACCCTCGCCGGCTCGCCCGGGTCCCCGAGGTTGGTCACGACGAGGATCGCTTCGTGCATGTCTTCGTCGGCCGTATAGCTGCTGACCGTCACAACGCAGCGCAACCCGGCGGCGTCGGCCGCAAGCAGCCCATTGCGTGAGTCCTCGATCACGATCGCGTCCTCGGGGCCGATCGCGAGCCGGGCGAGCGCGAGCTCGTAGATCGCCGGATCCGGCTTCTTGGCCGCCACGATGTCCCCGGCGAACACCTCGAACCGCGCCGCGCCGACCGCACCGACCGCGTGCGCGAGGACGGCTCGGACCGACTCCTCCGCCGATGTTGAGGCGACGGCAAGCGTCCACCCGGCGTGCAACGCCTCGGCGGCGATCCGGGCGATGCCGGGCCGCGCCGGGAGCCCGCCGCCGCGGACGATCGCTGTGTATCGCGTCGTCTTGCGCCGGTGCCAATCTGCGAGCATCTCTCGCTGGCCGTCGGCGCCGGTTGGAAGGCCGTGCTCGTGCACGAAGTCGTCGGTCAGAAGAGAGGCCATCCGCTCCTTACCGCCGCCGATCTTGAGTCTCACGCCGTACTCTTCCTCGGACCAGCGCACCGGCAGCCCAAGCTCGGCGAACGTCTCGTTGAAGGCTCGCCGGTGGCCGTCGCGTTCGGTGTCGGCGAGCACGCCGTCACAATCGAAGATCAGGGCGGGCACGCGGTCAGCCCGCGGTGGCCGAAAACGTCCGCGCCCGGCCCGCGGACCCGAAGATGCCGATGTGGTACTCGGCCATCGTCTTGACGGCTGCTCGCACGTGGGCGAGCAGCGACGGGGGATCATGCTTGCCCGGATTTGCGTCCAGGTACTCACGGTGTGCGCCGACGAACGCGATCTTCAGTGCCGTCGAGATGTTCACCTTCGCGCATCCGCGCGAGATCAGGTCGACGAACTGCTCCTCGGTCAGTCCCGTGCCGCCGTGCAGCACCATCGGGATCGGGTGTAGTTCGACGAGCTCGGTGACCCGGTTGGGCTTGAGCTCGGGGGCGCCCTTGTAGAGCCCGTGCGCGGTCCCGATCGCGGGCGCGAAGCAGTAGACCCCCGTCTCCTCGATGAACCGCGCGGAGACCTCGACCGGGTGAACCGCGCCGGCCTCGTCGGAGCCGACGTCGTCCTCGACCCCGAGGACCGTCTCGATCTCGCCCTCCACCTGAGCCCCGTAAGCCTCGGCTTCGGCGACCACTTCGACGGTCTGGCGGGTGTTCTCGGCGACATCGAGCGCCGAGCCGTCGAACAGGACCGAGTTCCAGCCGGCCCGTAGGCACGTCGTTATCCACTCACGGTCGGGGCAGTGGTCAAGGTGCAGCGACACGGGCACCGGCACCTCGTCCGCCCGTGCGCGCCACATGTTGTAGAGCGGCTTCGCCCCGATCGACTTGACCGTCTTCAGCGACGTCTGCACGATGAGCGGCGATTCGAGCTCCGTCGCCGCGGAGAGCACAGCGTCGAGGCTGAGATCGTCGACGATGTTGATCGCCGCGACGCCGTAGCGCTCCGCGAACGCTGGATCCAGGATCTGGCTGGTCGGCACGGCAGGCATCCACAACCTCCGTCGTTGGGCGCCGGCTGTCACGTCCGGAGGCAGTCCGGCGCTGAGTCGTCAGGAACAGAATACCGGTTGAGTTCGAGCAGCCGGGACCAGTTCTACGGCGTCGTTGGTCAAGCATCTGAGCATGAGGGCGAACGGAGCAGCAGCTCGTCGCTTGCGCCCAGTCATGGCGGGCGCGAGCGGTCGGGGCGTCACCGATGTGCGAGACCACGACCGCAACATCAGCCGTCGCGCGGAGTTCCCTTGAGCATGCGGTCGACTCGACCAATGCTCCTGGCGGTGACGGCGGTTGCGCTTGCGGTCGCCATCGCGGCGGTCCGGTCGGTGGTCGGCCCGGCTCCGGCGCGGGCATCGTCGACCCAGGATGCGATGTTCGAGGATGATGCGCAGCTGCTCTCGAATCCTGATGGCACGCTGATGAGATATCGGCTGCTCGGCGTGCAGGTCGCGCGCGTGCGGGTGGTCTGGTCGGCGATCGCTCCTCACCCGCTCGCCCACAAGCCGCCGGCGAATTTCGATGCTGCCGACCCGGCTGCGTACCCGCAAGTCAACTGGTCGGTTCTCGACCGGATCATCGGAACCGCGCAGCAGCTCGGCATTCGGGTCAACCTGGATATTGCCGGCGGGGCGCCTCTCTGGGCCACAGGCCCGGGTGCGCCCACCGACAAGCCCCATCCCAATTGGGACCCATCTCCCGGCGCGTTCGGCGCCTTCGCCCGCGCAGTCGGGGAGCGCTACAGCGGTAGGTACACGCCCGCTGGTTCATCGGCGCCACTACCGCACGTCGACTACTGGTCGGTCTGGAACGAGCCGGACTATGGCCCGAGCCTCGCTCCCCAGGGCGTTGCCCACCATCTCGCGATCGAGAACAGCCCGAGGATGTACCGCAACCTTATGGATGCCGCTTGGCGCGCCCTGCAGGGGACAGGACACGACCGGGACACGTTCATCTTCGGCGAGCTTGCACCGAGAGGGTGGAACAACTGGGGCGCATTCTCGGGCATGAAGCCGCTCGTCTTCCTGCGTGCCCTGTATTGCGTCGATCGTTCCTACAGCGAGCTTCGGGGCGGGGCGGCCGCAGCGCGCGGCTGCCCGACCACGGCCGGCGGATCGAGTCGATTCCGGGCCGCACACCCGGCGCTGTTCCGAGCGACTGGATTCTCTGTGCACCCGTACATGCGCTGGTACACGCCCAACAGGGAGGCTCAGCCCGACCGCGACTACTCCTCGCTCGGCGAACTGGGGGGGCTCGAGCGAGCACTCGATCGGCTTCAGCGCGTATACGGCTCGAGCCGACGCCTCCCGATCTATGACACCGAGTTCGGGTATATCACCAGCCCGCCAAAGCACCCGACCAAGCGCTCGCCCTGGGTCTCGCAGGCGACCGCCGCGTACTACCTCAACTGGGCCGAGTACATCTCCTGGCGCGATCCGCGCGTGCAGAGCTTCAACCAGTACCTGCTCTACGACCCCGTCCCGGCGCTCGCGAGCAACGACTACGGCGGCTTCGCCAGCGGGCTGCTCAACCACAACGGAGCCCAGAAGGCGACCTACGCCGCATGGCGGCTGCCGCTCTACCTTCCGGTTACCTCGACCCGTCGGGGTCACAGCCTCGAGGTCTGGGGATGCGCACGCCCCGCGTACTTCGCGACGACCGACCCGGGCGCTGGAGCCCAGAGCGTCCAGATCCAGTTCCAGGCCGGCTCGCGTGGCCCGTTTGCGACGCTCGAGACCGTTCCGATCCCGAATCGCCACGGCTACTTCGACACGCATGTCGTCGTCCCCTCGAGCGGGATGGTCAGGCTGACTTGGACGTACCCACCCTTGGATCCCCTGCTCGCACCCGGCCACCCCACCTACAGCCGCCAGGTGCAAGTCACCCTGCGTTGACCAGAAGATCCCTCGCTTCCGCGGCAACACTACGTTGCAGTGCCACCGCGGATAGGTCAGGGCTTCCGATCTTGGCCACCGGTCGATACCGGATCGGGCGGCCGGCGCGGAAGCTGTGTGCCTGATGAAGCCTCTGATCGGCGTCACGACGTCCGAGCTCCGACCCGGCGAGCTGATGACGCTGCGCCGGCACGGCGAGCCGCCGGACGCGGAGATGGCGCTCGGGATGACCTACGTCCGCGCGCTCGAGGCCGCCGGCGCGCTCCCCGTCGTCATGCCGCCGCTGGCCCCGGGCGATGTGCCGACATTGGTTGCCCGCCTCGATGGGTTGGTGCTCACCGGTGGTCCGGACCTGGCGCCCGCGGCGTATGAGGCACGGCCTCACGCCGAGCTCGGGACCACCGAGCCTGATCTCGACGCCTTCGAGTACGCGGTGGTCCACGAGGCACTCCGGGCGGAGCTGCCGATCCTGGGTATCTGTCGCGGCGCTCAAGCGGTCAACGTGGCTCGTGGCGGGACCCTGCACCAGCACCTGCCCGACGTGGTCGGCACGGACATCTCCCATCGCCAGAGCGAGGATGGTCGGATACCCACCCACCCGGTCGAAGTCGTTCCCGACACGCGACTCGCCGGCGTGCTCGGAACGGCCGCGCTCGAGGTCAATTCCTTCCACCACCAGGCCGTTGCCCTCCTCGGCGCCGGGCTGCGGGTCAGCGCGCGGGCTCCGGACGGCACGATCGAGGGCATCGAGGACGACGCGCTGCCCTTCCTCGTGGCCGTCCAGTGGCACGCCGAGACGCTCGTGGGCATTCCTGCGCACGCCGCGCTGTTCGGCGAGCTCGTCGCCGTGGCGACCCGAGCGAGTCCGCTGGCGCGAGTCGCTTGAGAAGCAGCGCCGGACGGCATTGGCCGCCCGTCCGAACCCCGGGCCGAGTTGCTGTACACGGGGCCGCAGTCGCGGAGGTCGTGCCCCGGCAAAGTACGGGCGATGGGCGCATCGACGTCCGCCAACCCGACCCGGAGGTCCGACAGGGCCATGGCTACTGGCGCGAATGACATGCACGCCGCGGTTCACGCGGACTGGGCCAAGTGGAGCGGCGGGCCACGGCCGTACACACTCGGGATCGAGGAAGAGGTGATGCTGCTCGATCCGCAGCGCAACTGGGCTCTTGCGCAGCGCATCGACGATGTCCTCGAGGCGCTGCCCGATTCGCTCGTCGGCTATATCGGCGCCGAGACGCACCAGGCCGCGATCGAGCTCGCGACCGATCCGCACGCATCGGTCGCCGACGCGGTCGCGCAGCTGCGGACGCTCCGCGGCCAGCTCGCCGGCGCGCTCGACGGGATCGGCCTCGTCGCCGGCGTCGCCGGCACACACCCGTCGGCGGTCTGGTCCGAGACCAAGGTCACCTCCGCGAGCCGCTACCGGCTCATCCTCCACACGATGCACGACCTGGCCATGCGCGAGCCCACATTCGCGCTCCACGTGCATGTCGGCGTGCCTGATCCGGACCAGGCGATCGAGCTCTACAACCGTCTCCGTGTCCACCTGCCGCTCCTGCTTGCGCTGTCCGGCAATTCCCCGTTCTGGCGCGGCCGCGACTCCGGCTTCGCGTCGAGCCGCACGATCCTGTTCCAGGCGTTCCCGCGCACCGGCATGCCGCGACGCTACGGCTCCTACGACGAATGGGTGGAGACGGTCGACCTCCAGATCCGCTCCCGCGCGCTACCGGAGTCCACATTTCTGTGGTGGGACATTCGTCCCCAGCCACGCTTCGGCACGGTCGAGGTGCGGATCATGGATGCCCAGTCGCGGGTCGGCGATGTGGCGGCGCTGGTCGCGCTGGTGCAGTCGATCGCCCGACTCGAGCTCGAGGAGGGCTACGTCACCGACGATGGCATTCGAGCCGAGGAAGCGCTCGCCGAGAACCGCTTCATCGCCGCGCGCGACGGGATGGGAGCGCGGTTGATCGATACCAGCGAGGAGTCACTGCGGCCGGTCACACGGCTGCTGGCCGAATTGGTCGATGCCGCTCACCCACACGCCGTGGCGCTCGGTTGCGCCACCGAGCTCGCCCGCGTCCAGGCGCTCGCGGCCTACCCGGGAGCCGCCCGTCAGCGCACCTACCCCGGCGACGAGGACGGCCTCATCCAGCTGGTGGCGGGATTGGCCGACGCCTTCGCGCGCAGCTGAGGCCGCGGGTCGGCCCCGGCCGGCGAACTACCCACGGGTGCGACCATTCATGGCGTGCCTGAGCTGCCCCTGACAGGTGGATGCAACTGCGGTGCGGTGCGCTACGAGGTCACCGAGCCGCTCGTCAGCGCGAGCTACTGCCATTGCCGGCGCTGCCAGCGGCGCAGCGGCGCAGCGGCATCGCCCAGCGCCCACCCGTCGCCCGGTTCTTTTCGCATCGTCGGCGGAGAGGACCGCCTGAAGTGTTGGCAGCCCGAGGACGGGGGCGAAAAGTGGTTCTGTGGAGAATGCGGCTCGTCGATCTTCGGCCGCAACCTCAGCCACCCCGATTCGATCGGCATCCGCATGGGCACGTTCGACACCGATCCCGGGATCCGGCCCCGTGTCCGCGCATTCGTGGCCGATGCCGCGCCGTGGGAGGAGATTCCCGATGACGGCCTGCCGCGCCATCCACACAGTCGTCATGCCCCGGATGTCGTGGCGTACATCGCCGCGGCGCCGCGCGATCGCCGCGAAACGCTGAGCGCGATCAGGCAGCTGTGCCTTGACGAGCTTGCCGGCTATGAGGAGCTGATGAGCTACGGCATGCCGGGGTATGCGCGCGACGGTGTGGTCGAGGTCGGCTTCGCCAGCCAGAAGCAGTACATCTCGTTGTACATCCTCAAACAGGACGTGCTCGACCGTCAGCGCTCGGGGCTGGCGAGGCTCAGTATCGGCAAGGGCGTGGTCCGCTACCGCCGTCCCGCCGATGTCGATCTCGACGTGGTGCGGGCGATGCTGGCCGACACGCGCGCGTCGGAGAGCCCGATCTGCTGACGGGTGGGCCACGCCGTGGCGCGACCCACCCATCCGCGTGTCTGCTCTAGCCGGCCGGGGCGATCTCACCCAGCAGACCGTGGCCCTCCCCGCCGATCCCAGCGGTGAACACCAGGGTCCCGTCGGTGGCGAAGGTGCCGTTGCCGAATCGAAGCCCCCAGAGCCCGTCGATCAGGATCGGGTTGCCGTCGGTGTTGGTCAGCTGGCCCTTCTCCGCGCCTGTGGTCGGGTCGTAGGCGTGAATCGCGCCGTCGCCGAAGTTGCCCACGAGGAGATCCCCGCCGAAGGCACCAAAGCTCGCGGGCGCGAGCGTCAGGCCCCACGGCGAGTTGAGGTCGCCACGCGAGATCAGGCGGCGGAGCAGGTGACCGCTGGTGTCATAGACGTCGACGAACCCGTTGCCGGGCCCGGCCACGTCGTCGTGCTTGGCCGCGTCCTGCTTGGCGTAGGTGACGTACAGCTCACCCCCGAGCACCTGAATGCCGAACGGCGCGAACCCGGCCGGGATGCCTGGGTCCTTGAAGCCGCCCGGCGTGCCCACCGGCTTGAAGTGGGCATTGAGGACGTCGATCCGGCCCTCGTGGAAGTTGGTCGCGTACAGGAAGTGCGCGCCACCGGCGGAGGCCAGGGCCAGACCCTTGTCGACGCTGTTCCGGCTCGTGAACTCGATCTTCGCCTTCGTGCCCGACACCGCCTCGCTCCACGCGGTGATCCGCCCCGCCTCGGAGTCGAAGATGAAATTGGCCGGCGCCGATCCCGCCTCGGTGCGGACGACGAAGTCGCCCGTGGGGTTGAACACGACGCCTGTCGGCGCGCCCTCGGGGATGCTCACGACGAGCGGCGCGATCTGCGGGATCCCTCCGTTCACACCGCC
>DATMGZ010000004.1:0-3441 GCA_035555155.1 Solirubrobacteraceae bacterium | reverse complement strand
ATGTCGTCACGGCCGCGCAGCCACATGTCGTAGGGCGGCATGGACTGCGTGGCGTCCTCCTGGATCAGCGACGTGAGCGCGTCCATGTCGTAGCGCTCGAATGCCTCCACATAGCGGGCCAGCAGCGCGCGATCCGCTCCGTCCAGTGCCGGGGCGGGATCGGCCGTCGTGACGTTGCTGGCCGCCAGCGTCGAGCGGGCGCGCTGCAGGGCGCTGTTGACCGAAGCGACGCTCGTGTCGAGCAGCTCCGCCACTTCGGTCGCCTTCCAGCGCAGCACCTCGCACAGGATCAGGGCCGCGCGCTGGCGGGCCGGCAGGTGCTGCAGGGCAGCGACGAACGCGAGGCGGATCGTCTCCCGGGCGATCGCCGCCTCGGCCGGATCGTCCTCGGCGGCGACGAGGCCGTCCGGGATCGGCTGGATCCAGGTCGCCTCGGGCAGGATGTGGAGATTGCCCGCCTCGGGCGCCTGAGCGGGGCCGAGATCCATCGGCCGCGCGCGGCGCTCCCGGCCGCTCAGCATGTCCAGGCACACGTTGGTGGCGATGCGGTACAGCCAGGACCGCAGCGACGAACGGCCCTCGAAGCGATCGAAGGCCCGCCATGCGCGGATGAACGTCTCCTGCACGGCGTCCTCGGCCTCGAACGGCGATGCGAGCATCCGATAGCAGTGCGCGATGAGCTCAGCGCGATGCTGCTCGAACCTGTCGTCGAGAACGGTCTCTGAGCGTCTGGCCGTCAGCGGCAACTCCTGCACGACGGTCATCCTACGGGGTCCCGTCGAGAGGTCAAAACGGCGTGGATCATCCCATGTCCTTTCTCTGATTCCCGGCCGTCACACCCCTCCAGACGCCGGCCGTCACACCCTTCAGACGGCGGGCGGACAGAAAACTCATCGGCGCACGGTCGTTGCTGCGAGAAGAGCTTTCTCATCAGCCGGTGACGGGCCGTTTAAGTCGGGCGCGGAGACTGCTTCGATGGCGACGGCGCCGCATCTGAGCGAGCAGGCCGACGAAGCTCCACGCGTCGTCGCCGGCTCCCGTGTTCGCCGCACGTCCGCGGGGCGGCTCACCGGCGGCGGCGTCGAGGGGAACGAGCGGCTCACCGCGCTGACCGGGCTGATCCTGATCGTGTTGCTGGCCGTCCTCGGCGTGACCATTCTGCGGATCCACCAGCTGATCTGGTTGCACCTGTTCGTCGGGCTCGTGCTGCTCGGCCCGGTGGCGCTGAAGATATCGAGCACGGGATATCGCTTCGCCCGCTACTACACGCACGATCCCGTCTACCGGCGCAAGGGTCCCCCCCTGCCGCTGCTCCGCTTGCTGGCGCCCTTCGTGGTCCTCTCGACGGTCGTCGTCTTCGCCACCGGGGTGTTGCTGCTGTTCGACGGCCCGAGCGGACGCGGCACGCTGCTGCTGGCTCACAAGGCGAGCTTCATCATCTGGCTCGGAGTGACGGCCCTGCACGTGCTCGCGCACCTGCCCGCGACGGCGGGCTCGGTGTCATTTCTGCGCGGCCGGTCGGCCGCGGTCCCCGGAACCGAGCGTGGCGAGGCCGGGCGCCGGATCGCGCTCGCCGGGGCGCTCGTCGGCGGACTCGTGCTGGCGGTCGTCGTGCTGCCAGAGTTCGCCGCATGGACGCAGCACGGGGCCTTCTTCGACCACTGATGCCGTGCGCATACGCGAAGGCGGCCCGTCGCGGGTCGCTGCTCGCGCTGGCCTGCGCCGCCGCCGTCGCCGTGAGTGGATGTGGAGGCTCGGGGCCGTCCGCGGCGTCGGCGGCGTCGGCCCGAGCTTCACCCCGGTGGTGCAGATCGGTGCTCACACCGCGGTCTACATCGCCCGTCTCCCCTCCGGCCTGACCGCGCTCTCGTTCGATCAGCGCCTCGTCCGGCTCGCGCTCCATTCCGGCTCGATCGACCCCGGCGGCTCGGGCTGGCGCTACGGTCCGGCTGTCCTCGCGCCTGAGCTCGGCCGGCTGGTCTCGGCCTTCAACGGGGGGTTCAAGTTCGACGTCGGCGCCGGCGGGTTCGAGAGCGGCGGCCGCGTCGGCGCACCGCTGCGCGCCGGCCTCGCCTCGATCGTCACCTACGCCAACGGCCAGACCGACATCGGCACGTGGAACACGGAGGTCCCCCAGACCGGCCGGACCGTCGAGTCGGTGCGGCAGAACCTGGCGCCACTGATCGACCACGGCGTCGCGGCGGCCAACCTGGACTGCATCTCGTGCTGGGGCGCGACGCTCGGCGGCGTCGATGAGATCGCGCGCTCGGCGCTGGGCGTCACCGCCGACGGACACCTCATCTGGGCCGGCGGCGAGCACCTCACCGTGGCCGCGCTCGCCGACGCATTGCTGCAGGCGCGCGTGGCGCGCGCGGTCGAGCTCGACATCAACCCCGAGTGGGTCGCCGCCTACCTCTACGCCCATCGCCCCGCGGGGGCGGCGCCCGGCGTGATCCCGGTGGTCCCGGGGCAGCCCGGCGCGCCGGGCTCGTTCCTGGCTCCGTACGGCCGCGACTTCTTCACCATGCTCGCCCGCTGAGACGCGCTCCGGCGCCCGGACCGCGTCGCGAGCGGAGACAGGCGACATGCGATCATCTCAAGCCATGGCGCCGATCCGCCCTGGCCTGGCCGTGGCTCTCGCAGCGGCCGCCACGCTCAGCGCCGGATGCGGGTCCGGCGCCACGAACACGGCCGCCTCCCAGAGCACGCAGCCGCGGCCGGCTTCCAGCACCGGAGGGGGAACGCACGGAGCGGCTCCCGGGAGCTCGAGCGGACAGACCATCCCCACGCCGGGACCGACCGGGCGACCGGCGGATCCCGCGGCGGTGACCGTCGTCCGCGCCTGGTCCGCGGCGCTGCAGCGCGGCGACGTCGAGGCCGCCGGACGCTACTTCGCCCTGCCCAGCGAGTTCATCAACGGACCCGACGCCAGCGGCCGGGTGCCGATCATCCGGATCCGCTCGCTGGCCGACGCAGCAGCCATTAACACCTCGTTGCCCTGCGGCGCGAGCTTTGTCTCCGCCGACCAGCGTGGCGCGTACGTGAACGTGCTGTTCCGCCTCACCGATCGGCCGGGGCCCGGCGGAGGCTGCGGCTCGGGCATCGGCCAGAAGGCGCGTACGAACTTCGTGATCAGGGGCGGCCGCATCGTGGAGTGGATCCGGGCGCCGGACGACCCGGGCGACAACCCCGAGCCGACCGTCCCCACGCCCCCGCCGGCCACGCCGGCCCCGCCGGCGACGCCGCAGCCGACCGCCCCGCCGAGCGACCAGGCCACCGGCCCGGCGATCTGAGCGCCGGCGGCGGCTGGGTACCGGAACGATGATCTGAGCGCCGGCGGCGGCTGGGTACCGGAACGATGATCTGATGAGCGCGAACGCAGCCCGCCGCGGCGGCGCGGTCGTCACCGGTGCCGGACGGGGCCTGGGGCTGGAGATCGCG
>DATMGZ010000003.1:0-6343 GCA_035555155.1 Solirubrobacteraceae bacterium | reverse complement strand
GAGAGCCCTCCCTCGAGCTTGGCGGTTCAGGGAGGGCTCTCTTGGATGCCGGAGGTGGCACCCATGTTGATCGTATGCGCCGAGGTGGCGTTGGTGGAGGCTGAGCTCGTTGGCGGCGGGTTGTCGTGCCCGTCGTGTCGTGAGGTGTTGGGCCCGTGGGGGCATGGCCGGGGGCGGGTGCTGCGCTGCCGGTCGGGTGATCAATGGTTGCGGCCGCGGCGGGCGCGTTGTCGGGGCTGCCTGGGGACGCATGTGCTGTTGCCGGATGTGTGCCTGTTGCGTCGCCAAGATGAGGTGCCGGTGATCGGCGCAGCGATCATGGCGAGCATCGCTGGCGTGGGGTATCGCCGGATCGCTGGGCGGCTCGGGGTGCATGCGGACACGGTGCGTGGCTGGCTGCGCCGGTTTCGGGACCGGGCTGAGGTGGTCCGCTCGCATTTCACGCGGTGCGCGGTCGCGTTGGATCCCGAGCTCGGTGCGGTGATGCCGGCCGGGAGTGGCGTCGCGGATGCGGTCGAGGTGATCGCGGTCGCCGGTCGGGCGTGGGTGTTGCGGTTCGGGCCGGCGGATCCGTGGCGGATCGCATCACGGCTCTCGGGCGGCGAGCTGTTGGCAACACGAGCTCCCGCCTTCCCGTGGGCGTGATCGGCTGACAGGGTCACGCGCTCGGATGAGCGAGCGCGCGGCAACAACGGATGTGGAGAGTCGTCGCGAGGTCGGCCTGTTCCGGTACGCGCTTGTCAGGGATGCGGCCGACCCGGGCCTGTCGAAGCGTGAGCGTGGCCGGCTGGTCCGCGCGCTTTCAGAGCGTGTGCATGTCGGGCCGGGCGGGCGGCTGGTCAGGGTCGCGCGCGGCACGCTGGATCAGTGGATCCGCGCGTACCGCTACGGCGGGTTCGAAGCGCTCGTGCCCCAACCTCGGGTTGTCCCGTTGCGCACGCCGGCTGGGATGCTCGAGCTGGCGTTCGCGCTCAAGCGGGAGCGGCCGGAGCGGACCGCGGCGCAGGTCCGGGAGATCGTGCTCGCGACCGCCGGCGAGCGTGACCATGTGCCCGGGTTGCGGACGTTGCAGACGCATTTCGCCCGGGAGGGGTTGAACGTCCGCGCGGACGGACGGTCGCCGGGGAAGGTCTATGGCCGCTTCGAAGCCGGCACGCGCAACGAGCTGTGGACGGGGGACGGGCTTCACGGCCCCAAGCTCAACGGCAGTAGTGCTGCCCGGGCGGTGCTGCTGGCGTTCATCGACGATCACAGCAGATTGCTGGTCGGGTGGCGGTGGGGGACCGGCGAGGACGTGTTCCGGCTCGAGGCCGCGCTGCGCTCGGGGCTGATGTCCCGCGGGGTGCCTGAGGCGATCCTGGTCGACCGCGGGTCTGCGTTTGTGTCCTCGCAGCTACTCAGGGCGTGCGCCGTGCTCGGCGTCCGCCTGATCCACGCAAGCCCTCGCGCGGCGACGACGAAGGGCAAGATCGAACGCTTTTTCAGGACCGTCCGCGATCAGTTCCTCGTCGAGATCGACGACGGCGTCGAACTGGTGGAGCTGAACCGACTGTTCTCCGCCTGGTTGGAGGTCGTCTACCACCGACGCGTGCACTCAGAGACGAAGGAGACGCCGTTGGCCCGGTTCGACGCTGCCGGCGCGCCCACGCTCCCGACCCCGGCCTTGTTGCGCGAAGCGTTCCTCTGGAGTCAGGAGCGGACGGTCGCGAAGACCGCGACGGTGTCGCTTTACGGCAACAGCTACGAGGTCGACCCCGCCTTGGTGGGCCGGAAAGTCGAGCTGGTGTTCGACCCGTTCGACCTGACCCGGATCGAGGTGCGCTATCAGCACCGGCCGTTCGGGCTTGCGGTCCCGCTCCAGATCGGCCGGCACACCCATCCGCAGGCCGCTCGTGAGCTCCCGCCACCACCGATCGGGACCGGGATCGACTACCTCAAGCTGCTCGCCGAGCAGCGCGACGCCGAGCTTGGCGGGCACCCGATCGACTACGCACGCCTCGCCAACGGCGACGGCGACGGCGACGGCGACGGCGACGGCGACGGCGACGGCGACGGCGACGGCGAGGATCGTGACACCAACCAGCAAGGAGACGTCAGATGAGTATCGACAGGTTGAGGGCGCATTACGGGTTCTCGCGGACGCCGTTCGGCAAAGACCTCGCGCCGGGGATGCTGCACGCTCACGGCGCGCACGCTGAGGCGGTCGCCCGCATGTCGTGGTGCATCTCAGAGCAGACGATCGGCGTGATCAGTGGCGAGTGCGGTGCGGGGAAGACCGTCGCGGCACGGGCGGCGGTCGCCGGGCTGGACGCGTCCCGGCACACCGTGCTCTATCTCGGCACGCCGGGGGTCGGGTTGCGTGGGATCTACGGGCTGATCATCACCAGCCTGGGCGGCACCCCGCGCTTTCATCACGCCGCGCTGATCCCGCAAGCCCAAGAGCTGCTCGCTGCGGAGAGCGCGGAGCGCGGCAAGCATGTGGTGCTGATCATCGACGAGGCGCACCTCTTGGATGCTGAGAGCCTTGAGGGGATCCGGTGCTTGTCGAACATGGGGATGGACCAGACCGCCCCGTTCTGCCTGCTGTTGCTCGGCCAGCCGACGCTGCGGCGCAAGCTGCGCAACGGGACGTTCACCGCGCTGGATCAGCGAATCGCGGTCCGCTACGCCATCGGCGGCCTCGATCTGAAGGAGACGACCAGCTACGTGCAGCACCATCTCGCGCTCGCCGGCCGCTCCGACACCCTGTTCTCCGACGACGCGATCTCGTTGATCCACACCACCTCTCGCGGCCTGCCGCGTCTGATCAACAACCTCGCCGTCGCCGCGTTGATCGCCGCGTTCGCCGCCAAGCAGGGGATCGTGGACGAGTCCGCCGCCCGCGCCGCGGTCGCTGAGATCTCCTCCGAATGACACTGTCGCTGCTCGAGGAGCCACCCGAGGAGCACGAGCCGGCCGACAGCCGGCTACTCCCGGTGCCGGCCGGGTGGCCGGCACCGCCCGAGGAGGCGGTCTATCACGAGCTGATCGGCGAGATCGTCAACCGGATCGCGCCGCACACCGAGGCCGACCCCGTTGCGATCCTCACCCAACTGCTCGTCAGCGTCGGCGCCGCGGTCGGCCGCGGCGCCTGGTTCACCGTTGAGGCGACCCTGCATCACCCCAACGAGTTCATGCTCCTCGTCGGCGACAGCGCGAAGGCACGCAAGGGCTCCTCGTGGGATCACGTTCGCCGACTCCTCGCCACCATCGACCCGTCGATCGAGCCGAGGATCCTCACCGGCCTATCCAGCGGCGAGGGGTTGATCTGGGCCGTCCGCGACCCCACCAGTCAGGATCCCGGCATCCAGGATCAGCGGCTGCTCGTGATCGAACCCGAATTCGCCAGCGTCCTGAAGGCCGCCAGCCGCGAGATCTCCACGCTCTCGCCGACGTTGCGCTCTGCGTGGGACGGCCGGCCATTGGCGATCCTGACTCGCACCGCGCCCGCGCGTGCGACCAGCGCGCACATCGCAGTGATCGGGCACATCACCCAGCACGAGCTGCGCCGCCACATCACCCAGGCAGAGCTTGCCAACGGATATCTGAACAGGATCCTGATCGTCTGCTGCCGCCGCCAACGCCTGCTCCCCGAAGGCGGCCAGCATGATCCTCTCGCCGGGACCGGCCTGCCCCGCCTGCTCGCCGCGACGCTCAAGCACGCCCGCGGTGTTGGACAGGTCTCACTCGACGACCCCGCTCGCGAGCAATGGCACCACGCCTACCGACAACTCGCGACCCAACCGGCCGACGGGATCGTCGGCCAGATCACCGCCCGGGCTGAGGCGCACGTCATCCGGCTCGCGCTGCTCTACGCGCTCGCCGACGGCCAATCGCAGATCCGCCCGCCGCACCTGACCGCCGCGCTCGCACTGCACGACTACGCCATCCGGTCCGCCGCGTGGGCGCTGACCGGCGCGACCGGCGAACCGCTCGCCGAACAGATCCATGCCGCCCTCCAAGCGCATCCCGGCGGGCTGACCCGCAGCCAGATCAGCCAGACCCTCAACCACAACCAGCCCGCCGGCCAGATCGACCACGCCCTCCACGCCCTGCACACCGCCGGCCGCGTCACCGCCACGCAGATCCCGACCGGCGGCCGCCCCGCCCAGCTCTGGACCGCCGCCCGCCCACCGACCCCGCCCGGCCGGGCATAGCCCCCCCACCGACCCAGACAGGGGCCCGCTACCGCTACGCGCGAGTGGGTCGCATCGCTCGCCCGACCACGCCCGCCCCCCGACACGTCCCGCGTGCCGCGAGCCCGCACCGGGGCGAGCGATCAAAGCGGAAGCGAAGCGGCCTCAACGCGCGACGAACAACCGCGCGCTCCCCCGACCCGACCCCCCTTCGCTGCAGGCCGTTGCCCGTCCGCGCCGGACACCCTCCCACAGTTACTTCTTCTTTCGTACCCCACCCCTCGATGCCGCCCCACAGCGGCACCACCATGCCGGAAATCAACGGCGCTCAACAACACGAACGGTGAACCGTTATCAACGTAGGTGGCCTCGGGGAGTCCGCGCGCGGCGATCCCGAGCCGCAGCGCCCGGGAGGCGTTCAGCACGTCCTCGCGTGTCGCCCACCGGTAGCCAGCCAGCAGCCGGCTGTGATCGTCGATGAACGCGAACAGGAACGTCTTGCGACCATCGATCTGCGGGCCGTGCAACGCGTCCCCCGTCCACAGCTCATTGCGCCGCTCCGCTTCGAAGCGGCCCGTCGCCCGCGCGGGCGATGTTCCCCTCCACGGCAAGCCAGCCGCGGCGAGGTGACGCTGCAACGTTCGCGCCGATGGTGACCAGCCCTCCGCCTCAACGATGATCCGGTAGATCTGCGCCGCGGTCCGTGCGGGCTGCTCACGCCGCAGCGCGCACGCCATATCAAGCAGGTGCGCCGGCGTTGTGGTCTCGACCCTTCGCGGCGAGGGGACCAGCGCCTCGAACCCGCCCAGCCGGTACGCGCGAGTCCACCGGTCAAGCGAGGTGCGCGACACCCGCACCCACAGCCCGTCAGGGCCGATGTGCTCCCGCGCCGCCATCGACCGCGCCAGAGCGCCGCGCTCCCGGTTTGAGAGCCGCTCTGACGCGAGCTCGCGCACCAACGAGTACCGAAACAGCCCGACCGCCTGCGCCCTGTCGTCCACCAACGCTCCTCCAGGTTCTCGACAACGACAACCTGGCCAGGATCCAGATCACTCAGGCAACGGCCAAGGCGGATTCGTGTTGATCCACAGCAACCTCCCTCCCGTCAGCGCCGACACCCACGACCACGCCGGCCGGCGCGCCAACCACAACGACGCCGCCCGCGTGCACACGCCGATCGCCTCCACGGCGTCCAGCAGCGGCGAATCCACCGCGTTCGGCAAAAGCAGAGCGCCGTCCAACGACCGCGCCCACCGCCAGAAATGCGCCGCGACCAGCTCGGCCCGCGCCCGGAACCGCGCCAGCCAATCCCTGACCGTCTCCGCCGGCCGGTCCAGCTGCTCAGCGACCCGCCGATAACCCGCGCCGGTCGCGGCCAGCACCGCCGCGCCAATCACCTCCACCGAGTCACAGCGCCGAAGCAAGCACACGTCCGGCAACAACACGTGCGTCACCCCGCACGCCACCTCCCGGCAGCGCCCGCGCCGTGGCCGCAGCCACCGCACCCCCTCCAAGGTCCGCACCGGCCGCCGCCGAGCGCATCCCCAACCACCCAGAACCCCCCGCCCGCACCGCGGGCACAAAAGCCGGCCCGCGGCGATATCCGCCTCCAAGCCCGCGCGATCGTCTGCGACGATGAGCAAGATCGCCCCTCCTTCGGGGAATCAACGGGCCCCCTCGCCACACCCGCCAAGGATCGACGAGGGGGCCCAACGACAACATCACGATCACCATCATGTCGTCGGCCATCCCGCCCGGGAAGAACCGTCACCACCCAGCGCGTCGCTGACGCCCTCGTCGTCACCACCCAGCGTGTCGCTCAACACTACAGAACCGCAGGTGACCTGAATGCCCAATCCTGCAACGATCCTGCTCGTCGAGGCCAACTCAGATGACGAGTCGCTGACAGTGCGTGCACTGCGCATCGGCACGACCGCCAACATCGAGGTTGCGCGCGAGGGCCAGAAGGCGCTCGACTACCTGTTCGACGACGCCAAGAACACGCCGCGGCTGGTGCTGCTGGACCTCAACCTCCCGGACGTCGACGGGCTCGAGGTGCTGCAGCAGATCCGCGAACACGAGCGCACAGGCCTGACGCCCGTGGTGATCCTGACCGGCTTCAGCGCGCCGATCGATGTCGCCGCGGCCTATCGATACGGGGCCAACAG
>DATMGZ010000002.1:0-5369 GCA_035555155.1 Solirubrobacteraceae bacterium | reverse complement strand
GCCCTGCAGGCTCGAGATGAGAGCGAGCAGCGCCGTCGGCGAGATCGCGCTCGACCCGTTCAAGGTCGCCGCGGCGCTGTTCAGCGCCGAGGCCGCGGAGCCGGGCACGCCCGGCTCACCCAGCGTGGTGAGGATGCCGGCGACCGGCGCGAGCGAGCCGGCGGGGATCCCCGCGCCGGGGGCCAGCGCCGGCTGGGCGCCGAGGCCGCTCAGAGCGCTCGTGATCGATCCGCCCGAGACGCCGTTGCCGGTTGACGAGCTGTCCGAAAACGGTCGTCGAGCCGGCGAGCTGGGTCGCGAGGGCGCGGGCGACGCCGTTCAACGGGGCGGGCAGCGAGCCCGCGCCGTACTGGAGCTGGCCGATCACGCCGAGCAGCGTGCCGGGCGAGAGCGCCGACGAGCCGTTCAGCGTCGTGGCGGCGCTGTTCAGCACAAAGGCGCGGCGTGGGGAGCCGCCCTGGCCGGCGAGCGAAGTGAGGACCGCGCCGACGGGCACCAGCGAGCCGTCGGGCACCGAGGCGCCGGGGGCGGCGCCGATCGCCTGCAGGTCGGTGACCGTCTGGGCGATCGGCGTGGGGGCGGCCGGGTTGAGCGCGGCGAGCAGCGTGACGACGGGCGTCAGCAGGCTGCCGAGCAGGCTCCCGTTGAGGGTGGTCAGAGAGTTGTCGTGGGCGCTCAGCGACAGCAGGCCGAGTGAGCCGCCCGGTGCGATGCCCTGAAGCGTGCTCAGCTTCGCTGGTGATTGAGGAGACGTTGCCGGAGCTACCCCGGTGCACACGGCCGCCTTCATACGGAGACGCTGAGCCATGAGGATCGATTCAGTTCGAGAGATGATCGTATGAGATCGCCGCCATTCAGGCTCCGCCCCGACGCGGGACCCGCAACCGCCGGCTGAATTCTCTAGATCGGGACGAACCGAAAACCGAAGTCCGAGTACCTGAATCGGACGGCCCGCCCCCGCGGAACCCGGAGAACGGCCCTACGCCATCAACCCGCGCATCGCTTCCAGGTACTCACGGCGACCGAAGTGGAGCACGTGGCTGCCGGGGAACCAGCGCAGCTCGGGCTGGTCCCAGTGCTCCCACAGCAACAGGCTCTGCTCGGGTGGGGCGAGCCGATCGCCGAGCCCGGCGACGATCATCAGCCGGTCCTTGGGGATGAGCGGGGCCCATGACAGCGGGCTGTGCAGCGCCAGTGCCCGTTCGAGCAGGTCCGGTGACACGCGGGTCAGTGCGCGCAGCGCGGCGCCGGTGAGGTTGGACGGGAACCAGCTGTCGGTCAGGGGTGGCAGCCAGGTCACGGCCGCGTTCGGGATCACGAAGTCGAGTCGCGGCTCGACGGCGGCGAGCAGCGCGCTCACGTACCCGCCGAGCGAGATGCCGGTGAGGCCGATCCGCGGTGCGCCCTGCTCGGCCAGGTGGTCGACGAGCGCGCGGAAGTCGTGGACGGCGTGGATCATGGCCTCGCTGAAGTGCGCCATGCCGTAGGAGAACAGCTCAACGCCGTTGATCGGGAACGACGTTCCGCGCCGGGAGCCGTGGAACGGGAGCGTGTAGAGCAGGACGTCCCAGCCCTCGGCGAAGAAGTCCTTGAGCGAGAAGAAGGCGGTATTGAGCCAGGCCGGCGAGGCCCCGAAGCCGTGGATCACGCACAGCGTCGGTCGCGGGCCGTCCTCGTGGCGCCAGTGTTGGGCCCGCGCGAGCGCGTTGTTCTCGTGGCGGGCATAGTCCTCGCGCAACTCCGGATTGAGCGCCACGTACGTGCTCGGGAAGCGCAGCAGCTCCACGCGCCCCCCGGGCACACCCGGCCCCCGGCCGGGCACCGCGGCGACCTCGCTCGTCGACCTCGCCGACCCCGTCGACCTCGCCGATCCCGCCGAACCCGCCGAACCCGTCGACCCACCCGACGCCCCGAACACCGCGTCCCGATCGCGCGCGTCATACAGCTCGGCGCAGAACTCGAGCCGCCGGCGCTCCTCGCGCCAGCCCCCCGACGCGGCGGCGAATACCGTCGCGCCGGCGAGGATCGCGGACAGCCCGGTGCGGAGCGCATAGTCGCTCAGCGTCGAGCCCTCGTAGAGCACCCGCGCCGCGCAGTCGAGATCGGACGGCCACGGAAGCGCCGCTCGCGCGTCCTCGCCCACGGCGTCGACAGAACCCCTCACGCCGCCAGAGCCTCCGCATCGTGCTCCGCCGCCGCCACCATGTACCGCGCGAGATCGAACCGCCGCGCCCGCCACCGGTCCCCGGACTCGAAGCCGGGGTGAATCGCGTAGTTCCGGCCCTCGTCGTCGGTGTAGTACGCCTTGCAGCCACCGTCGGTCCACACGCTGCCGGTGCTGCGGCGGTCGCACTCGGCGATGTGGTCCGCGAATGCCTCGGGTTGAAGCTCGATCCGCGTGATCCCGTGGCGCTCCATCGTGCGCAGCGCGTCCATCACGTAGGCGATCTGCGACTCGAGCGAGAAGATGACCGAGTTGATCCCGATCGAGTTCGGGGGAAGCAAGATGAACATGTTGGGGAACCCGGGCACGGTCGTGCCGAGGTACGGCCGCGGCGACTGGTTCCAGGTCTCGCCGAGCGTGCGGCCCTCGCGGCCGACCACCCGGTTGACGAGAAGCGAGCGGCTGTAGCGGTAGACGATCGCGGTGATGATCGTGTCAACCTCGTGCCGCGCGCCGCGCCGGCACACGATCGTCCCGCCGTCCACACGCTGGATACCCTCCGTGACCACGTCGACATGTCCCTGACTGAGTGCAGGGTAGTAGGTGTTCGACAGAATCGGGCGCTTGGAGCCGAACCGGTAGCGCGGCATCAGCTTCGCGCGCAGCTCCCGGACGTAGGCGAAGATCTCGTCCTGGCGCGCGCACAGTCGCGTCCAGCGCGGGTTGCGCGCGAACGAGTACCGCTCGGCACTCTGCTGGAGCGTGGCGTGGATCTCCTGGAACTCGGCCGGATCTCCTCGGGCACGACGATGAGATCACGCGAGCTACGCCATGCGGGGGACCCCGGTCAGTCGCGCGAGCGCGGCATCCATCACCGGAGTCGGCGTGACGGCGCCCTCGCGAGCTGGACTTCGATATCGCTCCCACCGGGTAGCGGGCGCGCGGGCGCGACGCGGCGAGCGCACGCTTGACGGTCGCCACCGGGGCGAAGCGTAACTGACCGGCGCCGGCGAAACGCCGCCTCGCGAAGCGGATACGGTTGCCCTGCGCCCACGTTCGGTCGCGCACCACGGTGAACGGAGAGAGGGATGTCGACCAGGGTCGGGCTCGCTGACCGGATCTTCCTGTTGCAGGAGTCCAGCGAAAGTCCTCAGCACGTCGCTGGCCTGGGCACGTTCGAGCTGCCGGCCGATGCGGCGCCGGACTACCTGACGCGACTCGTCGCGTCGTATCGGTCGGCGCGCACGTTTGCCGCGCCGTTCAACTACCGGCTTCGCAGCCCGGCGCTGAAGGCGGTGCTACCGGGGTTCGTCGAGCTCCCCGACGACGAGGTCGATCTCGACTTCCACTTCCGCCACAGCGCGCTGCCGCCCCCCGGCGGCGAGCGCGAGCTCGGGGTGCTCGTGTCGCGGTTGCACTCGCGGCCGCTTGACCTCGACCGGCCGCTGTGGGAGGTGCACCTGATCGAGGGGCTGAGTCCCGTGCGCTTCGCGCTGTACTTCAAGGTGCACCACGCGCTGATGGACGGCGTCGGCGGATCGCGCCGGCTGCAACAGATGCTCTCCCCGGATCCGACCGATACTGCGGTTCGGCCGATGTGGTCGATCGGGGCGATCCGGCCGCCGGAGGCGCCCGAGACATCGGAGGCTCCGGTCGCCGGCCACTCGTTGATCGGGCGCCTGGGCTCCGTCGCCGGGGGCGTGCGCGAGGGCGTCGAGACGGTGGGCGGCCTCGGCCTGGCCGCCGGCGGGCTGATCAAGAACGGCGTATGGCCGAGCGAGGACGCGATCGCGACGCCCTACAAGGTGCCGGGCTCACCGCTGAACGGGCGGATCGGCCGCCAGCGCCGGGTGGGCACGCAGGCGATCGATTTCGACCGCGTGCGCGAGATCGCCGACCGGGCGAACGTGACGATCAACGACGTGTTCCTGGCCATCTGCTCCGGCGGGCTGCGCCGGTACCTGAAGGAGATGGATGCGCTGCCGGAGAGCAGCCTGGTCGCGGGCACGCCCGTGTCGGTCCGCGTCGACGACGGGGACAGCTCCAACAACGCGTTCACGATCGCGTTGATGAAGATCTACACCGACATCCCCGACCCGGTCGAGCGAATCCGCGCGATCCACCGCTCGAGCACCGTGGCCAAGGAGTCGCTGAGTGGGCTCTCCAAGCCGGTGGCCGAGAACTACGGCGCGTTGTTCATGACCCCGTTCATCCTGCAGGGCCTGGTCGGGCTCGGCGGCCGCCCGAAGCCGCCGTACAACCCTGATCATCTCTAACGTCCCCGGCCCGCTCGAGAGGCAATACCTGGCCGGGTCGCGGCTCGAGGCGATGTACCCGATCGCGCTGCTCGCGCACGGGATGGGGCTGTTCATCGCCTCGCTGGCCGTGTCGGGCAAGATGGGCCTGGGGTTCACGGGCGACCGGGAGCGCCTGCCCCATCTGCAACGGCTCGCCGTCTACACGGGCGAGGCGGTCGCCGAGCTCGAGGACGCGCTGGCGAGCATGCCGGTCACACGGCGACGCAACCGCCGCAAGCCGAAATCCTGACGCCCGGAGCGTTGCTCACGCGTCCGCTGCCGCCCGCGCGGCGGCGATCGTCGCGACGAGCGTGTCGGTGAGGGTCCGCATCACCGGCGCGCGCGGGGCGTCGGTGGCCAGGGCCTCGTCGAGGATCGTCTCGGCCGACGCCTGGTACCCGCTCAGCGCGAGGTGCACGAGCGGCGGTGGCTCCGCCGTACCGAGGTGGTTGAAGGAGATGCTCGCGATGACCATCTCGACGCACACGGCGACGATTCGCGGTGAGCTCCGGCTCCGCGGCGGCACGGGCCAGGCGGTGGATCCGGCAGGCGTCGGTGGGGCCGAGCGCGTGCTCGGGCATGCGGGCGAAGTTCGCGGCCAGGCGCTGCTCGAGCGGGAGCGCGCTGTCGGTGACCCAGTCGGCCGTGAGCTCGCGTCCGGCCTCCTCCACGACGGCGACCAGGATGTCCGGCCGGCCGCGCGGGAAGTAGTGGTAGAGCAGGTTGCGCGTCACGTCGACCGGGGCGGCGACGTCCTCGAGCGAGAAGTCCGCGAACCCCTGAGCGGCGACGACGGGCATCGCCGCATCGATCAGCTGCCCGCGTCGGGCGGTGCGGTCGAGACGGCGCGACGGGCGGGTGGCGCGGGGCATGGGGGGGAACCCTAGGACGGACTTTACGAGCAGTCA
>DATMGZ010000001.1:0-3952 GCA_035555155.1 Solirubrobacteraceae bacterium | reverse complement strand
AGCGTCGCCTTCTCCCCCGCGCGTCCCTCGCGCTTGAAGAACGAGCCGGGAATCTTCCCGGCTGCATACATGCGTTCCTCGACGTCAACCGTCAGAGGAAGAAAGTCCACGTCGCGGAGATTGCCCCGCGTGGCGGTGGACAGGACGATCGTGTCGCCCGCACGGACGACAACGGCGCCGGAGGCCTGCTTGGCCAGCTTGCCGGTCTCGAACGAGATCTCTTTGCCCGCGATCTCGACGGACACGCGCGTAACGGCGTCAGACATATATTCAATTCCCTTCCAACTCCACCCTTCGGTCGGCGGAGTGCTCCTAGATTCTCATCTTTTCGGTTCCGAACAAACGTGATGCTAGCGGGTGCGGTGGGACGCGGAGGGCCGCCCCGGTCCCGCGGACGTCAGCGGATCACGGCGTCGAGCGCGACGGCCACGAACAGCAGCGCCAGATACAGCAGCGAGTAGTGGAAGAGGACCGCCGCCCGCGCCGGGACGCTCTCGACGCGTAGGCGCCATGTGAGCGCGCACAGAACCGCTCCGAGCCCGATCGCCGCAGCAAGGTAGACGACGCCGAAGGTGCCGGTGAGGAACGGCACCGCGGTGAGCGCCGTCAGCGCCAGCGCGTAGATGAACACCTGCTGCGCCGTCGCCGTCGCTCCGCGCACCACCGGCATCATCGGGACGCGGGCCGCGGCATAGTGCGGCGCCAGCAGCAGCGCGAGCGCCCAGAAGTGCGGTGGCGTCCACAGCAGGATGATCAGGAACAGGAACATGGCCCCGAGCCCGAGCCGCCCAGTCGCGGCGGCCCAACCGGCCAGCGGCGGGAACGCGCCCGCGGCGCCCCCGATGACGATGTTCTGCGACGTCGTGCGCTTCAGCCACAGCGTGTACACGAGCACGTAGAAGGCGCCACCGGCCAGCGCCAGCCCGGCCGCGAGCAGATTGGCGAATGCCGCCAGAACGAGGAACGCGAGCCCCGAGAGCGTGAGCCCGAAGGCCACCGCCCGGGCCGGCGAGATCCGCCCCGAGGCAACGGGCCGCGAGGCGGTGCGCGGGCCCATGAGACGGTCGATGTCACGGTCGAGCACGTGGTTCAGGGCGCTTGCGCCGCCGCACGCGAGCCCGCCGCCGAGCACGAGCGCCACGAGGGGCAGCGGCGCCGGATCCCCGCCGGCCGCGGCGACCATGGCGCAGACCGAGGTCAGGACCAGCAGCGACATGATCCGCGGCTTCGTCAGGGTCACGTAGTCGTGCCAGCTCGCCGTCGTGGCCGCAGCGCCGATACGGCTGCGCTCGCCGCGCGCGGCCGGCAGGGCGTCGGCGATCCCGGTCACCGCCAGCGCCGGGTCGATCTCGGCGACGGCCACGGTCAGCCGCTCCGGGCGCCCGTGAGCGTCCGCAGGTCGGTGGTCACGAACTGGGGATAGAACGGATACACGTAGGCGGAGCGCTCATAGCCACGGTGATCGATGAGATACAGGGCCTCGGTATGGCTGATGTCGCCGTTGGCGGGCGGGGCGACGAAGATCCTGTACGCGCTCCATACCCGTGCCAGCTGCGCATGCGTCCCGCGGAGCCAGCGCCACGGGCCGACCTGCGCCAGACCCCACCGCCGAGCGGCAGCCCGCGTGCTGGCGGGCGTATCGCGCGGATTGACGCTCACCACCACCAGGACCGGGCGCTGGGCGACCGGCAGCGCGGCTTCGGCGACGGCCAGGGCGCGCCCCTCGAGCGGGCACGTCTGCGTGCAGTAGGAGTCGAAGAACGCCATCGTCACGGTGCGACCGCGCAGCGAGCTGAGCGAGAACGGCCGCCCGGTCTGGTCGCGCAGGGTGGTGATGGGCGGAGCCACCCGCACGCCGGCTGGCCAGGTGGCCGCCCCGCCCAGCCTTACACCCGACGCCGTCGTGACGGGCGCCTTGGCCGGCGCGGTGAACAGGTAGTGCACGCCGACGCCGACGCCGATGGCGACGCCGGCGAGCGCCGCGCAGGCGACCGCGGCGATGATCCGGGTCGCGCCCGGGCGGCGCCCGTGCGGCTCGAGGTGGGTGTGGGCGCCGGCCTCCACTAGGCCGCCGGGGTGGGTGGCTCGGTCTGGGTGCCCGCCCCACCGGGCGGTACGTCCGAAGCGTGCGTCTGCGGCGGCAGCGGCTTGGTCGTGCCGTCGGGGACCCGCTTGATCGCCAGCACGTACCAGACCGCGATCACGATCAGCAGGCCGATCGGCAGCAGCAACGTGAGGATGGAGCCGGCCAGGAAGTTGTCGGCGTACGGAATCGGTGGCATGTCGTGCGTGGTCTCCTCAGGTCGTGAGCGCCGGCCGATGCGCGCGGGATGCGCTCTCCGGCTCGAGCCAGCGGTAGAAGGCGAAGATGGCCGCAATCCCGTAGGCGAGCGAGCCGGGAACCCACATCATCCCCCCGGCGAGCTGTTGGTCGGTCAGCGCCGAGATCCCGCCGGGCCGGTGGGCGAGCGCCGCGTAGTGCGGATAGAGCGGATCCGGGGAGAGCACCAGCGCGATCGCCAGCCCCCAGCCGACGACCATCGCGCCGATGACGTAGGCGATCCGCGCCGGCCAGCTCAGGCGCGGGCGCAGCGGCCCGGGATCGATCACGCGGGCCCAGAACAACAGGCCGGTGAAGAAGAACATCGCGTGCTCGACCTGGTGGACGATGCCCGAGGTCAGGGTCTCCTCGTAGGCGCGCGGAATGTGCCAGAGGACGATCGTCGCGTTGAACAGCAGCCAGGCCGGCCACGGGCGCGCCAGGGCGCGCAGTGGGGCGGTCCAGCCCGCCCGCGCGATCCCCCGCCCGAGCGTCGTGCGCCATGCCGGCGGGAGTCCGAGCCACATCCGCGGCCAGGGGCGGCCCAGCAGGATCAGCGGCGGCGCCACGGTGAGCAGCAGCACGTGCTGGGTCATGTGGGCCCAGAACAGCTGGTCGGCGTACCCGTCGATCGGCGAGTCGAGCGCGAGCACGATCGTCACCAGACCCGCGGCGAATGCGACGGCGCGCAGTGGCTCGTGGGGCGTGCGGCTGTAGCTGCGGCCGCCGAGCCAGTAGAGCCAGGCGGCCAGCGCCACGTAGGCCAGTGCGGGCTCGATCGACCAACCCGACCAGGTCACCGCTCACACCACGTAGAGGATGATGAACGTCACGACCCCGATCGCCACGTAGAAGATCCAGAAGAATGAGCACGCTTCGAGTCCGGCGCTGAGCAGCTCGCGGTCGTCGCCCACGACGCCCTCGTGCCGCAGCTTGCGGATGCCCTCGCGCCGGCTGCGCCACGAGGTGGCGACCTGCGTCTCGATCCAGTACGCGGTGACCAGCCCGAACACGGCGTAGAACGCGGTCCAGCCGACGTACACGCTCGCGTAGCCGCCGCTGGCCGGCCCGAAGCCGAGCGTCGTCCATTCGATCACCTGGAGCACGACCGACAGCAGCGCGAGCGCCAGGGCGGCGCCCCCGAGTCCCACGACCCGCTCGGGACGGCTCGCCGCGAGCCGCAGCAGCACGGCGCTGAGGACGAGTGAGGAGGCGATCGCCACGCCGAACCCGATCGGGACGGTGACCGTGCCGATCTTCCAGTGCTGATTGGAGTCCAGCGAGCGCAGGTAGAAGTAGGCGAACACGAACGCCATGAAGAAGAACGCCGCGGCGCCGCACAGCAGCCGGGCGCCCACCCACAGCGCTCGCGGCTGCCACTCGCGGGGCTCGGGCTCGATGTGCGGGGCGGCGGGGGCGGAGGCTTCCATGGTCTAGCTTGCTCCTCCCGCCGCGACGGCCGGGGCTCCGGGTCGCTCGGCTCCGTACGGATACGGGTCCTCGTCGAACACCGGGAAGGTGTCGAAGTCGTGCAGCGGCACCGGCGTGGGCAGCTGCCACTCGAGCGATTTCGAGCGCCACGGGTTGGGATCGGCGGGCTCGCGCTTGAACACGAGCGACCACACCACGTTG